>NZ_CP061868.1:2437546-2740677 GCF_022646885.1 Priestia koreensis | reverse complement strand
TATGGTGTGTTAAGCGGATCACCCCCGTCACAATATCGGGACAAGCCGTTTGGATGCTACACGTACCATTTGTGTTTCCGTCTTTTTATCCTCTTTTTTTGAGGCAAAACAGAACCGGTTCCAAAAAGAACGTGAAGACCGATCGGTAGGGTTTTCTCTACACATACTTACTATATTGTTTGAAAAGGAGAACAAGATCAGATGAAAGCAAACTCAACGAAAGCAACACCATGGAACGTTCTAAGAAAAGCTACGGCTGTAACCTTTACAACGGCATTATTAGTAGGTGGAGGGCTTCAAGCTTCTGCTGCAGGAGCAGGACACGATGCGAAAGATCATAATGATAGCTACGGCGTTTCACATATTACGCGTTATGATATGAAAAAAATTCCTCAGCAGCAACAAAGCGATCAATTCAAAGTGCCTCAATTTGATGAGTCAAAAATTAAAAACATCGCTTCTGCACAAGGAAAAGATAAAGACGGAAATACGATTGATTTAGACGTATGGGACAGCTGGCCGCTGCAAAATGCAGACGGAACAGTGGCTGAATACAAAGGATATGAAATTGTATTCGCACTAGCGGGGGATCCAAAAGATGCGGATGATACGTCTGTTTATATGTTCTATAAGAAAAAAGGCGATAACAACATCGATAACTGGAAAAACGCAGGCCGCGTGTTCAAAGATAGCGATAAATTCGCAAACCCAAATGATCCATTTTTAAAAGATCAAACGCAAGAATGGTCTGGTTCGGCAACGCTAACGAATGACGGAAAAGTGCGTTTATTCTACACGGACTATTCTGGTAAAAACTACGGGAAACAAACGCTCACAACAGCACAAGTAAACGTAACACAGCCTGATAGCAGCACGCTAAAAATTACGGGTGTTGATGATCATAAATCAATCTTTGACGGTGACGGAAAGATCTATCAAAACGTCCAGCAGTACATTGATGAAGGCGCGTATGATTCTGGTGATAACCACACCCTACGTGACCCTCACTATGTAGAAGATAACGGCCACAAATACCTTGTATTCGAAGCAAATACTGGAACGGAAGACGGGTACCAAGGAGAAGAATCTCTGTACAACCGTGCGTATTACGGTGGAAATAATCCATTCTTCCAATCAGAGAAGAAGAGCCTATTAGAAGGTCCTAACAAGGCAAAAGCGGAAAAAGCAAACGGTGCACTAGGAATTATCGAGCTTAATGATGATTACTCGTTGAAAAAAGTCATGAAGCCGCTTATTACATCAAATACGGTGACAGATGAAATTGAACGTGCAAACATCTTCAAAAAAGACGGAAAATGGTATTTATTCACGGATTCTCGTGGAGCAAAAATGACCATTGACGGCGTTGATGAAAAAGACGTATATATGCTTGGGTATGTATCAAATTCATTAACTGGTAAGTATAAGCCGTTAAACGGAACAGGTCTTGTATTAAACATGAACCTAGATCCAAACGACAAAACGTTCACATACTCACACTTTGCGATTCCACAAGCAAATAGTGACAACTTAGTAGTAACAAGCTACATGACAAACCGTGGGTTCTTTAAAGACCACAAATCAACATTCGCACCAAGTTTCTTAGTGAAGCTTGACGGTGACAAAACGTCTGTTGTGAAAAACAGCATTCTTGAACAAGGTCAGTTAACGGAAGATAAGTAAGATTTTCAAACAGAGAAAATGGTGAACCAGTTCACCATTTTCTTTTTATCTAGAGCTAGAAAGAGGTGAACAAAATGACGAAGAAAGTGCTGCTTACCCTCCTCATCATAGTCGCGATCATCGCGGTCGTAGCGATTTTCATCGCGAATAAGGGAGAAAAATCACACTCTAAACCAGCAGATCACCCGAAACAGATTAAAGAGGAAACATCATCAAGCTTTCGACCAAACTATCATTTCAGTACGCCGAAAGAATGGAAGAATGATCCGCAAAAGCCGATTTATTTTGACGGTAAATATCATTATTACTATTTATATAATGGCGATTACTCGAAAAAGGGTGGAGGAACGGAATGGCGACACGCTACATCTGAAGATTTAGTAACGTGGAAAGATGAAGGCGTGGCGATTCCGAAGTTCACGAATGATAACGGTGATATTTGGTCAGGTTCGGTTGTTGAAGATAAAGAAAATACGGCTGGATTCGGTAAAGGTGCGATTATCGCGCTTGTTACGCAACCGTCAGCAGACGGCGGAAAGCAGGAGCAATACTTATGGTACAGCACAGACCGCGGAAAGACATTTAAAGCCTATGAGAAGCCTGTGCTTCCGAACCCAGGCGTTGAGGACTTCCGTGATCCGAAGGTTGTCTGGGACGACCAGCATAATAAATGGGTGATGCTCATGTCAGAAGGAGCCAAAATTGGCTTTTATGAGTCCGACAACTTAAAAGACTGGACATATACAGGTGGATTCCAAACGAACGATATTGGGATTACAGAATGTCCGGATCTGTTCCGCATGCGCGGTGATGATGGTACGGAAAAATGGGTACTCGGTGCGAGTGCGAACGGAAAGGAATCCGGTCAGCCAAATACGTACGCTTACTGGACAGGAGATTTCGATGGGAAGGAATTTACGCCTGATAACGATGAGCCGAAATGGCTTGATCATGGTCTTGACTGGTATGGCGGGGTCACATTTGATGACGGTGAGCAAGACGATAAGCTTGAGAAACGCTATGCCCTTGCGTGGATGAATAACTGGGACTACCCAGATAACACGCCAACGGTAAAAGAAGGCTTTAACGGCGTTGATTCCATTGTTCGGGAACTTCGTCTTAAAAAGCAGGATGACCAATACGTTATCGCATCGAGTCCGATTGAAAAGCTACAGGATTTTGTGTCATCGAAAAATGACATAGGAGATGTAAAAGTAGACGGCTCCAAAACGCTTGATGTGAAAGGCGATTCCTATCAAATTCAAGCGGATGTTTCATTTGAAGAGGCGAAAAACATTGGACTGCGCCTACGAGAATCAGATGATCAAAAACGTCACCTGGATGTGGGCGTTTCAACGGAAGGGAACTATTCCTACGTGAACCGTGGTCAAACCGCTCAGCCTGATGATGAGAAAAAGTATGTAGAAAGTCAGGCTCCATTCCCAGAAGGTAAAAAAGACGTTCATCTCAACATCTTTGTCGATAAAACGAGCGTCGAAGTGTTTGTCGATGACGGTAAGATCGTTCATTCACAGGAAGTATTTCCACCTCTAAACGATCAAAACATTACCTTATTTTCAGACGGTGGTGCAGCAACGTTTAAAAACGTAACCATTCATCATTTTAAAAACGTAAATGACGAAAAGACAGGGAAAGGTGAGTGATCACCTTTCCCTGTCTTACGTCCAAAGACGGATAAAAATTCCATCTAGGAGCCGACGTTAATCATTCAAAAATACCGTATTCTAGAAATAGAAAAGGGGATGAGGAAATGATTAAAGGAATATACGAAGCGCATTTACCGGTAAAGGATTTAACGAGATCGATGGCATTTTATGAAAAGCTCGGACTAAAATTTGCTTGGAGAGATGATGAGACTGCCTTCTTCTGGATTGAAGAAGGCAAGAGCTGGTTAGGATTATGGGAGGGAGAAGAACATAAAATTCCGTACCACCCATCACTACAGCACATCGCATTTCAAGTCGATTATGAAGATATGAAAAACTCACTAAACTGGCTAGAAAGCCTTGATATTGAAGCCGTTCCTTTTGGAAGCAGAACGTCTGTTGAACCATTTGTACGCCCTCATCAAGGAAATGCGTCCATCTACTTTAAAGACCCAGATGGAAACAGCTTAGAGCTCATGAGCTTTGTGGATGTGCCGGAGAAATGGAAACGTGTATCCGATAAAAAATCCATTGAAGAATGGGACGAAATCATAAAAAACAAATAGAGACTACTAAAAGCACCGTTTATCACACGGTGCTTTTTTATAAGGATTTATTTTTCACATTATCATCACGTATAATAGAAGATGAATTAAAAAAGAGGAGGAATTTACGTGAGCAAAAAAGCAAACGTACGTTACCGAGAAATTCAGCGTCCTCGAACGCTTTTGTTATGGGTACCGATGCTCGCGGTTGCCTTGTTGATGTGGTATGCCTTTATTCAGCAAGTATTCTTTGGAAATAAAGTTGGCACAAATCCCGCTTCTGATGGCACGTTGATCATTCTATGGGTTGTTTTTGGGATTATCTTTCCCGTCGTTTTTCTTGGCCTTCTGAAGTTGGTCACTGAAGTTCGTGATGATGGTCTTTATATACGATACGTCCCGTTTCACGGTCAGTATAAAGTTTTTTTGTTTTCAGAGATCACATCTTATAAAGCCATCACCTATAGTCCGTTAAAGCGATTTGGTGGGTGGGGAATTCGATTTAATCTTCAGAACGAAATAGCCTACAATATGAGTGGGAAAAGCGGAATAGAAGTACAATTTCAGCATCATACGATCGTGATCGGCACAAGGCATCCAGACGAGCTGAAAAAAGCGCTTGACGCTGCTTATCAGGAAAAGTAGCCTCGAGGCTGGAGAAAAGTCAGCTACAATGAAGAAGAAAAGCGCATGAATGTGTTAAAGAGATTTGAAATGAGGGATATAGTTATCCATGATTACATCTAGAGAGCGCTTAGAGAATAATCAAATTTGGGTTTACGGTGTTGCACTAATTATTGGAGCCATTATGGGACTCTCCAGCAAGCCATTCGGTGAAAGCCTGCATTGGACGATTTCACCGCTCATTGCCATTTTAATGTACGGCATGTTTGCGCAAATACCGTTTTTAAAACTGCGTGAGGCAATGTCAAACGTAAAATTTATTGCGGCTTTGCTCATTGGAAACTTCCTACTCGTTCCAATTATCGTGTGGGTGTTAACGAGTATTTTTTCGCAAACTCCGCCTGTTTTAGTAGGCGTATGCCTCGTGCTACTCACTCCATGTATTGACTACGTCATCGTCTTTACTCAGCTTGGAAAAGGAAATGAGAAATTAATGCTTGCCTCAACGCCTATTTTATTTGTTGTTCAAATGCTTTTATTGCCCGTTTATTTATGGTTGTTTATTGGCGAGAAAATGGTCGGAATTGTGCAAGTAGCACCTTTTGTCGAAGCGTTTCTCGTTTTAATCGTAGCACCGCTCGCCGTAGCCGTTCTCACACAGCTATGGGTGAAAAAGGCAGCCGCAGGAAACAAGGTTTTAGACTTTACTGCATGGCTCCCGGTACCATTTATGGCACTTGTATTAATCGCCGTTGTGGCTTCACAAATTCATAAAGTATACAGCGATTTTTACATCATCGTCCACGTCATACCCATTTATGTTTTGTTTTTAGTGATCATGCCTTTTTTATCGCGGCTTCTTGTACGGATATTCAAATTAGACGTAGGTGCAGGTCGAGCATTAATTTTTAGTACCGCAACGAGAAACTCACTTGTTGTACTACCGCTCGCACTAGCACTACCAGACAAATGGTCGACAATAGCTGGAGCAGTCATCGTGACGCAAACGATCGTCGAGCTTGTCGGTGAACTCGTCTACATTGGGATTGTTCCAAGATTTGTGATGAAAGATAACGATCAGATGAAATGAGGATAAAGATGAGAGAAAAGAAAATGCGGGGCATAAACCGCAAAACAACTATACTGCTAGAGAGAATTAAGGCGTATACAGAGACATTTCCGACAGATTTTTATCATGGGTATTGGCACTTACACCTTCCTGCTTCACAAGCATTTATTGATTCTCCCCAAACACCCGAAAAAGCAAAGAGAGCGTGCATACAAGCGCTAGTAGATCAAGCAGAGCACTTAGTTCGACTAAAGCCATCAAAGAATTACCGAGTGGTGGCACTGATTACAAGCCCTGAATTATGGGGTTCGCAAATCATTGTTTTTAAAGGTGATGATTATTTTACGCGATTTTTTGACCGAAACAGCGACGATCAGAAATGGGTGCCTCTACCTAAAAGCCGAAACCTTCAAACAGAGAAAAACCTACTCATCCCGAGCTATTTCAATGTATCCGGTGTAACGGAAATGATAATAGACGAAGACGGCACAGAGGAAAATGAAATTTGGTTTGTGGGAGAATTGAAGTAAAAGAGAAACAGATTTCTTTTGATAAGGAGTCTGTTTTTTTATTTTCATCTAAAATGCTATACTATCAATATGGTAAAAAATCCAAGTTGGAAGAGGCGTTAAATAGATGAAGCGAATTATGTTAATTGGATCAGGTGGTTCAGGAAAGTCTACGCTCGCAAGGGAGCTTGGAGAAAAATTAAACATTCCCGTTTATCATCTCGATGCGCTCTTTTGGAAGCCGAATTGGGTTGGAGTGGAGAAGGACGAGCAGCAAAAAGTGCAGGAATCATTAGTGCAAAAGTCAGCATGGATTATTGATGGAAATTATAGCGGAACGATGGACATTCGCCTTGAGGCTGCGGATACAATTATTTTCCTAGACATTCCGCGCACGGTTTGTACATATCGTGCGCTAAAACGAATGATTACCTATCGTAACCGAAGGAGACCTGATATGGGTGAAGGGTGCGAAGAACGCTTTGATATAGGATTTTTAAAATGGGTATGGTCGTATCCAAAAGAAAAACGTCCCGGTATTTTGAAGAAGCTTCAGCAACTTCAGCACAAGCAGATCATCCAGTTACGATCTCCAAAACAGGTGAAAACATTTTTAGAAACGATGTAGGGATGATGGGAGCAATCTATTATTCTCTAGCCGATTTTCTGCAAGCGGAAGAGAATAAATAAGAGCGATCCGGTGCTTTTTTTCCTAAAATATGAAATTACGTAACCATTCCGGTGCAAAATAATGTGAAATATCGTACAATATAGAAAAATAACAACGGAGGGGTAGTATGATTATTAGACCTTTAACAGCAGAAGAACCATCACCTATGAATTTACTTTTACTAGCTGATCCTTCTGAAAAGATCGTTCGAGAATATTTGGAGCTTGGAAAATGCTTTGTTGGGGAATACGAGGGAGAAGTAGTAGGAGTGTACGTGCTACTACCAACAAGACCTGAAACGGTTGAACTTGTGAATGTCGCCGTTGCGCGCGATCATCAAAGCAAAGGTTTTGGCGCACAGCTTGTGAAGCATGCGATTGAAACGGCAAAAGTAGATAACTATAAACGAATGGAAATTGGCACAGGAAACTCTAGTATTGGGCAGCTTGCGCTTTATCAAAAATGCGGATTCCGTATAACAGGGATTGATCGGGATTTTTATTTGCGTCATTACGACCAAGAAATTTTTGAGGATGGCATTCAGTGCTGTGACATGATTCGCTTATCGCAAAACTTGTAAGCGCTCTATCTAGTAGTCTCGCAGCATGTAAATCATACATAGAAACTGAGCGATCGATCAGAAAGCGAGGCTTAATTTAATGAGGCGAGACAGAGCCGGCGTAATCATCCGAGAAAATGAAAGAATTCTTCTCATAAAACGGGTGAAGAATCATGAGCTGTATTACGTTTTTCCAGGCGGGGGAATTGAACAAGGCGAAACTCCCCAAGAAGCAGCGAAAAGAGAAGCGTATGAAGAGCTTGGTGTTCACGTTGAAGTAAGTGATTGCCTTATCTACACAAGTAATGGTAGTGTGCAGTATTATTTTGTTAGTTGCATACTAGGAGGAGAACTTGGGACGGGTAGTGGAGCCGAATTTAGCGAACCGAAACGCGGTACATATGAATTCGTTTGGAAGACGATGAGGGAGCTGGTGGAGATCGACGTTCGACCAGTAGAAATGGTGGGGAAGTTGGTTTCTTATAGTAGG
This sequence comes from Priestia koreensis, assembly GCF_022646885.1. Lineage (GTDB taxonomy): Bacteria > Bacillota > Bacilli > Bacillales > Bacillaceae_H > Bacillus_AG > Bacillus_AG koreensis_A. The sequence continues at coordinate 2,732,861 of NZ_CP061868.1, read as the reverse complement.
CAAGAGTAAAAAAACGGACATATTCGTTTAGGAGTATGTCCGTTTTTTGATATCTGCTTTTTAATGGAAAATTTCTAACTGAAATGAGAGGAATGAGCGAATGGATAATTGGATTCCCTTCACTGAACAGGAGCAGGATGTTGTTTGGGAAGTCATTGATAAAATGCTGAAATTTAGTCCTAGTATACGTCGATTTCCAGGCTTGAAGGTACCCCGTCCTTTTATAACATATGATGTTTCAGGCTATTTTGAAGGAACGATGGGGGAAGGAGCTTATGAAGATTTAGAAGAGAAATCACTAACCGTCTTTCAGAAGCTAACAGATCCTGACGAATATATATATGCCTTAGATTGGCAGCATGAGTGCTATTGGTTAAATTCCCATCTACCCCTTGAACGAGATGAATGGGGAGAGTGGATAGTTCCCATCTTTCCGGACGGGGACTATTATTTCTTCATCGAAAAAGATTTTAAGTGGGGATTTTTAGGTCATCCGTGGGAACGAAGTATTACCATATTTGGTGAAGAGGTTTTGCGTTGTTTTGAAAAGAACAAGCCTATCATGTTCCAAAAAATTTTGCGCCAGTCTCCTAATAAAATTAATAAGAAAAAGAGGTGAGTCAATATGAACTGGTTTTTAGACAATGCACGAGAAGCAAACAAAAAAGCACCGTATACCTTTTACATTCCGAGTGAAGAGGTAATTCGTCAGCTCAGCGTAGGAGATCTTGTGAAATTAATTTTCGTTACCAAAGAACCAAGTGAAGATGGGATGCGAGCAGAACGGATGTGGGTTGAAATTACATCAATCGAAGGAACCCATTTTATTGGTAGGCTTGATAACGAACCGTATCATTTAGACATCGCACCGAATACTGTCATTACGTTTAATCGAGAGCATATTTGCAGCACAGAGCACGATGACCCCGCAAATGAAAAATGGGACTTTTATTTTGATACGCTTGTCACGGTAAGTAAAGACGTACTAGATCGAAGAGAAGTAAACTTTATGCTTCGCGATGAGCCTCACGAAGAAGGGGATTCAGGATGGTCTCTTTTAAGCGGCTATGAGGATGATGATTACCTAGCTGACCACAACAATTTCCAAATCGTCTCACTCGGGGTTGTACTCAATATGGATGATACCATATTGGATTTTTTTCATGATCCGCCGCTTTGCGCCTATGAACGGGATGAGCAAGGCAACTTTTATAAAATAAAGGACTATGATTGGGATCAGTACTTAAATAACTAGCAAAAACCACGCCTTCGTAAGCGTGGTTTTTGCATATTTTAGACGTTTTCTTTATTTTTGAACTTCATAATGCAACTCAACAAATTGGTTGAAGTTTCTCATGGTCTTTAACGAGAGGTTTAATTGATAATCTCCCTCTTTAAATAATGGAATACCTTTTCCGAGTATAGCTGGAGCAACTGTAATAATAAGTTCATCCACTAAGTTTTCTTTTAGAAAGAAATGAAGTAATTCTCCTCCACCAACAATCCATATGTTTTTCCCATCTTGCCTTTTTAGTTTGTCGGCGAAAGTAGTAAGATCTTCATTTATAAACGTTACATTCTTAGTATTTTCCGTAGAAGACCTTGTAAACACATAACATGCTTTGTTTTCGTATGGGAACTCCTTGAAGTCTTGATTCATAATCCAGTCGTACGTTTTTTTACCCATTACAACCGTATCTACGGTACTATAAAATTCTGAATAGCCGTTATCTCCCTCTCCTTCGACATCATAAAGCCAGTCTAGAGACTCATCTTTTGTCGCAATATACCCGTCTAAACTCGAAGCAATAAATAATACCACATTTCGTTTTTTACTCATATCATCACATTCTCCTCAATCGAATAAATGTTCTACTAGTTTATTTTTATCATAATTGAAGGTAAACTCCAAAAAAATATGGACTAAAATCCTTCCCACATTATCCATGCCATCCTTATTGTCTATTAAACATTGATGATCCCACAAAATTTTTCTAGAAAATGCAATAATAGCTCCTTTGAAACGGGTAACCTGTATATAGAAACAAATAGTCATCATTCTAATTCAGTACAGCCGAAAGGGGAATGCAACGATGAGCAATAGAGAATTAACAGATATGTTGAATGACGCCTACCATAACCCTATTAAAGAGGACGACGGCTTTGACATCTATAAAGAGCTTGAAAAAGTACTAGCGGATGTCGGGTTATCTCCAGAGGATGCTGGAGGAAACATTTCCTTTTACGGAAAAGATCCGATTGCACCCAGTACGCTTCGCCTTGCATCAGCAGCAGGAATTGCCTTAGTGGCCAAATCCGTTGCCGTTGCTAAACTGTGGAGAGGAAAAGGTGGAAAAGGACAAGACATTCATATGGACCTACGTAAAGCGCTTCGACGTCTATCACCTTTCTATGATAAAAAGTGGGAGCGAATAAATGGTTATGCGCCAGGAAAAGCGAATGATCCATATAATCCGTTAAACTTTACCTTTTATAAAACGCGGGACGGAAAGTGGGTTATGCCACTAAATCCATATCCTCGATCTAAAAACGAAGCGTTAAAACTGTTAAACTGCACGGAAGATAAATCAGCCGTGGCTCATGCTATTATGCAATGGGACTCAGCTGAACTTGAAAAAACAGCTTCCGAGCGCGGAGTTATTATGCCTGTGGTTCGCACATTAGAAGAATTTATGAAAGAGCCTGTGTATGACGTCATTTCAAAACTTCCGCTCATTCAGATTGAAAAAATTGGAGAAAGCGATCCTGAACCGATTCCAGATGGTGCAGAATCTCCGCTTGATGGAATCCGTGCTTTAGGTCTTGGACATGTTATTGCAGGTGCTGGAATGGGTCGAGCACTTGCGTTGCACGGTGCAGATGTATTGAACGTATGGAGACCGACCGATTGGGAGCACGACATGGTATATTACACGTCTAATGTCGGAATGCGCTCGACAACTCTTGATCTTAATAACGTTGAAGGAAAACAAAAAATGAACGATCTGCTTGCTGATGCAGACATTTTCTTTGCCAATCGACGCTACGGTTTTCTGGAACAATACAGTCTAACAGCTGAAGACGCGGCGCAAATTCGACCAGGCATCATTCACTGTACGGTTAATCTCCACGGAACAGAAGGGCCGTGGGCAAATCGAAATGGATTTGATCAAACGGCAGGGTGTGTGACAGGGGTGATGGCATTAGAAGGTTCTTCCGATAATCCGAAGTTACCACCAATCTCTATCGTGAATGATTATGCCATTTCGTGGCTGCTTGAAGTAGGCGCACTCGTTGCGCTTGAGCGACGTGCTCGAGAAGGTGGAAGCTATCGTGTGAGCATCTCATTGGATCGAGTTTCATTATGGATTATGTCAATGGGGATTTTTGATAAACAGTATGTAGCACAAACGGCAGGTAAAACAGAAGAGCATGAATTTGTTGCGCCAGATCTGTTTACAGCTGAAACGCCATGTGGCATTTACCGAGGGGTAACAGACCAAGTTCAAATGTCTGAAACACCTGGTGAATATAAAACGGTTCTTGTTCCAAGAGGGTCGTGTCGTCCAGAATGGCTGTCCTAAGCAAAAGAGTGGCTTATTATGACGAGCGAGGATCACTTCTAAAACGATCCTCGCTCGTTTTATGTCAATTTCGGTTTTAAGTCATTCAGATGTTGGTTTACTAGTTGAAGGGATGGTAGCTGTTGATGCTGTAGAGCATGTAAAATGGCCTATTGTTCTTTCCAGGCTAAATCATAAAGAGGTTGATCAATAATACCTCGCTCAAGTTCCTCAATGTCAACCTCAACAATCGTTCCGGATGCAAGCATGACGACGTCTAAGAAAAGATCATCCCAGTAAGGAATACCATTTTCCACAGAGCTGTCCTTGCATATATCGATGTAAGACTGCACAAATTCGCCTCGTTCGTTAAAAGTAGTCGTAATGGTGTGATTCTGACCCTGTGGAAATTGTTGAAGCCACATGTAGCCATCATCAACAATTTTAATCTGCTCCTCGCCGTACGGAACGGTCAGCGTATTCGCTGCCTTTACCATATGAAGCAACGTCACGTATCCTGTAAACGCTTCTGTGTCAATATATTCTTGGACATATCGTCTTTCTAAGATGCGTTGCCAATCAGCACGATCTCCGTACCGTCTTTTAATCATACGATCCCATCCAAATTATGTATAAAATAACGCCCTTCATTTTACCATATAATTCAAGTTTGATTGAACGAATTTTCCGTCGATAGTATAATAGAAGAACGTGGATTAGAAGGGGGAGTAAAAGATATGAGTGCTACTACGGAGGAACTTGAACGGCTAAGACAAACGTTTCAAACATTTGCAGAAGCAGAGTGTAAAGGATCAAGTGCACTTTATCAAACGCTTTCTCGTCAAATTGCCAAAGACGATGAGTTACTACAGCTTGCCTCCTACTGTAGGTCAGGACAGCCCATCCCGAACCTTTTTCTGGGCGCTGTACATTATTTGCTGTTGCAAGGAATAGATCATCCGCTAAAAGCGGTGTATCCAAGTCTTACACGCGACGTTGCTAACACACGAGAAGCGTTTTCATTATTTAAGAGCTTTTGTAAGTGTTATGAGACAGATATGACATACATTCTCCAAACAGAAGGTCACGGGCGGTGGTTTGAGTGGAAATTATGAACAGGTGGGATACAATGAAAATAACCATTCAACCGACAGAAGACGTGTTACAATCATGGATAAAAAACTATGTACCGACGGTCGATTTGTTTTTTATTTATGAAGATGACTTAACCTTATTTCAAGACTACTTGCAGTCTGTGCTTGTATTACCGAAAAAGGAATTTCAGCAGCACTCCTCCTATCAAAATATCCAATTAGTGAACAGCTATGAGTATTGGAGCATTAAAGATGACTATGAGTATGTCATTGTTGCCCAACCAGAGTGGGTCACTAAACTGACGAATCAAAAGAAAAAACAGCTGTTTGCAAGGCAATACGAATTGCAGCGTGGGCTAATTTTCCCCCTCGCTAGTTTTCCAAATAAAGAGGAAGTACCCATTCATTATCTAGCAGGGATTGAATCAAAGGTTGTCGTTGTTCAAGCCTATATGTGGCAAGAACTATCAACAGAAACAAGAAAAGAAGTACTGCGTTTATACGCAAAAGAATGGGAGAGCGACAGCAGTCAGCTAGCTCCTGACACTATTCATCCATCTCTAGGAAAATACGTGAATACATTCCCAGCAGACAGTGGGAGTAACTGCTTATCGACCGTTCTATTTGCCGTTACCAAGCAAGAATGGATCTTAACGGAGTGGGTTCATCAAGAAACGTTACGATGCGGCCTACAGATGGCAGGCTACGAACAAATACATACAGAAACGTTTCAAGAAGGAGACGTCATTACTTTTTTAGATGATCATGGAACGATTCAGCATGCTTCTTATTGCTTTGGAAATCAGTTGTTTTTTAACAAAAATGGCCAAACAATTTTTAATCCTTGGAAAGTCGTTCATTTGGACGAGCTATCTAAAGACTGGGGACGATATAAAATGGTCATTTATCGTGTAACGGAGGAGAGTTTTAATGCTAAGAACGAGGCAGGACATTACGAATCTTATTAAAGAGGACGAGTGGATGATGGAGATTCTACGGGGAGCTGCGGCATTAAATCTTCCTGACTGGTGGGTGTGCGCTGGTTTCATCCGCTCCAAAGTGTGGGATACGTTGCATGATTACGAGGAGCGAACACCAATGCCAGACGTTGATGTCGTGTATTTTGACCCAGAAGAAATTGACGAAGCATTCGAAAAGGAGCTCGAACAACGTTTGCGAGAAATCAATCCCTCTATACCATGGTCTGTGAAAAACGAAGCACGAATGCATACGGTGAATGGTCTTGCGCCTTACACATCGACTGTAGATGCCATTTCAAAATTTCCTGAAACCGCTACGGCTTTTGGCGTAACGTTAGATGAGGGAGGGGAGATTAAGCTTGCGGCCCCCTGTGGAGTGGAAGACCTTTTGACAATGACGCTTGCACCTACTTCTTACTTTAAAAAAGATAAAAACAGGCTACAGCTTTATGAAAACCGAGTTAAACAGAAAAATTGGTCGGAAATTTGGCCGAAAGTAACCATTTTAACTAGGTGGTGAGGAATTCCTCAGGATAACCCCAGATCAGAAGGTATCCACAATCGCAATGATAGAAAAAACGCTATTGATGTTGAACATCAGCAGCGTCTTTTTCTTTCCATGCTTTCTATAAATCTACTTAATCATTCCTTCAAAAAACGTCGCATCTAGATCATGTCCGTCTACCCATTCGCGGAACGAAAAGGGTGTCGCTTTTCCTCGTGCAAGCGCTGTGATGATTTGCTGATCACGAAATGAATAACCAAATGTATGCATCGTACCAAATAATTGCTCATAATCCGTGTAAAACAAAGGTGAATCCTCGTCGCTAAATGCGTGAAATAATTCTTTAAACGATTGGTTATTTCCTAAACTATGAATATATCCGTTTCGTTTTGTTGATCCTTGCGTAGCTTGACGATTTTTGCTGCTCATCTCTTCTTGCTGAAAGTGATTTACACAGGAAAGAATCGGTACTCCTTCGCGCGCCATGACGAGGGAAGGGCTTGCCTCAACGGCAGCCGTATGCCCATTTTGATCACCGACAGAAAAATTGTAGCACGTGGAATGAGGTATTTCTTTTAGTAGCCTAATCGCCTCATCTGTTGAACGGCATTGTTCTAGCACCATTCTTACACTCGTCCACGCCGCTATTCCTTGCTGTGTTTCCTTATTGTTTACGAAATGAAGACCAATGGCTAATCCGTGTTCGTTTACTCCTTCATGTCGACCAATCAGCTGAAGGTTATAGCCACATGATGCGTAACCTTGGTCTGGTTGGATCAGGGAAAAAATCCCGTCGTATAGTTGGGGTGAAAAATCGTAATTTCGCATATAATAGAGGCTGTTTACGAATGCAGAGCAGCCCATTTCGGGAAGAGTCGGAACGTCATAACCGCTAAAAAGCGCGGCCGCTTGCTCATATGGGATCTCCAGGCCGTCCGCTATTCCTTTTAGCTCATCAATGAGTTGAGGAGAGAAGCTTTTAAAGACGGCTTCCATTTCTGATAGAGTAATAGCGGATTTTGTGACGGAGGCAAACGTCGCAAAAAGCGGTGAATTTTTAATAGCTTTCCCAAGCGTGACGCCTATCTCATAAGAACTTGCTCGTTGTTGAACGACATTTACGATAAATTTTGACATTGTCTGTACACCTTTCATTCCAAAATAAAAAGCCAACTTATGGTTAATTTTAACACAAGTTGGCTTTTAGCTTTGATCGTAGACGTATTAAAAATCAGGGTTTTTCGATAAAAAGTTGTTCCATGCGGTTTTCATTCCTTGTTCTGTCTCGTCTTTTGAAGCATGAAGACGTTCTTCCGTTCCGCCGTAGCCTATTTCTAGTTTCTGTGCTTCGAGCCCTGCAAAAATTCCTTTTGTAAAATCATCGAGCGAGGCTCCGAACGTATGAAGACCAACACCACCCAAGTCCGTGTTTACGGCAGGGGGAAGGACTTCAATCACTTCCACACTCGTCTCTGCCAACTGCTCACGAAGTGTTAGAGAGAAGGAGTGCATCGCTGCTTTTGTCGCGCTATAGATAGGTACCCAAACGCCTGGCTGAATTGCTAAACCTGACGTGACGTTCATAATGACCGCGTGTTCTTTTTCTTTAAAATGTGGCACGCAAAGCATGGACAAATGCACCGGTCCTTCAATATTAATAGCCAGTTCCTTCTGATAGTAGGACCAATCATTTTTAGCATGCAGAAGGTTTACGCGCTGTTGAATACCTGCATTGTTCACAAGGACATTAAAACCTGGAAATTCCTCTGTCACAGAGCGGATGAGTTCTATTCGCTCTGCCTCTTTGGAAACATCGGCAACACGTGTGTGAAGAGAAGGGAATTTCTCTTTCGCCTCTGCCAATTTTTCTGCACGTCTTCCGACGATAATAACCGTATTGTCACGCGTTAGAAACTGCTCTGCGAATGCAAGGCCAATCCCTGAGGCACCGCCCGTAATTAAAATCGTATTTCCTGATAACTTCATTTTTACACAACCTTTCAATTTTACTTCCATAGCGTACACCATTCATCATAATGACATGTACAAATATGATGCTTTTTTCCCTTTTTCATCCATTTATGAAACTTCTACCCTGTTTATTCGTATAAACTAGAAGAGAGGTTATTCAGTTCTTTTTTAACGGAGGGCCTTAACGATGAATATTAAGCTAAAATCAATTACGAGACAAAATTGGGAAGACGCAATTGCACTTCAAGTAGAGAAGGGGCAGCAAGGCTTCGTTCCTAGCGTCGCCGTCTCTCTTGCAAAAACATATGTAAAGCCTGACGGTGATCACATCACTTACGTTCCATTTGCAATTTATAATAAAGAAAAGATGGTAGGGTTTGTGATGCATGCGTATGAACCAGGTAGTACAAACATGTATTGGATTAACGGGTTTTTGATTGATTCCGCTTACCAAGGAAAAGGATACGGAAAGGTAGCTATCTTAGCGCTTATCGAATGGATACGAACTAGCTTTCCACTGTGCGAAGAAATTCGTTTAACGGTGTATGATGATAATCAAAAAGCGACGCGTCTTTATAAATCCATCGGCTTTCAAGAAACAGAGCACTATTACGATGATGAACGGGTATGGTTTTACAGAGTTACTTAAATAAGGAGTGGGAAAATATGCAAAAATGTACGTGCTGTGGACAATCATTTTCGTGGAAAGAAGTATGTAAAGCTAGCGCATTTCTATACTCACCGTTAACATGCAAAAATTGTGGAACAGAACATACGATTACAGTATGGACCCGATTACTGATGGGCTTATTTATCTCGATTCCCATGACGAGTATTATTTTTTTCCTTGATCGCTATCATCTCTCCATTGGCTACCAGATCATTTCTATTTTTCTTTATCTTGTACTTATCACGCTGTTCTTTCCGTATCTTGCTCGCTATAAACGCTCTAAAAATAATACGAACGAACATTCGTGAATAAAGAGGATTTATCAAACATCTCCCGAAATATTTGTTATATACGAATGAAGGAGACAACGAAATGAACGATAACTTAATTAATACGTATGAAGAGGCAAAACAAGTAGTAAGCGAACTCGGTTTCTTACCGCTTGCTCCACTTTTTCCAGAGTTTCCGTCCTTACAAAGCATAACAAATCGAGAGTGTTGGTACACGGATGAACCAAATGATCCGTGGACGTGGAGAACGAAATTTGCAGCAGACGGGGTTGCCGCCTACGGAAAGTTTCTGAAAAAGAAGTCCGTTCTTATTTCAAAAGAGCTTTTCCCACTCGTTCAAGTCCTTCTTGGAAGCGAAGATTCACTAAGAAAGCGTTATGAGAATGGAAATCTCTCAAAAGAAGCGCTTCAGCTTTTTGAAATTATTGAAGCTAATGAAGGCATTGACACAAGGTTGCTTCGCACACAAGCGGAAATAAGAGAAAAAGAGAAGAAGAAACCTTTTGATCAAGCGTTAGTGGAGCTTCAAGGAAACATAGATATTGTCGTTTCAGGTATTAAAGAAAAACACAATGAGCTAGTGGAAAAGAAGAGCTGGAGTAGCACGTCATTTGAAACAATGACACACTGGGTGCAAAAAAACAGAGTAGAAACGTTTCGTGGTACAAAAAAAGAAGCAAAAGAGCTTCTTTATACACACTTTTCAGCTGTCACTACACCGCCAGCCTTTGCAAAATTTAAAAAGCTTTTTGCGTTATAAAAAATAATTATCTGAGTATTTAGACATATTTGTTATATTGGTTCACATGCCTTATGACACACAAATTCCTCTTCCTTCCAATTTATTAATAGGTCTTCTATCGAATATATTTCGACTATCGAATCGCTTACAATAAAAATAGGAAGATTACTAGAATAGAAGATTCCGTTAAGGAAGAGGGGGATTTTGTTATGAAGCGTTCTACTGTTATTTCATCAGCTTTATCATTATCACTGCTATTTTCAGGTGCGGTAACCGTGTCAGCATCAGGTACATCGGTTGTCGCATCGAAAGATCATCATCCAAACCATGGTAAGCAAGTGAGGTATCCCACTTTGAAAAAGACAAATCATCCTGAAGACGTTGGGTTTTCATCCGAAAAACTAAAAAAAGTTGATCAGCTTATTGAGGAAGACGTAAAAAATGGGTTTCCTGGTGCTGTTCTTCTTATTGTAAAAGACGGCAAAATCGTCAAAAACACCGCCTATGGCTACGCCAAAAAATATGACGGCTTAACACCGCTGAAGCACCCTCAAAAAATGAAAACCGATACGATGTTTGATCTTGCGTCCAATACGAAAATGTATGCGGTCAATTTTGCCCTTCAAAAGCTTGTAAGTGAGAAAAAGATTAATTTAAATGCTCGTGTACAAGACTACATTCCGGAATTTCATGACCAGCCTGGTGACCAAATTAAAGGAAAAGATACGCTTCGCATCATTGATATCCTTCATCACAGCGCGGGTTTCCCACCAGATCCTCAATATTTTAAACCAACTGCAGGTGGAGGAGCACTTTATTCCCAAGAGCGTGGTAAAACGCTTCAACTGATCTCCAAAACACCGCTTCAATATGAACCTGGAACGAAAAACATCTATAGTGACGTCGATTATATGCTGCTTGGCTATATTATTGAGAACATTACGGGTGAACAGCTTGATCGGTACGTAGAAAATCATATCTATAAGCCGCTAGGGCTGAAGCATACGATGTTTAACCCTCTTCAAAAGGGATTTAAGCCTCGTGATTTTGCCGCAACCGAATTAATGGGGAATACGCGTGATGGAGTCATTAACTTCCCGAACGTTCGTACATATACCCTACAAGGAGAAGTTCATGATGAGAAAGCCTTTTACTCAATGGGCGGGGTGTCCGGTCATGCGGGATTATTTTCAAATACAAACGACTTAGCCGTTCTCCTGCAAGTTATGCTGAATAACGGCGGATATGGAAACGTGAAGCTGTTTGACAAAGCGACAATTGATGAATTTGTTCAGCCATCAGAACTAAATCCTACGTATGGATTAGGTTGGAGACGGAACGGAGACGCGAGCATGGAGTGGATGTTTGGTCCATATGCGAGTGAGAACGTTGTTGGTCATACGGGCTGGGTTGGAACGCTGACCGTTATCGACCGCGAGGAAAATCTCGGGATTGTGCTACTTACCAATAAAAAGCATTCTCCACTTGTTGATCCGAAGGTGGATTCGAACAAATTTGCCGGAGACGCGTTTGGAACCGGGAAATATGGTAGCGTCGTGACGGCTGTGTATGAGGCGCTGCAAAAATAAGTTCTAAGGAGATAGAGGACATTTCCTCTATCTTTTTTTTTTTGAAGAAAAATTGGTGTTAATTTTTTTGGTTTTTTACTGTGATGAGTTTGGTATGATGGCGATAATAGAAGATTAGAAAAGAGCGTAGGAGGACCACCGTATGATTCGTGACCAAAAAGAAGTGGATACGTTTTATCAAATGCTTATTGAGCGTAATTCAAGCTACGAAGGTACATTTTTTGTCGGGGTGAAGACAACCGGCATCTTTTGCCGACCAACATGTCCCGCGAAAAAGCCGAAAAAAGAAAACTGCGAATTTTTCCGAACAGCGAAGGAGGCAGCGCTTGCCTCATATAGACCTTGTAAGAGATGTCAGCCGCTGAATACGCCGAGCACCTTATCACCTGAAGTGAAAAAACTAGTAGAGGCCATTGAAGAAAATCCACAGCGAAAATGGAGTGACAAGGACTTTGATGATCTAGCTATTAGCGCCAATACAGCGAGACGCCAATTTAAAAAGCAATTTGGTATGACGTTTATTGAGTATGCAAGAGCGAGACGTCTCGGTACAGCCTTTCAGCACATCCGAAACGGTAAGCCGCTCATCTATACGCAAATGGACAGTGGATTCGAATCAAGCAACGGATTTCGCGATGCTTTTACGCGAATTATGGGCGATGTCCCGAAAAAAAACAAAAACATTACGCTGTTAACAGCCAAATGGATGGAAACAGCGTTAGGCTCAATGATTGCGATTGCAGATGAGCATGAGCTTTATTTATTGGAATTTGTGGATCGAAGAGGCCTTGAAAAAGAAATTGAACGAATGCGTGTCAAATTGTCTGTCGCAATCGTTCCAGGTACAAATGAACTTCTTGAGGAGCTTGAACAGCAGCTTGGGGAATATTTTGAAGGCGAGCGCTCTTCTTTTGACATTCCGCTCACTGATAAAATTGGATTAAGCTTTCAGAAAAACGTTTGGCGACTGCTACGTGAAATTCCCCCTGGCAAAACGATTAGCTACAAGGAATTAGCCATTCAAGCAGGCAATCCAAAAGCCTACCGTGCCGTAGCACGCGCAAACGGAACGAATCAAATTGCTATTCTCATTCCTTGTCATAGAGTCATTACTTCAAACGGTGAACTTGGTGGGTATGCGGGAGGACTGCAACGAAAAGCGTGGCTACTCGAACTTGAAAAAATGAAGGAAGGTTGTCACGAAAACTTAACCGTATATTAGGTGCAAAAGGTGCTTTAAAAGCACCTTTTTGTGATAGTCTCTATGTTAACCGATAGGTGATCCAAGTCGGACTTGGCGCAAATGGGAAATGCTTTAATACGTTCATTGCATAGGTGCTTGTCGTATCAAACTCTCCCGTAATTAATTCTATTCCATTGTTGAGCGAATCTAAAATTTGTTGCTGTATGATTGGGAGAATGAGCGCCTCGTCGTCTGACGCACCAAACCACCCTAATTCCACAAAGTTTTCCTGCGAGCCTTCATGGAGAAACGAATACGCCGCGATATGACGTTCGCTTTGATCGACCAGAACATAACTTCCGTTTTTCATCACATCGTCAGCAAAAATCATGTCTTTCCATTCACTTACTGAAAAGTGAGCAACCGGATTGTCAAGGTGTGTCTCTTCGTAATGGCGCTTCACAAGACCCGCTAATTCATCTGTTAAATGCTTATTTGCTTCTATATCAGCAAGGGTTTTTAGTTCAGCATTTTCAGAACGATCAAAAGGATGTTCTACTACATGAGCGACCTTTAACGTCGTCATGTACGTTCGTCTAATTTCTTTGAATCCTTTTTTCGTATACAGCTCTTTCAAGCTAACAGACGTTTCCCAAATCGACGTCTGAAGGGGAAGTGAGTCTTTTCGATTGTCTAGAGCCTTCTCTACTAATTTCTCCTCTACCTGTAAATGTCGATAACAGGGGTGACATAAAATTCGTATGTATGTGCAAAATGGGTGAAAGCTATTTGACCATGAGAATACAATTCCGGCGAGCTCTGTACCGACCATAGCTGCGTACACATCATGCGCACGATTCATCAGACTACGTACACTTTTTTCCTCAAAGCATGCCTGTAGCAATTCCATCAACTGATCTTCGTTTCTTTCTTGATACGTTTTAATCGTTACGACCATATGTATTTCCTCCAATGACCCTATTCACTGTTTTTTACTAATTTTACCACAACAGGAACAGATGTTTAGAAAAATAGTACAGACCTGTACACGAATAAATCCCTATTAACAAATAATGGATTATATGGTAAGTTGGTTGAAAATAGTGATGGAAGTGAATTCCTTTTATAGGTAGTGGAGGTCAACAAAAATGGCAAACATTCATTTTAGATCAATCGATGACACAAACGAACTTCTTGTTCGAAACATAAAAATTAAGCGTGAACAAGAGCACTTTATCGAAACGGTGGATCAGTGTCTACAAGAAGCCAGTACATACTCTGAGTGGCAGCCGGTCGCTATTTATAACGATGATATCATCATCGGATTTGCTATGTACGGTTCCTTTGGTGATTCTTGTGACACGTGGATTGATCGCATTATGATTGATGAAAAATACCAGGGCAAAGGGTACGGGAAGACAGCCATGAAGCAACTCATTGACCATGTGTCAAAAGAGTACGGGGTTAACGTCGTTTACTTAAGCATTATTGAAGAAAATAGACAAGCCTATCACTTGTACACCAAGATCGGTTTTACGTTTATCAACGAACGTGATCCAAACGGTGAGCTCATATTTAAATACACCATTGCTTAGCTATTGAAAAGGGAGGTTTTGCAATGCTACAATTTATTGATGATTTGGCAGGGGCAATTCGTGATTGGTTTTTCTTTATTATTCGGTCGCTTAGCTATTTAATAGCAGGGGGGCTCATCGTCGCTGTTCCAATGTATGCGATTGTTTGGATTGTTGAGTGGTTGAAGTAACGCATATGTAAAAGACCTTACTATAGAACTAGTTAATTTGCTATTTATGGCTCATTCCATTTGTGGTGAGCACTGATATACTAGTAGATGGCTATAAATTGAAAGTTCATCATACCAATTACATAAGCGAGGTTCTCATCATGAAGAAAATGTTATTATCAACAGCAATGAGCGTAGCTCTATTAGTCGGTGGTGTTTCTGCTACTGGTCTTGCAACTCCAAGTAAAGCAGAAGCAGCAGGTTTTGAAGTTCAATTAACTCGAAGTGGATATTTCACGAACTATGTAACATCTAAAGCTTATGGAGATAAGTATGATTCTAGAGTCAAAACATTTAGCTTAACAAACGGGTATATTAAGTCAAATAGTTCTGTGAGCGGCTCTTATAAAGTTTACATTCAAACTCGTAAAAACAGCAAATACAGCTGGAAAACGGTCAAAACAGTAACGGCTACAAAAAATGGAACAACTCATTTTACGTCACCAAAAATTCCGAATGGCTACTCGTATCGATTTTACACGGTGAATACAGGTACGAAGAAAAAAGTGAATTTCTATATGTCATGGATTCCATTTGCAAACTAATCACAAACAGCGAACGTCACTCTTCATAGGGGAGTGACGTTCGTTTTTTATCGATATAAAAATCAGTTCACTGATCATTTGATAGCTAATGGAGCTCTTCGTCAGCTATTTTTTTGTTATACCACTATTTCCGAAATCGCCCATGAATATTATTATGCTTGTACGTGCCTGCTTCACTGAATTCAATCAGCTCTAATGAGAGGGCTAGATAGCGTCGTTCGTACGTTTCAGCAAAATGCTCCTTTATGACGGCAAACAGCTCCTCACATACGTTTTTTTTATCAGCTTCTGAACGCCCAGCGCCAATTTTTAACGTTGCATGAACGAACGCATCGTCTTCCTTTCCATCAGCAACGCGATAGTCGTGAAGTTCAATTGCCCGCGAGCGAATGCCACCGACAGGGAAAAGGGGAGACTTTGAAATTAGTAGATCATTCACCTTTTCTAAAAGTAGTGATATGCGCGCTTCCTGCTTAATGTTATCGGTATATTCCAAAATAAAATGAGGCATGGCTATTCCTCCTACTCACTGACGATCCAATTTGTTAATCGACCAATTCCTTCAATTTCAACCGTTACTTCATCTCCAACCTTCGTGTCCACTAGACCTTCAGGAGTGCCTGTTAAAATGATATCGTGCTCGTTTAGGGTCATGAAGCTGCTTAAATATTCGATGAGCGTTGGGATATCAAAAATCATGTCTCGGGTGTTGCCTTCCTGCGTCACGTTTCCATTTACAAACGTACGCAAGCTTAAATTCATCGGATCTCCTACGTCTGATGCATCAACAAGCCACGGACCAATGGGAGTACACGTATCACGGTTTTTTACCTTTAGGTTCGGGCGATAATAATTTTCAAGGTAATCTCGAACAGCATAGTCATTTGCAACGGTATAGCCCGCAACATAATCATAGGCCTCTTCTTTTTTAATATGTTTTCCTGATCGACCGATGACGACCGCAAGCTCACATTCATAGTGCATATTCGTCGCATCAAGCGGACGAACCGTTTTCGATCTGTGCCCAACAAATGTGTTCGGTCCTTTTAAAAACACAAGAGGCTCGGTCGGCGCAT
Organism: Priestia koreensis; assembly: GCF_022646885.1. Lineage (GTDB taxonomy): Bacteria > Bacillota > Bacilli > Bacillales > Bacillaceae_H > Bacillus_AG > Bacillus_AG koreensis_A. The sequence continues at coordinate 2,716,849 of NZ_CP061868.1, read as the reverse complement.
TAAAGGACAGCTCCTTCGCATGATCCGCGTAGTTTAATCCGAGCGCAAACACGGTTTTAGGTTGAACAGGAGGAAGGAAAATCACGTCATTTTCTTTGACGATTTGGCCGCTTGGAAGCTGCAATCCTGCTTCTACTCCAACAGCGTTATGAATCGTTCCATTACAAGCAACGCGCGCTTTTTTCATCCTTTCACCTCCTCGAGCTGAACGACGTTTTCTAAATACCCAATGCCGTCTAGTTCAATGCGCACAACATCACCGTTTTGAACAATCGGTTTATTCTCTGGAACCCCGATCAGTAAAACATCGCCTTTGTAAAAGGTCATAAATGATGAGACGTCAGAAATAAGCTTGGAAACAGAGCGAATGAGATTTGCCGTTGTGTTTTCCTGCTTTAATTCGCCGTTTACGAAAACTCGAACTGCAAGATGATCTGGGTCTTTGACATGCTCTTTTAGCATAATGTAAGGACCCATGGGACAAAATCCATCCCGTGCTTTCTGCTTAATCGCCGGACGGAAATACGTATCGTGCGGAATACTCACATCATTGGCGATCGTATAACCTAACACGTAATCTAGCGCTTTTTGCTCGGTAACGTTTGATGCGGTCTCCTTAAAAACGACAGCCAAAGCCGCTCCCACAGAAAGATGAGTGGTATCAGCAGGTAGTGGAATAGGGTGATGCATACCAGATAAGGTATTCACAGGCTTAATGTATAAAACCGGTGCCACAGGCGGCTTTTGATACGGCGCATTATGTACCTGATCACCTAATGCTTCAAGCTCTCCTTTATAATTTAAAAGCGCGCCGTATACCGTTCCATGAACGGGCGGATCGCAGATGAGATTTTCGAGCTGAATGGTCTGTGTTGAAAGGGTAATGGAATGGAAATCTTGGTGAATAGAAGCTTCTTTTAGAGTGGGTGAACCAGCAAGTTTAATTCGTATATTCTTCATCAACTTCACTCCTAAACGCTCTATAAAAAAGAGGTGAGATATTGAAAGGGTTTTCGTTAACAGCATATATGAAGACTCGTAAACTTTCAAACAATTATTTTACAACGTCCTGTTGAAACAATTCTAAAAAGTGCTGAGCGCTCTTTGACAAATAGCGATCCTTTAGCCAAATAACGGCTGACTCTGAGACAATTTCGGCATCCTCAATCGAGAGCGCGACCGTATTTAGCTGGGGAATAGCGGAAAGCGTCGACTTTGGAACGATTGTTGCCCCAACTTCTGACTCGACGAGCGATAAAATCATGGACGCATCTGGGCATTCCAAAATCACATTCGGCTTAAACCCGTGACGCTTGCACTCATTCACAATCATCTCAAACTGTCCCTTGCCATTAATACGATGAAGCAACAAAAGCGGAAAATCTTGTATCTCCTTCATCTGAACAGACGTCTTCTGTGAAACCAACTGCCACCACGATTTTGGAATCACAAACACATAGGACTCCTTTGGAAGAGGAATCATAGAAAACTCATGGTCGCTGCTTTCAAGAGGCAGCCTCGTTACCGCAAGATCAATCGCACGCGTCTTTAACAACTCGCTAATATGAAACGTATCACCCTCACGGAGCTGAAACGTTACAAGCGGATACGTTTCACGAAACGCTTTAATACGCGTTGGCAAATACGAAAAACAAGACTTGCTCGCCCCAACGGCAACAACGCCCTTTAACCCTTCATCCGTACTCTTTACCTCCACAACCGTCTCATCCAAATCAGCTAAAATCTTTTTTGCCTTTGTATACAACACAAGTCCACACTCTGTCACTTCCATATGACGACCGTTTCGCTCAAAAAGCGTCACATCAAGCTCTGCTTCGAGCTGCTTCAACTGCTGACTCAAAGGCGGCTGCGCCATATGAAGCTTTTTCGCAGCCCGCGTAATCTGCTTCTCCTCCACAATCGTACAAAAATAACGAAGCTGCTTAATATCCATTCCACAAGCCTCCTAAATAAAAGCTTTTCTAATGCCAAAAAGGGACACAAACCCACCCGCAACGCAGGGTGATAGCCCATACTAGTAATACCGGCAGAACCAAAATAACCTTTCCGCCAAGCCAAAAAGGACACAAACCCACCCGCAACGCAGGGTGATAGCTCATACTAGTAATACCGGCAGAACCAAACATAAACGAGGCACCATCACCACACACAATAAAATTTACCAAACCAACCGCCACACCAGCCCCCACCGAACCAACCCACAAAGGTCTAACATGAGCGGATGACGTTAACCCGCAAGGGAGGAGGGCAGACGCTTATGCTCCGCCACTGAGCCCTAACAGCCCCTCCGTTAGGGCTCAGTGGCGGAGTGAATCAAACATGCATATTTTTTTCGTATGGAAAACCAACTTTATCAATATTTCTCATATAACATACCACATGTTAAGGTATTTTATGAAAGGGTTTTCATTTATTTTTAAGATTCCAAGATCCATAAGGAGTGATAAATAGATGTCTAGATACGTAGAAGCAAAGAAAAAACTAAGAGGGTCAATTGCCCCCGTCATTACCCCATTTAACGACGACTATTCCATTGATTTTCCGTCCTTTGAAAAACTCATTAACTGGCATATTGAAAAAGGGACACACGCTATTTCAGTAACGGGCACGACAGGTGAACCAAGCTCTCTAACGGTTGAAGAGCGTATCCAAGTGATGCAAGCTGCCTCAAAAGCCATTAATGGACGAGTACCATTTGTTCCAGGTACAGGCTCAACGAATCATGAGGAAACGCTGTACTTAACAAAAAAAGCAGAAGAAATGGGTGCTGATGCAGCCCTTGTCATCGTTCCTTACTACAACAAACCTTCACAGCACGCTTTATATAAGCATTTTAAGGCCGTTGCTGATTCTGTTTCCATCCCCATCATCGTTTATAACATCCCAGGAAGAACCGCGACAAACCTTCAGCCAGAAACGCTCGCAAAGCTTAGCCAAGACTGTCCAAATATTATCGGCGTAAAAGAATCCAATAAAGATTTTGAACACGTGAATCGCGTGTTGCTTCACTGTGGCCGTGACTTTTTACTGTATTCAGGCATTGAACTGCTTTGTTATCCGATGCTCGCAATCGGTGGAGCAGGGCACATTAGCGCAACGGCCAATATTTTACCTGATAAGGTCGCAGAAATTTATGACGCCTGGAATGAAGGCGATGTTAAACGCGCGCAAGACCTGCATTTTGATTTAATGGAGCTTAATGATGTGCTCTTTAAAGACACGAATCCCGCTCCGCTAAAAGCCGCAATGGGCATGATGGGAAGCATTAAACCGGTCCTACGTCTCCCAATGGATTTGCCGACACAGGCTCTTCAAGACGAAATTCGTCACGTGCTATCGAAGTACGTCACGTTACCAGATCATATCTCAACGAACTAAAATGAGGTGAAAATATGGCTCATAAAACGACGGATCAAAGTTCAACAGAAGCAAAAAAAATTGTTCATGATGTTCAGCTATATATTAACGGAGAATTTCTTCATGCAAAGGGAAATGGTACCTTTCAAAATAAAAGTCCGTTTACAAACGAAGTGTTAAATGAGGTTGCCGAAGGCCGAAAAGAAGATATTAAAGAAGCGGTCGAAGCAGCGAAACATGCCTTTGAGAACACGTGGAGCAAGCTAAAGCTAGCTGAGCGAATGACGTATATAAATAAAATTGCCGATGTGATTGATGAAGAAGTTGAAGAGATTGCAATTTTAGAAGCGATTGATACAGGGCTACCGATTAGTCAAACGAGAAAAATGGTTTCGCGTGCCGCAACGAATTTCCGATTTTACGCCAAAATGGTAGAAGCAAAGCTGTACGGTGAAGCGTATCAGCAGGACGACGAATTTATGAATTACACCATCTACAAGCCGCTTGGCGTAGTCGGTCTCATTACCCCGTGGAACGCGCCGTTTATGCTTGAAACATGGAAGGTTGCACCAGCGCTTGCAACTGGTAACACGGTTGTACTAAAACCAGCGGAGCTTTCACCACTTACGGCAAACAAGCTAGCAGAAGTGATCCATAAAGCAGGCGTTCCGAAAGGTGTTTTTAATGTTGTTCATGGCTTTGGTGAAACAGCAGGGGCGGCGCTTGTCGAGCATCCCGACGTAAAAGCGATTTCCTTTACGGGCGAAACCGTGACGGGAAGCACAATCATTCGAAACGCGGCCGACACGTTAAAGAAAACCTCCATGGAGCTTGGCGGGAAGTCACCGCTTATCGTCTTTGACGATGCCGATTTAGAGCGAGCGCTTGATGCAGCGGTATGGGGAATTTTTTCTTTTAACGGCGAGCGCTGTACGGCTAATTCCCGCGTCTTTTTACACAAATCAATTAAAGACTCATTTGTAGAAGCGCTGAAAGAACGCGTGTTTAATATTAAAATGGGTGACCCGATGGACCCAGGCACACAGCTTGGACCGCTGATTGAAACAGAACATTATAACAAGGTCAATCACTACATTCAGCTTGCAAAAGAAGAAGGCTGTGACGTCATTCAAGGGACAATTCCTGAAGAGCTAAAGGCAGGAAATTTTGTCCCCGCAACGCTCCTTTTAAACGCAACAAATGATATGAGCGTGTGTCAGGAGGAAATTTTCGGTCCTGTTATGGCGGTGATTGAATTCCAATCCGAAGAAGAGGTAATTGCCGCTGCAAACGATGTTAAGTATGGTCTTGCTGGCTATGTGTGGACAAATGATATTAAACGAGGTCATCGCGTCGCACAGGCGGTTGAGGCGGGCATGATTTGGATTAATTCACAAAATACGCGTGACCTGCGCATTCCGTTTGGAGGCACAAAAGCAAGTGGAATTGGACGCGAAGGGGGCCATTACGCGATGTTTGAATTTTATACAGAGCCGAAGGTCATCCACGTTGCGCTAGGGGATCATCACATTCCGCAGTTCGGTAAAAAGAAATAGAGGGGGGACAAAATCATGGGAGCAAAGACAGGGAAGGACTATATCGAGCGGTTAAAAAAAGCGAACAATAATGTGTACATTCACGGTGATCGTGTCAAAGACGTAACGGAACACCCCGCACTAAAAGGAGTCATTCATTCAATGGCACACCTGTATGACCTTCAGTTCGATCAGCCCAAAAAGATGCTGTATACGTCACCAACGACCGGAAACCCAGTTGGGATGACGTTTCTTCAGCCGACGACCGTTGAAGATCTAATTAAACGACGTGAAGCGATTCAGGAATGGGCGTTAACATCTGGGGGAATGATGGGGCGATCGCCTGATTACTTAAATGCAGAAGTAATGGCGATGGGCGTATCAAATGAGCTGTTTGCAGAGGCTGATCCGATGTTTGCCGAAAATGCTCGGAAGTACTACGAATATGCGCGTGAAAATGATATTAGCTTAACTCACACGCTCATTCATCCACAGGTCAATCGCGCAAAAGCACAGTACGAGCAAAAAGACGCCAACGTTGCGCTTCATTTAGTGGAGAAGAATGAAGCAGGAATTATCGTTGATGGGATTCGTCTCCTTGCTACACAAGGTGGGATTACGGATGAAATTCTCGTGTTCCCGTCTACCGTAAAAAAAGCAGGAGAGCTTGACGATCCGTACTCATTGGCTTTTGCGATTCCAAATAACACGCCAGGACTTAAGTTTATTAGCCGTGAGTCATTCGACTATGGAAAAAACGCGTATGATCATCCGCTTTCTTCACGCTTTGAAGAAGGAGATGCGATCGTGTCATTTGATCACGTCTTTGTTCCGTGGGAGCGCGTCTTTGTTTGTGGAAATTCGTCTATCTGTAACCGAACGTTCCGTGAAACAAATGCGGTCGTTCATATGGCGCATCAGGTTGTAGCCAAAAACGTCATTAAGACAGAATTTGTCCTCGGCGTTGCGCTATCCGTTATGGATGCGATTGGGATCGACCAATTTCAGCATGTAAAAGACAAAGGAACGGAAATTATGCTTACGATTGAAGCGATGAAGTCACATCTTTATCGTGCCGAGCACAATGCAAAGCTTGATAAATGGGGAACGATGACGCCTGATTACGAAGCGCTAGACGCTGCGCGCAACTGGTTTCCACGTATTTATCCGCGTCTTGTGGAAATTCTCCGCGTTCTTGGTGCCTCAGGTCTTATGGGCATTCCAACACACGCTGATTTTCATAACGAAGAAATTGGCTCGATTATTAACCGGGGGCTTCAAGGAAAAAATCTTGAGGGATACGAGCGCGTTCAGCTATTTCGCTTGGCATGGGATTTGACGATGAGCGCATTCGGAAGCAGGCAAATGCACTACGAGTACTATTTCTTCGGTGATCCGGTTCGGATGGGCATGACGTACTTTGATAACTACGGTGCAAAAGAAGAGCTAAAAGAACGCGTCTCACAGTTTCTTAGCAAAGGAACGGATGCAAAAGCTAGCTTTCTGAACGTGTAAAAAGGGGGGTAAGAACATGACATTTGATATTATCCGATCGGCAAGAGCGATTCTTCACGTCACAGATTTAGAGAAATCACGTGATTTTTATATTCGCGGTCTTGGATTTATTGAAACGGAGGAGAAGGACGGGGCGCTCTATTTACGTGGACTTGAAGAGCACGTCCATCATAGCCTCGTCCTGAAAAAAGCAGAAGCGCCAGTTGTTGAAGTAATGAGCTACAAAGTGCGTTCGAACGAAGATTTAGACTCATTGGCTGCTTTTTACGAGCAAAATGGCTACAAGGTGAAGTGGCTTGAAGAGGGAAGTCAGCATGCGGTAGGACGCGCTTTTCGTGTTCAGGACGTGGCAGGACTCCCACTTGAGTACTTTGCGAAAATGGAGACGGTAGAGCGGATGCTGCAGCGCTATGATTTGTATCAAGGCGCAAAAGTCCAGCGCATCGATCACTTTAATAATATGGTGTCAGATGTCGAGAAAACACATGATTTCTACATGAAGGAACTTGGTTTTTCGTGTTCCGAATATACGGCGTCAGAAGAAGAAAAAGTATGGGCATCATGGCTTCACCGCAAGCCTAGCGTTCATGACGTTGCATTCATGAACGGAATCGGCCCTCGTCTTCATCATATTGGCTTTTGGCTAAGTGATCCGATGAGTCTTATTCATGGCTGTGATGTTTTAGCAGCCCTCGGTTATTCAAGCAGCATTGAACGTGGTCCTGCACGACATGGGTTATCAAATGCGTTTTTCTTGTATGTGAGAGATCCAGACGGCCACCGGATTGAGCTGTATAACGGGGACTACTTAACGAGTGATCCTGATTTCAAGCCGATTCGCTGGGATTTAAACGATAAGCGCAGACAAACGTTTTGGGGAGCCGAAGCACCGGACTGCTGGTTTAACGAAGCGTCTACCGTGCTTGATGTTCATACGAACAAACCTGTCCCAACAGCACCGGCAAAATTAAAACAGCATAAGCCCACATTTGTGATCTAAAAAAGCGCGTCGTTTGCGAAACGACGCGCTTTTTTGTGAGGTGATTGGTTTGGAGAAAAAACCAACCCTAATTACAATTATAAAAACGATTCATTCATCGCAGTTTACTCATACTTATTCGCTGTTGCGCCTAGTATTGCCCCCCGAACGGCTGAACTTTTCATGTATGCTTTAAGCTCACTTGGCTTTCCTGTTACCACAACGCCAATGATTTTTAGAGAGTCAGGGGTTAGCTTTCTTTTCTTGTTATTTGTTAAATCATTATAAAGGTTCGAAGCTTCTCTTTCGTATTTCCCGTCCTTCTTCAACATGTTTAATGTAGAAATGAACGGAAGGGACGGATCAGTATCCGGACGAGGACTGTTTGGGAAGCCGTATACATCGAACCCATTAATAATAGCGGTCTCTTCCATGTTTTTATCCATTGCTTGGTTACTCATTTCTTTTACATCTTTCTTCGTAAATGTATCGACCCAATACCACGCGACATGGTCTGGAAATAACTTTTGAACCTCTTGAATGGAATAAGCTTGATCAAAAGAGAATGCCATTTCCGCAACGGTCGTCTCGTTCATTTTACTTAGCGTGGATCGATCATCATAAACCTTTACGTATTGAACGTCAGGATGATAAAATTCCATCACGCGCTGCCCTTCATAGTAGAAAGGAAGTCGATCATCATCAATACTGCCCATTTTAGATGGACCGCTCATAGACAAGCTTTCACGCTTTGATGTACCAAACATCGTGTAAACGTCATGACGCTCCCCCCACGGAATTAATACTCCCTCAACGTTCTTCACAAATTCCGTCGTTCCTGTCGCTGAAAACGGAGTATAGTTGAACTGTGTTCCCATACTTTCAACATTGGCCCCTTGCAGAGAGCTCCAGCCCATCTCAGCATTTGTTTCTTTTTCAATCGTTTGTTGCAGGACATAGCTTCCGAGAATGTATAATCCGCCGAGTACGACTACACTGCTAATCACGGAGATTATAATCATTTTAAGCAGCGTTTTTCGGCGCGCTTTTTTTACTAATCCTTCAAACTCGTAGTCTCTTGGTAAAAATTCATTTTCATCGCTCATCGTTAGACCTCCTGTACACATCAATAAATTGTTTTCGTGCGCGGTGAAGAATCGTTTTAATCGATCCTTCCTTCATCCCATAGAGCTGGGCAATTTCTGTGATTTTTAACCCGGTACTATATTTCAAAAGAAGCAATTCCCGGTATTGCGTTTTCAACTGACCTAATAACATATGAATATCCTGCTGCAACTCCTTATATAAAACCGCTTGCTCCGGCGTATCCTCGTCTAGTAGCTCGTTAAAATCAAACGCCAGCAAAATATCTTTTCGACGCGTTCGCTTACGTGTTAAGTCATAATAGCCGTTAATGGCCACGCGAAATAGCCAGCTTTGAATTTGACTTGGTCCAATCGAATCCATGTAGCGTAAAAATTTGTAGGCCGTATCTTGAATAATGTCTTCTGCGTCTTCCTTTTTCGCGCCCATCTTCACTAAATATGCGAAGACAAACTGCAGCTTTTCATGTAACTTTTCGCCTAATAAAGCATCTTTCATGTTCAACCTCCCGCCTCTAAAACGTTTCACGAAGAAAAAGGTTAACAATTTTTTCTTTAAAGTAGAAATTCATCCAGTCTATGAGAGTTTTCGCTTCCTGAGAATGTATTGACCAATGACAAACAGCACTCCTGCGATCAGCGTATTTTTGATCGCTAGCGTCTTTAAAAGGGGGGTAGCCTGCAAATCAACTGAGAACGACATAATGTTATAAAGGGGAAAAATCATGCTTCCTTTTGTGAAAAATTTAATGGCCACATATGCCCCAATAATGGACAGGGGGAAAGCAGGGTGACGTGATCCGATCATAAGTACAAAGCCGAGCGCACTGTACACAAGCGCCTGTGGGATTATTAAAAGCAGTAATTGAAAAAGGGAGACCTCCTTTAACGTCACAGACAGCAGTCCTATCGAAATTCCTAGCGCTGTTGCATACAAAATGAAAAAGGCGCCGACTCTTAATAAGCCGTGTGCCATCAGCGGAAGGGGATAGGTAAATAAAAGCTCCGCTGCTTCGTCCTCGTAATAACTTATAAATAGATACACAGACCACAAGGAGGCACATGGACATACGAGAAATTCCAGCAGATGAGCTACGTTCGTGATATGGTCTGGACCTGAACTTACATATGTATACATAACCGTTAAAGCCATAAGGAGAAAAGGAAGATAAAAGGAAATCCCCATTAACCGACTATCAAAAGGGAGGTGAAGTCTCTTGACGATATTCATGCGTTCGCACCGTTTCGTGTAAGAAATAAGTAGGCGTCTTGAATGGTTGGCGTGGTCGTATGTAGTCCTTGATTATCGAGGTAACGAACGAGATAATGCTCACCTTGTTCTGTGATAGAGATGATCCGATCCCTCATTGCATCTACTTCTTCGTGGGAAGCAATTTTCTCTGTCACTTTTCCTTTTACAACGTCCTTCAGTTCGTCCTTGCTTCCTGTAAACAGCATGACCCCATCCTTTAAAACCCCAATATGATCACACGTCGCTTCAACATCCTCCACGATATGAGTGGAAATAAGCACAATTCGGTTTTTTCCTACTTGTCGTAAAAGCTGCCGAAAACGCACGCGCTCATCAATATCTAGCCCCACGGTTGGCTCATCGACAATGAGAATAGGAGGGTCCCCAAGCAAGGCTTGTGCAATGCCGACGCGGCGAAGCATACCGCCTGACAGATGCTTCATTTTCGTTTTTTCTTGCCCGACTAGATTTACGTCATGCAGTAATTTTTCAATCTCCGCTCGGGCCTGCTTTTTCGGAATTCCTTTTAGCACGGCGAGGTGAAACAGGCACTCTATGACGGTCGCCTGCTTATATAAGGAAAAGTGCTGCGGAAGATAGCCAATCATTTGACGAATTCTGCTGGGATTTTCCCAAGAGACCTCGTCATTGAAACGAATATCACCATGATCAGGATTAATCAATGTGGCTAAGATTCTCATTAGCGTCGTTTTGCCTGCTCCGTTCGGTCCTAAAAGCCCAAACGTTCCTTGAATGGTACAGGTGACGTTGCGAAGCGCTTTTTTTCGTTTGTATGTTTTTTGAATACCGTTTATCTCAATGATGTTCATCGTTCGTTCCTTCTTTCTCTTTCAAAATGTCTTTTAGCTTCGTCCATTTATTCGGCGTATCATCCTTCGTTAGTTTGTACCAGGATTGATGCAGGGGAGAACGAGTATCATAAGCCTCGGGCTGCTTCATCCACTGAAGAAGGAGACGCTTCACAGCTAATTTCTCTCCGTCATCTCCAACGACAGAAGAGAGGAGAAAGTCCAAATTGTCCTTTGCTTCTTCGTTTGATAAGTGAAGCTGTGCGTTAATAGCCTGGGCATACGCACTCGCAAACAGCACGTTAAATTCGTAGTCATATGAACCTTCATTACTTGCTTTTGTACGGGCAAGAACTAGACGATAGGTGAAATTTGACATGTTCTCCTTTGTAAAATAATTCATTCCGTTTCGGTCGTAATAGCGAAATCCGAATATAAGATCAGTTTTGTTCCACCACGTACCTTCACCAGAAAATCCGTCACCAATGTTTTCGTTCGGCAAAAAATAGAGACTTTTGGGAAGGTGAACTTGATCATGAAGGTGGTTCTGCAAAATAGCCGTAACTGCTTTTACATAGCGATGAAGTACCGTCGTATCGGCAAATTCTGATTCCCAATCGTTCGGATAAACGAGGGTGAAATCGCTCAGCTTCTTTGACGTGAGCTGTCCGGAGATAATCGATACTCCTTCATCAGTCGTTCCGCTCCAATGTTGCTCACTTTTTAATGGAAGGTTGGAGTAAATTTCCTTCCCGCTGTTCACATACAGATCATAGCTTTTTTGAGCGTGAGCAAGACGCGGCAGACGATGAATTTGCCTCTGCTTTGATACAAGCTGGAATGCAGGGGTTAGCTCTTCACTAGGCAACCAAGATAAGTAGTTTGGTAAATAAATCGCACGGGTGTTAGCAAAATACAAATTTGAGTGTAGTCCAGCGTATGTAAACTCAAGCGTTTTTTCCGTATGAGGAGCCCAGCCTCTAGAAGAAAAATGAATGTTAACGAAGTCCTGCTTTTGCTCAAATGAAACGGCTTTTCCGTCTAGCTTAATTTGCTGTATATGAAGCTCATGATAGAGTGCCACTTTCATTGACTGCACGATTTGGTTACTCATATTCTCCGCTTTGATTTTTACGAAAGCATTTAACTGACCCTTTGGCTGTAGATGGATATCATAATGAGAAAAGGCGATAGGTGAATTCATCTCAGCTGCATTCGCACGGTGCGTATCGTAATAGCTTCGAATAACAAGATCATCATCATTAAACGTTTGATGAGGAGAAATGATGTACGTAAACGTTATACAAGCAATGAGGAGAAAACAAAACGAAATGCGTTTGAATCCATTTGAAAACCATGTATGCCGTTTTTTTAGGATGAAGATTGTGAACAAACATAATAGTGCCATGCAAAACAAGCTTTTCGTCCAGCGAATGGGCTCTAGTGCAAAGCCGTAAAAACTGTTGTAGCTTCTCGTCATGTTCGGCTCGCCAAGATTTAATACTCGATCAAGCCGGATGCTATAAATCTTTGTCGGATCATATGGGAATATAGCCGCGTTCATCGGACTTAAGAGGACAAACATCATAAGAATGAGTGGATAAATGAGCTTGTTTCGAATAACGAGCGCAAGCACGCTTCCTATTAAAAACATGACAAACGGCGTCAGGCCCCAATATAAAAGCATGTAAATCCCTACGTGTAGAAAGAAGCGCAGGCTATGAAAGTCACTTGTCACGTACAAAACCAAATAGGACAAATAAAGTACAAGAAGTGAGAGGATAATGGCACTCAGAGCGACGAATGATTTGGCTAGGGTTTTACAAGCAATGCTGTTCTCAACTACGCCAAAGGTTTCCGCAATAGAAGCTGTTTCATCAAGCTTTGTTACATAAACCCCAAAAAATAAGTAGGTAAGGATAAGCGAAAAAATGCCATAGCTTCCGACTAACGGTGACGCTGGATTGATTCCGCCAAGATCTGCATTATCTACATAATGACTGTATAAATAAAGCGGATATAAAATAAGCCCAATGTTTCCTACTAGCAGGAGTGGCATGACCCACGTCCGGCACGTCAGCTTTACATAAAATAAATACGAATTCCATACTTTCAATGTGTTCATCCTTTCTCTATGATGTGAAATCGCGTCGTGTCGGTTCTATAACGAGTGAGGAGAAAAAAGGTTAACAGATTTTTAGTATAGAAGATGGGGGGAGGGCGGAAAAAGGTTTAGAGATCGATTGAAACTTGGCATGAAATCATTACAAAAAGCATTGAATGAACTTTCAATGCTTTTTTATCAAATGGTTCTTTAACACCTATTTTCTCATCTTAATTATGTATGCTCTGTCTCCTCATCTTTCTCTGCAAAAACGTCACGAATTTGGGTATGCTTTAACTGATATAAAATTTGACGACTTTTGATAAAAGATGCAAAAAGTCTAAGATTTCTTTTAAAAGCTTGATAATCATAGATATTCACAACCAATACTAAATTTTCTTCCTGCGGATGAAGCGTTTCAAATAGAGTAATAGCGCGGTGATCTACTTCCTTCAGATAAGTACTCCCTTCTCCGCAGTTTGATGATTCATCATTTACCCCTAGTTCAAATTGAATACCAATATCGCCGTTGTAAAAAAGCGGAGGCACTAATTCGAGACCGGGAAAGTGAGTGTTCATATATTGATCTAAGCTTTTCATAGATTTTGCGCTTCCAATCTATCCATTTCCTTTTGACGCTTTTTCGTGACTCTTTCTCTTCCGTCTGCCCACATTCCAAGCAAGATGACTGTCCCAAGTATTCCGATAAATAACAAACCTTTCTCACCGGGCTTTATCGTAAATAGATTCGTAGCCTTCCCATAAATTAAAAATCCAACATAAAGAACTGGAAGAATGGCAGCCCAGAACGATTGTCTTCGTGTTGATAAGAAATACTGAACGCCTAGAATAATAACAGCGGGTAAAAAATCAAGAATGAAATCCATTAACGATCCTCCCTTTCTTTTTTGTATTGATCAATCAGCAGCTTTGCAACATCTAGACTAATCCGCTCATCAATCACCAAATTCTTAATCATCGTTACAAATTCAACACCTTCTTCTGTACTTGATAACTCGACCTTTTTAATTAACTGATCAAGCTTTGCTCGGACAGTAGGGTAGGAAACACTGTATTCTTTTGCCATCTCTTTTAACGATCCTGAATGTAAAATGAACCGGCGGATAAATTCAACGTTCTCTTTATTTAACGCCAATATCCAGGAAGGGACTTCATTTTTATCCATAATTATCCTCCTTTTTTAATAATATTAATCTTTATTTTAATTTTATTCAAGTTTTTTTAAATTTTATTTATTAAATCTTAAAAAGAACATTATACAAATTATGGTATAATTAGTTAAAAAGATTGATATGTCAAAGGAGTTACCATGAAAAAAACAGGAAAAGTAGTACTCGTTACAGTAACGGCCATTGTATCCATTCTTCTCATCGCGCTCTTTTTTCCAACGTGGACGTCATCCATTGCAGGAGATCATAGCATTAGTACAATGCAGCAGGTAAAAATAAACGGGACAAATCAAGAGATCATGATACGGGGACAGGACAAAAGAAATCCAGTTCTTCTCTTTGTACACGGAGGACCTGGAAACTCAGAGATTCCATATGCGAAAAAATATCAGCACCTGCTCGAAAAAAACTTTACCGTTGTGAACTATGACCAGCGTGGTACAGGGAAATCGTATCATTTTAATGAGGATCACCCGAACATATCAAGTGATCTGCTAGCGGATGATTTAATAGCAATTACGGACTATTTGAAGAAGAACATAACCAACAAAAAAGTCATTTTAGTTGGTCATTCGTACGGTACATATGTTGCCACTCAAGCAGCTGCAAAAGCACCTGAAAAATACGAGGCGTATGTAGGAATTGGCCAAATGAGTAACACGGTCGAAAGTGAGATGGACAGCCTCGATTACGTGCTGAAGCAAGCCACAAAAGCGGAGAATAAAGAAGATATTACAGCGATTAAAAAGGTACAAAGCAAAGTGGAAAACGGCGAAGCTTTTACACCGCGTGATTTGGTGATGAAATACGGGGGAGGAGCTCGCCAAATTGACAATCCTGAAAAAAACCTATTTCAACTAGCATTAACGACTGAATATAACCTTCTAGATGCAATTGGGTATCTCCGTGGAATTGGATTCTATCAATTTCCGCTTGTTCAGGAAGCGCTGAAGAATCCCCTGACAGAAAAAGTAACCGCGGTTGATCTTCCCGTTTATTTTGTGATGGGAAAATACGATTACATGACGTCAGCGAAAGCAGCGAAGAACTATTTTGATTCACTCGATGCGAGGCAAAAAGAGTTCCTTACGTTCAAAAAGTCTGCACACTATCCACAGTTTGAGGAACCGAAGAAGTTTTCGGACTGGATGGTGAAGACGTTTAAGTAAAGAGGAGAGACAAAAAAATGGAGAAACAGCTTCTACAAAAAAATCCACATGATGTTGTTCAAGACTTGACTGATTATATAAAAAAGCTAGTGAAAAAAGACTTTGTGGGATTGTATGTACATGGATCACTGGCAATGGGTGGATTTCATTTAAAGCACAGTGATATTGATATTATTGTGTTAACAAAAAAGCCGGCAAGCAATGAGCAAAAAGAAAAACTAGCACACTATTTGAAAGGTGCTTCCGGTCAGCCTTTTCCAATTGAGCTTAGCATCTTAACGACGAAGCAAGTAGAAAATTGGACGCACCCTTCTCCATTTGACTTTCACTTCAGTGAATATTGGCGAAGTCGTTTTCAAGAAAATACGGCTCATACCATTGTGAGCCAAAAAGAGATGGTCGATCCTGATTTGGCCGCCCATCTTACTATTCTTACGGAGCGCGGTCGATGCGTTGACGGGAAGTCTATCTCAGATGCTTTTCAGCTCATTCCAACGTCTCACTATTACTCTGCGATTATGGGAGACTATGAGGATTGTCTGGGGAGTATTGAAGAAAATCCCACTTACAGCATTCTCAATATGCTACGAGTATATCGGTACAAAAAGGATCAGGTCATTTCCTCCAAACAAGAAGCAGGTGAGTGGGGATGCACGGAATTCCCTGTCCAACAAATAGAAACCATTCAAAAAGCGTTGCTTAGGTGTGAAGCATCTGCATTTACAAAGGATGAGTTACGAAGCTTTAAAGGCCACATCATGAAAGGAATGAATGATTAATAAATCATAAAAGCTTCCCGTTGTATTAGAAGGGAAGCTTTTTATAGTCATATGGAATTTGAGGGAAACTTACTAGAATACAAAACAAAGTCCATCATTTCTCCATGTTCTCTAGTGGATAGAAAGATTTCTATTTTTTGAAGTTTCTAGACGAGTGGATCACGATTAATGAACGCTAAACCAAGAGCTTACGCAAATTTATTTTCTAGCTTTTCAATTGCTTTTAAAACGGACTCGCGATTTTTACTGGATTTGATCCAGACAGGCAATCGACTTTCTACACTCAGATAGTATGGATGACTTTCTCTAAGCTCAGCCTCCACGTATCGCTTTAAATAAGTAAGGTGCTCACGGTTGTAAACCCACAGCGTATGGCCACAGCAAGGAGTTTGCAAATAAAGCGAATAACCAAAATACCAATCATAAGGTCCCCCAATATTGACCACACCATCTTTCCACTGACTTCCGTAAGAAATAATGGACTGGTTGTAACCATTGCTTTTGGTCTTAAGCTCTTTACTCATTCCGCAGTTTGTACACACAAAACGAATGGAAGTTCGAGGGACGTAAGGTGAGGGATCGCCTAAAGAAATCACTTTTGAATAATGATTGCAGCTCGGGCAAGTGACAAGAAATTCATATCCGAAGCTCTCTAGCATGCGGTGCTGATTTCGAAACGTTTTTTTCATCATCTTTTGCATCCTCCCGTTCAACGTAAATAATGTTAGTTTATCATAGTAGTTACAAATATTGGTGAAAGTTTATCTGTATTTTTAATTCACTAAATAATTCACAGAGATAAATATTTGAATTCTGTATGAAAATCGGACAAACTAGTAATAGAGGTCTTGAAAGAGGAGGATTTATGTATGACAAAAACAAATCCAGCATTGCTTGTGATGGATATTCAAAATGGAATTGTATCGCGCTATGCGGAGAAACCAGAAGCACTAGCGCCTTTTCAAAAATCAGTTGAAGCAGCACGTAAGGCAGGAATTCCTGTCGTATTCGTTCGCGTTGCATTCCGAGACGGCTTTCCAGAGGTTAGCTCAGCGAATAAAATGTTCTCGGCTATCAAAAATCAAGGTGGCATGACAGAGGCTGAATGGGCAACACAAATTCACGAATCTGTTGCGCCACGTGAAAATGAGCCGCTTGTGACAAAACGTCGCGTCAGTGCGTTTACAGGAAGTGACCTTGAGGTTGTCCTTCGCGCCCGTGGGATTAACGAACTTATTTTAACGGGTGTTGCAACAAGCGGTGTGGTACTTTCCACGCTTCGAGAAGCGGCAGATAAGGACTATTACTTAAAAGTACTATCTGACGCTTGTATAGACGGCGACCCAGAAGTGCACCGTGTTCTTACAGAAAAGGTGTTCCCTCGTCAGGCAGACGTTATGACAGTGGATGAGTGGATTTTTTCTGTAAATGAATGAAAAGGCTTGGAGAATAATTTCTCCAAGCCTTTTTTAATAGCGATTATTTCGATTCCTTCACTTCATAACGAGCCTGCTTAAACGTTGTCATATCGTTTTCTTCATTATCATCCTTATATTGAAACAGCTGAACCTTCGGCTTATAGTCTGTTCGGTGAGCGTTCTTAATGTCTTTAATGCTAATTTTATACGATTGCTTATTTTTTATCTTTTGAGCCCATACTCTTTGATTGGCTACATAAATATAGGTTATTTTGTCTTCATCAATACCATCTGTTTCAAATTTGAGCTGATTTTCGTCCGTCGTAATGGTAGGGGTTAACAACTTCAACGATCCCTTGCCCGTATTTTGTGACGTGGCCACCTCAATGGCAGCCGCATCTTCCTCGTCAACAAGGGATTTTAACTCTTCTGAACACGCTGATAAGAGTAATACTCCCAAAAGCATAATGATAAAATAGGTCACTTTTTTCATCTTGTACACCTCAAATGTATGGATTCGTAAGTTTAGTAAACGTACTGATAAGCCTTTTTAGAATTAATAATGCTACGCTAACTCCTCGGCTGATAGAATATCCTTTCCAACCATATCAACCGCATACCAGGTAGATACGTCATCTTCAGGTTGCCCATGATGTTTTTTCCATGCGATGACAAAATGAACCTGACAGATTTCATTCTTAGGTAGGGAGGGGATCGGAACCACAAGAGCGTCATTGACATACTGAACAATTTCATGCTGAGCTAGTTCGTCATATGTATAAAAACAGTTTGGCATTTGTTCATTTTTCTTTCCACGATGAGTAAGCATTGGTCCGTCCTCAGTTCCTATTGTGAGCATGTGCGTGTTTGTATACCATGTCAGAGCATCTAGACCTTCACCACTATTTGCGCCAACTTCCAGTGATTTTTGTGTGCGTAGCGTAGCCGAATATTTAACCGAAAGTTGATCAACCAACGACTTTACACGCCAAACGGCTCCACAAATGCCGTCTATCCTCATGGGAGGCGCAAGGGAGGAAGGGGGCTTACAAAGGACTAACTCGGCGATAAATGCTGATGCTACGTATGAATAAAGAGTCCCACCGTGATGTAAATCAAATGATTTCGCTTCAGTCATAGCAAAATATGAGAGCGGTTTTTCGTTTATATAAAGTTCCATATGCACCTCACCAAGCGGCGTCGAAATGAAGGATTTTGGAGATGAACGAGAAGGAACTATTTTTTCAGACGTAAATAAGTACATATGTGTTCACTCCTTTCCAACGAGATCGGATTACTAGTATTCACTTCGCCAAAGCTTGATCTAATATTTCCTGATAAAGATCATGCCAGTCTTCGTAATAAGCGTCGACTTCGCTAGGAGAAATGAACGTACGCTTGATTGATTCGTACTTTCCTTCAAACGGCAGCAGCTCCAAAATCTCCATCTTGTAAAATACTTGAAACCCGACTTTTGGATAGGGGCTGCCTTCTGACCACGCAGGATTTTCATTATGATCAATCACCATGTACCCAAGTAGCTCACATGTTCCTTTTACATACGCTTCTTCTAGCGCTTCACGGGCAAAGCAATGTTCTGGGGTTTCATCTCCCTCAATATGTCCTCCTGGAAAGTCCCATCCTCTGTCTAACTCCACCATTAAGAGGTTTCCGTCTTGAAAGCAGAAACCATGAACGCTCGTAATAAGCGAACGGTCAGGAAGCTCACGCGATGGTTGCCATGTTAATTTCACTCTAGATTCGCCCCATGTTACATATGTTGTCGTCAATCTATTCACTCCTAAGAAAAACGGTGCGATGATCGAACAATCGCAATCTACCATTTTCCAATATTTATGATAACTTTATATAAGGTTATCATTTCCAAGAAGGGATGGGAAGTGTATGAATCATCAACTAACGGAATGCCCAAAATGCGGAGAACGGGAGCTTGGAATTGGAAAGCATTATGATTATGGAGTTATGTATCCAAAGGGCAAAATGTGCTTAGGCTCTGAGGTCGAGTATTTACTTTGCACAGAATGTGGTTTTATTATTGAAGGCTACGTCAAAAAGCCTGAGAAATTTAAAGGCACAATGAAGGAATAATTGACACTTAACACGACGAGGAGGTTGTTCATGATGGAGGAACGAGAAAGCGTATTAGAGCCTACTTTATCAAACGGGGAGAAGACCATTTCCATCTTCTCATATGGCTCTATGTAACCAAACGATGAGGAAAGCTATCTGCGTGATCTACAGTCAAATCTATTATCTGTCACATCAAACGATTTTACCTATCACTATCGTTCGCCCATCTTTTTGGAAAGTGAGCTTCTTACCTTTCAGCACGATCTTGAGCTCCTTCTTCAAGGAGAGGGAAAAACGGCTTCTTTAGATAGTACAGAAGAAGAGATTGGGTTACACATTAAAGGAAACGAACCTTCTATGTAATCAATTTTTCATTTTCTCAGATTGGTTTTAAAAAAGAAAAATGGCTTCACGAGCTTTCGTTTCAAATGGATCAACAGCAAATCGAACAATCTCTACATACGATGAAACGCTAGATCCATCTAACCGCCACATGCGAAATCATGTGGCTTTTTGTTGTTCAAATCTTCGACACAAAATAGACAGAAAATTCTTGTTTTACGAGTGTTTTATTTGAACGTTACATAATACTATGTAATAGTATGATTATGTAACATTAATTAAGGAGACTTATTTATGGAATATGTAGAAGCATTTCGAGACATCAAACAGATTAACGCGATGAAGAGGTATTTAAAAAAGCACTCAGAGAGGGATTACGTGCTGTTTGTTTTTGGCATTAATACGGGGATGAAAATTACCGAAATGCTGGACATTCGAGTAGGAGAGCTAATGGAGGACGGGGAGCACGTTAAAACGTTTTATGAGTATCTACACCACGAGCAGCCGAAAGAAGTGTACCTCAATCAGAAAATCAAGCAGGCGGTGCTTCACTATATCCAGCACCGTGCGTTAACAGCAGAAGATTATCTATTCAAATCAGCTCGCACCAATAACCCCATTACTCGCCAGCAGGCGTACCGCATTGTCCATCAGGCAGCTGAAGCCATCGGATTTACAGGAAAGATCGGAACAAATTCCATGCGAAAAACGTTTGGCTATCATGCATATAAGCGGGGCGTTGCGATTTCCCTGTTACAAAAGATTTTTAATCACTCCACCCGTGCTGAAACGCTCAAATACATCGGGATTTCTAAAACCGAACATATTCGCACAGAAATTGATGTTAACCTGTGAACTTCTTAATTAGTGTCACATTACTTTAAAACTCAAGGAGGAAACGAGGATGAAAATTCGAGAAATCGAGCTTCCCGGCATTGGGAAAAAGTATGAAATTATTACTAAAAATGAAGAAAAGGTGGTCGTCATTATTCACGATGATGGACGACGAGATTTGTATCACTTTGAACAAGATCAGTTTGATGAGGCAATCTCAAGTCTGTCACTCGAAGATGAAGAGGCAAGGCAGCTTGCGGGTATTATCGGTGGAATGACGTATGCACCAAAAGCGCTAGAGACGATTGAGCTTGCGTTTGATGACTTAGTGATTGAATGGTTTAAAGTGCAAAGAGGAGCCGAAGCTGCAAATCACACGATAGGAGAGCTGAATATCAGACAGTCCTATGAGGTGAATATTGTTGCGATCATTAAAAAAAACTTAAAGAAAATCCACACGCCTGGACCTGAGACGCGTCTTGAAGTAGGGGACACGATCATTGTGTCTGGACAGCGCGATCAAGTAAAACGAATTGTAAAAGACATCTTATCTGGAAGGAGCGGATAATTTATGACAAATCATCTCGTTTTTGAAGTTGGCGTGGCGCTCGTATTAATTGCCCTTACAGCAGTTCTTGCTGGAAAATTAAAATTCTCCATTATCCCCTTTCTCATCCTAGTCGGGATGGCCGTTGGTCCTCATGCCCCCAAAATTGGCATTATTGATTTAACCTTTATTAAAAGCACCGAAATTATTGAGTTTTTCGGTCGGGTAGGGGTTCTATTCTTACTCTTTTACCTTGGACTCGAGTTTTCAGTCGGAAAATTGATTCGCTCCGGAAAATCAATTGTCGTTGGCGGCTCCATTTATGTTTCACTGAACTTTGTGTTAGGCCTTCTATACGGCTATCTTGTCGGATTTCCTACGATGGAAACGCTCATTATTGCCGGACTTTTAAGCGTATCGTCTAGTGCAATTGTCGCCAAAGTATTAGTTGATTTAAAACGAACGGCAAATTCCGAAACAGAATTAATTTTAGGGATTATTCTGTTTGATGATATCTTTTTAGCGCTATTCCTCTCCGTCATGTCGGGGCTGTTACTAGGTGGTTCAACGACCATTTTAGGTACGATCACCGCCGTTCTCATTTCATTAGGTTACATGCTTCTGTTCTTCATTATCGCACGAAAAGGAGCACCCATCCTCAACAAATTATTAAATATCAAATCAAATGAAATATTTATTCTCGTCATCTTTGCTGCGCTATTTTTAGTGGCTGGATTTTCAGAGAAATTGCACGTGGCAGAAGCAATCGGTGCATTGTTATTAGGGCTTGTGTTCTCTGAAACGGAGCATCGAAAGCGCATTGAGCACTTAGTCATTCCATTTCGGGATTTCTTTGGCGCCCTGTTTTTCTTTAGCTTTGGACTCAGCATTGATCCGCTGAGTTTAGGAGGTGCCATTTGGCTAGCCGTTGGTGCTGTGATCCTCACCATCCTTAGTAACTTTATAGCGGGAATGATCGCCGGAAGAAAGGCTGGATTATCACACAAGGCCGCTTCAAATATCGGCTTAACGATCGTTTCTAGAGGGGAATTTTCCATTATCGTTGCTAATCTTGGATTGATGGGTGGACTTATGCCAATCCTCAAACCGTTTACCGCCGTATATGTGCTTATGCTCGCGATTATTGGGCCATTGTTAACGAAAAACTCAAAAAATGTGTACGTACAGCTCAACAAATGGTTCAAATGGGAAACAAAAAAAGAACGAAAAACAAAGCCTATGAATCATCAGTCCCACCATATGGATTAAAAAGTAGCCGCATCGCTTTGCCACTTTCGGCAAGGTGATGCGGATCAACCAAATCCAGTAAAAGGAGGGAAGCGTCTTGGTAATGGAATTGGCTGTTGTCGGATTAACCTATATCACGCTTTTAGTTACGGCATATGTAGTTATCACGTACACCCAGGACGAACGAAATGCTCCTATATTAAGAAAAGCCTATCAAAACGCATACTCCATATTGGCGTTTAACTTTCTGATTGTCATTGCCCTCATTGAGCTGCCTCATCTCACCTTAAATAAACACATCACAAGCTATCTTCTCTTAATGAGTAAGCTCATTTCCGTCTTAACCTTAGCAGGAACGATCTTTTTGCTAACACGATATAAATGAACCATCATCCTCCATTACACCTCTGTTAATGGGGGATTTTTCTATTCATAGTAAAAGGAAGAATGATCCATACTCTAGTTACTTGCTCTTATTTGATTTATTTGGTAATATAACTGACGAACGTTCGTTAATTTGTGAGGTGATAAATGTGAAAAGCAACGAAATTAAAGAGGCGGCCCTAAAGTACTTTACGATTCACGGCTATGAGGGGGCGTCTCTTTCACAAATAGCAGAAGAAGTGGGGATGAAAAAGCAGTCGATTTATTCTCATTTCAAAGGGAAGGACGATCTTTTCTTACACGTGCTTCGCGATGCAAAGGAAACAGAGCTATCAACAAAGCTTCATTATTTCAGTACGGTCGATGACCAAAATCCCTATGATCATCTATCTGGATTTTTAAAACTCGTCGTGGATTTATTTCAACAAAATGAGCAGCTGAAATTTTGGCTTCGCATGTCGTTTTTTCCACCGGCACACCTTGAAGGAGCGATTCAAGACGAGGTAATTGATTTAGAACGAAAGGTGGAGGCGGTTCTAACCGAAAAGTTTCAGGCGTGGCTTGAAGTAGGCGAGATCGTGGCAGATCACGCAAAAACGCCAACGCTCGCATTTTTCGGCGTAGTCGACTCCATTTTACTCGAGCTTGTCTATGTGAACGATGAGCAGCGTCTACGAGATAAGCTAAAGGCCTCTTGGAGCGTATTTTGGAGAGGAATTTCACCACGAACAGCAGAATGAATGGAGGTGCTTCATGATGCACAAACGATTAAAAGAACAAAAAGCAGTCGTACTCATTCTTTTAAGTAACATTTTTATTGCCTTTCTCGGCATTGGACTCATCATTCCCGTTATGCCTTCATTTATGAATATGATGCATCTATCAGGACAAACGATGGGATATCTCGTTGCGGCATTCGCGTTCGCACAGCTCGTTATGTCACCCGCATCAGGGCGGTGGGTAGACCGTTATGGTCGTAAAAAAATGATTATTATTGGTCTTTTCTTGTTTGGCGTGTCAGAGATTATTTTTGGGATTGGAACACACGTCTGGATGCTTTATATTTCTCGCATACTTGGCGGTTTTAGCGCTGCTTTTATTATGCCTGGTGTGACGGCATACGTCGCAGACATTACGTCTCCACAGGAACGCCCAACGGCAATGGGCTACATTTCAGCTGCCATTAGTACAGGATTCATTATTGGACCTGGTATTGGCGGATTTATTGCGGAATATGGCATTCGTACACCGTTCTTTTTTGCAGGAGGAATTGCCTTTTTAGCCTGTATTTCCTCTATCTTTATGCTAAAAGAAACGCTCACAAAAGAACAGATGAAAGCAAGCATCTCAAAGGGAAAAGAAACGAACTTCTTCAGTGACTTTAAACGATCCTTTAAGCCACTGTATTTCATTGCCTTTGTGATTGTGTTTGTTTTAGCGCTCGGGCTTTCATCTTATGAAACCGTCTTTAGCTTGTTTTCAAATCGCAAGTTTGGCTTCACACCGCGAGACATTGCGATCATTATTACGGTAAGCTCTATTTTCGGCGTTATTTTTCAGGTCTTTCTTTTCGGAAAAATGGTCGAAAAAATGGGGGAGAAGAAGCTCATTCAACTCTGCCTCCTTATTGGCGTCGTACTCGCCGTTGCGTCAACGATTTTCTCAGGATTTTTCGTCATTCTAGCGATTACGTGCGTGATTTTCTTAGCTTTCGATTTACTCCGACCTGCACTTACGTCCTTTTTATCCAAATCAGCAGGGGAGGAGCAAGGGTTTATAGCCGGAATGAATTCGACATACACAAGTCTCGGGAACATTATCGGACCTGCGATCGGCGGTATTTTGTTTGATGTAAACTTAAACTATCCGTACCTTTTTGCCTCCGTCATCATGGCAATGGGGTTTGTGATTACGTTGATGTGGAAGGAACAAAAGCTAGGGAAAGAGCGGGCTTACTAGACAGGTCATAGGAATAATCCTATGACTGTTTTCATTTGCCGGGTACTATTATTCAAGAAAAAGAGAGGAGACAAAAAATGATTTTACGAAACGTGAGACCAACAGATTTAGAACAGCTGATGATCATTGAACAGGAGGGGTTCACACCAGAAGAGGCGGCAACAAAAGAAGCGATGACAGAAAGAATTCAGTTTATAGGGGATACCTTCCTTGTAGCCGAACAGGATGATATCATTCTTGGCTATATTAATGGTCCCATCATTCATAAACCATATATCACCGATGATCTGTTTGAAAAAATACAGAAAAACCCGAAGAGCGGAGGATATCAAAGCATCTTAGGATTAGCCGTTTCAAAAAGCGCTAGAAATCAAGGAGTAGCAAAGGTTTTACTACATAAAGTGGACGAGCTTGTGCAAGAAAATAAACGAGAAGGCATCACGTTGACGTGTAAAAAAGAGTTGGTCCCTTTTTATGAGAAATGCGGCTTTCACAACCACGGCGTATCCGATTCAGCGCACGGTGGGGTAACTTGGTATAATATGGTGAAGTTGAGAGAGCACCTATAACTACTAACTCAAGTGCAAATCATTCTTCTATAAACATTTTTGATCAAATCCTCATGTCGCAACGTTAACGGTTTGATACAGTTCTATAAATAAGTGGACTTACCTTTCTTAATCATCACGAGGCACCGTTTCCTAGACATTGACTTTGCCTCTAATATATAATGATACACATGAGAATACCTAATCATCCATCAGTAGAGAGTTTTCAGTTATCAAAAATTTTTCACGCCTTAAGCGAGCCTAATCGATTGCGTATCGTAAGAAGCATCGCAAGCAAAGGGGAAGAAGTATGCACGTACTATTCTTATGAATTTAATATTGCGAAGTCTACTGTTTCTCACCACATAAAAACGCTGAGAGAAGCTGGAATAATTAAAGTACGTGTAGACGGTTCTCAACATTTTTATTCGATTAGAATGGAGGATTTAAACAATAGATTTCCGGGGTTGATGGAGACCATATTGTCAATCAACTCCGAGTTTTACTAAAAAGTTCTAGTTAAACTAGAACTTTTTTTGTTGTCATGAAAAACATACTGTGATATGATCCTAAAAGTTCGATGAAATTAGAACACTAGAACAAACGAATAAAAACTTGGAGGAAAAAAATGAAAAAAGTTACTTTAAAGAAAGCTCAATTAGAAGTTACCCAAATAGGACTTGGAACAAATGCAGTTGGGGGTCACAATTTATTCAATAATTTGGATGAAGAACAAGGAAAAGAAATGGTGAGAGAAGCCTTAAATATTGGAATTACTTTTGTTGATACGGCAGACGTCTATGGATTTGGAAGATCTGAAGAGCTAGTTGGTCAAGTTATAAAAGGAAAGCGTTCTGAACTTCAACTTGCTACTAAAGGAGCTGTAGAAAAGTTAGCTGACAATACGACTAGAATTAACAATCGTCCAGAGTATCTACGCAAAGCGGTAGAAAATAGTTTGAAACGTTTAGAAACGGATTATATTGATTTATATTATTTACATTATCCTGATAATGAAACGCCTCTAGTTGAGGCGATTGGCGAACTGTCAAAATTAAAAAAAGAAGGAAAGATTGGAGCTATTGGTGTTTCAAATGTTAACTTGGAGCAGTTAACAGAAGCCAATGAACACGAAGAAGTTGATGTTATTCAATCACCTTATAATATGCTCGATCGATCTGCTGAGAAAGATCTATTGCCTTATACTCGAGCGCATAATATTTCATTCGTTCCTTATGGGCCTTTAGCTTTTGGGATCTTAGGTGGGAAATACACGCCGTCTTTAAATTTACAAGAAGGAGATTGGAGAAAAGATGAAGCGTTATTCCAGCCAGAAACATTTAAAGATGTTCTACATAAGGTGGAGCAATTAAAAGAAATGGCCCATGCTAAAAACGCAGGCTTGTCACATTTGGCTTTAGCATGGTTATTGGCTCAAGACGGAATTGATACAGTTATACCAGGTGGAAAACGAGCTGATCAAGTAAAAGATAATGCGATCGCAGATACATTAACATTGTCTGTACAAGACTTAGCAAGAATCGAGAAAATATTGAATCAGTAAACGCCATAGAGAAATCGGTAATATTTATAGTAGAGTTATAACAGATAATTAATATTATTTGCTGAATTGGTTACGTTTAGAATAAAACAATGACTAACATGCTCTGTAATGAAATGGGCTTCTGCCATACTTATAGAGCATGTTTAATTTTGAATCACCACGATTAGTAGCTTGGATTCTAGAAATCAATATAGGCTTAATTGAATCATACAAAAAAGATCATAGGAATTACCCTATGATCTTTCACTTAACACTGCTTTCGTCTTAACATTTGAACGTGAATGCTTGCGTTTGGCGTAAAGAACGAAAATCCAGTCAACGAGTTTGACCGTTCCGTAACCGAGCAATAAGCCGCCTAGTAGGTCAATAATCCAATGAATTTCAAGGTAAAGCGTGGAGAAGATGACGAGCGTACAGTAAGACACCATCGTCCATTTAAAAATCGGTCCCTTTTCACGAAGGGCAAGAAGCAAGATTGCAAAGGAAACGGATGTATGCATGCTTGGGAAGCAGTTTTGCACCGTCGTTAGCAGATCATCACCCGTAAGACCTCTTGCCATGCCATCTGGATGACCTTTTACGTACCAAACTTCCTGCAATAAAAACATAACGTAAAAGGGTGTGATAATCGGAAGCTGAAGTAGGTGACTTGATAGCGTATAGCGCACCATTTTCCCTACATTTTTTGTGAAGAAGCTGCGCGTAACTGCGGCTGCCCAGCTTAATACAAAACCGTAATGGTAGATCCATCTCATAAAAATGGTAAGAGCCTCTGGCTGATACAGTCGGAAAATCGCTCCGTCATTGAACGGAATCGAATTAAAGAGCGCATTTAAATTCCAAATATGCGAGTTATTTAAAAAGGACTGCAGAACCCAATCCCAAAATGCCGAACCGTTTAGAAAACAAATCCCTAAAATGACGATTAGTCCAATTCCCATTGGAAGGAATTTTCGCCACTCCATCTCAGTTTGATCTTTTTTATAATCGATCAATAAAATAATCATTAATCCAAACGTTAAGCTAATGTTTAAAATCCAATTTCCCATCCAGAAAAATCCCCCTCTCTAGATGTCATTCTCTATGTATTTATTAGGTAAAAGGATTGTTTCAGACCACTATAATCATAAGAGCCTGCTTTACATAAATTAGCACCATCTTACATAGTAGTCCTTATTGGGAAAAAGCACAACTGATAGGTGTGGTAAAAAGGATTTTTCCTTTTTACTACCGTTCAAGCAGAAGCTGTAAATCTTTTTTTCAGTCGAATGCCACCGAAAATCAGCAACAGAAGCGTGATCAACACCATAATTCCATAAATTTCGAGCTTTCTAATGTAAAAAAACAAGTTTGAAATGCTGAAGTTGTCTTCGATGTGTATGCTGTAAGGAGAGCCTTTTGGATAATGAACCGTAACATGGTCTTGATGATTGTGATAGATGTTAGGCGTTACTTCTTTGGTGAGATAGACAGGAGTACCATTTTCATCTGTAAAGGAAAGCGCCAAGTAATAGTAGTCGGTTTCATATTTTCTTCTGCCGACGTCCTCATAGCGATCCACAATGGTCGCTTCAGTGGCTTGTTGATTTC
Organism: Priestia koreensis; assembly: GCF_022646885.1. Lineage (GTDB taxonomy): Bacteria > Bacillota > Bacilli > Bacillales > Bacillaceae_H > Bacillus_AG > Bacillus_AG koreensis_A. Next base: position 2,688,511 of record NZ_CP061868.1, on the reverse strand, counting down.
CGCTGTGAGCACTAAATGTATGAACAAGTGATTTCCCAAGCGATACATACCCAATGGCAAATAGTACGGATGCGATCGCAATCAAAATAGTGGCGAAAATTCTAAGCACCCACCGATCATGCTTTGTCGCCCACTCATTAAAGGCAGGAATACGAAGTAGCTGATAAAACACATAAAACAGGGGGTAGACGAGAAAAATACCGAGAAAAATGAGGTGTTCATAGATCAAACTTTTCGCATCTTCATCGCTAAATATGGAAACCGTTTTGTTTCCTTTAATCTCATCGCCTTTGTTTACGTGTTGAAATACGTCCTTTGGAACTTCAGTAAGCGCATCTTCATTGCTATCGAACGTCAGCTTTTCTTCAGCTCCAGCCTTTAGTACCGCAAAATACGTATTCTTGTTAAACAAATCACGGAACACTACTTTTTCTTGGACAACCACCGTTGTCTTTTCATCCTTTTGGTGTTTGTATATATCATATAATTGAGTAGCTTGATCTGTGCTTAGCGAACTAAGTACAATAAATGCAACAAACCCGAGCAGATGCTTTCCTATTTTTTTTAGCACGTCGATTTTTCATCCCTTCTTTCTAAAAAATTGGATTGGGGTAAAAGCATGCTTATTGACAAAATTATCTGTTACTATTAGAATAACAAACTATCCGAACATCAAAAAACGTTTTACAAAAAAATGTATAGTTTAGAAGGCTATGATTGCTATGGATCATCCTATAGCAGGAGCAGCTTCTGGAGAGACCGCATTAGTTTTGCGGCGCCGAAGGGTTCATTATCTCAGGCAAAAGGACAGAAAGGTATCGAATATTTATTTGTTGTACTTATAAAAGCTAGCACGACAAACTTTATTTGTTATTCTTAATGCCCGCGAGATTGGACAATTCCAATCTCGCTTTTTTTATTCATCTCCATTTTTTGCTCATCATTTCACATTCGGAAATTTAAGCAGTAGTAGGAGGAAATAATTTTGGCACAACAAGAATTAAAGAGGGAGCTATCCAATCGCCACGTTCAGCTGATTGCAATCGGGGGTACCATTGGAACCGGATTGTTTTTAGGATCCGGTAAGGCGATTCAAACGGCAGGTCCCTCGATCATCTTTGCGTATTTAATCGTTGGAATCGCGCTCTTTTTCGTTATGCGAGCGCTGGGAGAGCTGCTGTTATCAAAAGCCGGCTATCAGTCTTTAACCGATATTGCCGAAGAATACCTAGGCCCATGGGCTTCATTCGTTACCGGGTGGACGTACTGGTTTTGCTGGATTATGACGGCCATGGCAGACGTGATCGCCATTGGAGTGTACGTAAAATATTGGTTTAATGTCCCGCAGTGGATTCCCGCTCTAATCGCATTAGTCGTGTTATTAGGATTAAATCTCCTAACAGTAAAGCTGTTTGGAGAGCTTGAATTTTGGTTTGCACTCATTAAAATTATAACTATTCTTGCACTAATCGTGCTTGGGGTTGTTCTGCTTGTCATGGGCTTTAAAACGAGCGCAGGGCAGGTAACGCTTCAAAATCTTTGGTCACACGGTGGGCTCATGCCAAACGGAATTTCAGGCTTTTTACTTTCCTTTCAAATGGTCGTATTCGCTTACGTAGGGGTCGAACTAGTAGGCGTGTCCGCATCTGAAACGTCTAGTCCAGAAAAAAACATTCCGTCTGCGATCAATAAAATTCCGCTTCGAATTTTGTTTTTCTATATCGGCTCACTCGTTGTATTACTATTCATTAATCCGTGGACAGGTCTTGATGCGAGTCAAAGTCCGTTTGTCAAAACGTTCCGCCTCGTAGGCATTCCGCTTGCTGCAGGGATCATTAACTTTGTGGTGCTAACGTCAGCGGCTTCAGCCTGCAATAGCGGTTTGTTCTCAACAAGTCGCATTCTTTACAACTTAGGGAAAAATAATCAAGGCCCGAAATCGTTTAGCAAATTAAACAAAAATCACGTACCGAGCAATGCGCTGCTCGTATCGACGATTGTTTTATCGGTAGGAGCGTTATTAAGTAAACTGATTCCTGATCAAGCCTTCAGTATCGTCACAACTATTAGTGCAATTTGCTTCATTTGGGTATGGGGCGTGATCCTTGTTTGTCACATTCGCTATAAAAAAATGCGTCCGGAGCTTCATCAACAATCAACGTTTAAAGCTCCGTTTACACCGTTTATTAACTACGCGGTGCTTGCTTTCTTTGTCGGTGTTCTTGTAATCATGCTGTTCTCAAATGAAACGCGTCTGGCTCTTTTACTTACGCCAGTGTGGTTTATCATTCTGCTCGTCATTTATTGGAGTAGAAGGGAAAAACAGCTTACTTAAAAAGAAGGTAGGAGGGCAGGCTCATCTATGACTAGTGGGCCTGCCTTTTTTATGAGAAGATCGTTCATTATTTAAATAAGGTAGAAGAAATTGATATGAATGCTTGATCAGACAAGTAAAAATGACTAAAGAAAAAAACAAAAGCATTTCTCTAGTTGCTATTAATTCTACTCTATGTTACACTACAGTTAACTTATTTTTGTTCGGTATATTGAGAAAAGAAAAAACTGGTTAAAAGTTTTATCTTGAAATAGTATGTTTGGGCAAGATTTGTAATACATTTGTGGATTATTCCACAGCAGGAGGAAACATTATGACACAAGGTACAGTAAAATGGTTTAATGCAGACAAAGGTTTCGGTTTCATCGAAGTTGAAGGCGGAGACGATGTATTCGTACATTTCAGCGCTATCCAAGGTGAAGGTTTCAAATCATTAGAAGAAGGTCAAAAAGTTACTTTTGACATCGAGCAAGGTCAACGCGGAGCACAAGCTGCTAACGTTAACAAAGCATAATAAAACAAAAGAGACTCCTTTATGGGAGTCTTTTTTTGTTTGCCACGGAAATTCAGTATAAAGTCATTGTAGTAGCTGAGACATCCCTGATGGGCTATGCTAATTAATAGAATGAGGGGAGGCTTTCCTTTGCAAAAGGGGGAAGCCTCTTCATAATTCTCTTCAATTCCTAATATATTTCTTATAATGAATCACTGTGAATATAAGGAAAGCTGGTGTGCATCATGACTCATTCACGCGAGAAAAAACAGATGAATGTCATTTACATTGTGCTTGATGATGTAGGCTATTCAGCGCTAGGATGCTACGGATCAGAAATTAAAACACCACATATCGATTCACTTGCATCTAATGGGCTTCGCTACAATAACTTCACCGTAACACCTCTTTGTTCACCGACGCGCGCTTGTTTGCTAACAGGGCGAAACTGTCATTCAGTTGGAGTCGGCGTCATCACGGAAATCGATTGGGGACCAGAATACCCAAATAAACGGGGGAAAATCTCCGATGCTGCCGCTACGCTTGCACAAATTCTGCAATTAAACGGCTTTGCTACGTATATGACTGGAAAATGGCATCTCGTCCCAGGTCATGAGTCGGCTTCAAGCGGCCCATTTGACAACTGGCCGCTTGCAAAAGGCTTTGACCGCTACTACGGATTTTTACTTGGAATGACCGATCAATACTCACCAGACTTAGTCTATGATAACCACCGAGTTGAAAAGCCGAAAGAAGAAAACTACCACCTGTCAGAGGATCTTGTCGATCATTCCATCGATTTTTTAACCGATCACTTGTCCGTTACCCCGAATCGTCCGTTTTTCCTTTATTTAGCCTTCGGCGCTCAGCATGAGCCACATCAAGTGCCAAAGCCATACATTGAACGTTATGACGGAATCTATGATAAAGGCTGGGATGAACTACGCAAGGAGCGGTTCGCGCGTCAGCAAAAACTTGGAATTGTACCGCCAAACACGGAGCTTGTCGATCGTAACCCTGGTATTAAAGCGTGGGATACGCTGACGGACGATGAAAAGAAGCTGTTTGTGAAGTTTCAGCAGACATACGCGGGTTTTCTCACTCATACCGATGAGCAAATTGGACGCTTACTAACATTTTTGAACGATCACAACCAGCTTGAGAATACGATGATCGTGCTGATTTCAGATAATGGAGGAAGTCAAGAAGGGAATTGGAACGGCTCCATTAATGATACGGCGTACTTTAACGGGATAGAAGAGAGCGTCGCGGAAATGCTGCCACATATAGATGAAATTGGAGGGCCTTCTAGTAGCGCGAACTATCCGAAAGGGTGGGCACAGGTAGCGAACACGCCGTTTAAGTTTTATAAGCAGGATACGTTCTACGGTGGTACACACGTGCCCCTTATTATTCAGTGTCCTCCGGCTATTTCTGACCCAGGAACGGTCCGATCACAGTTTTACCATGCCATTGACATTACACCAACCGTTTTAGATCTTTTAGGTATCCAAGCACCTCCGATGGTGGACGGCGTGCTGCAGATGCCATTTCACGGTGTCAGCATGCGCGATACGTTCACGAAACCAACCGTTCCATCTAATCGACACGTGCAGTATTTTGAAATGCTCGGACATCGTGCCATTTGGCAGGAGGGATGGGTGGCCGTCACGTATCATACCGACGGGACGCCGTTTGATCAAGATCAGTGGGAGCTTTATCATGTGGAGCGTGATTTTTCACAAAAATACAATGTCGCAAAAGCATACCCTGAAAAACTGAAGGAGTTGATTGCGCTTTGGTGGGAGCAGGCGACGAAATATGACGTACTACCGCTTGATGATCACCCATATCGAAAAGGGTATGAGGGACTTCAAGAAGGGCGAACAATGTTTACGTTTTACCCAGGAATGGCTCATTTGCCAACGGCTGCCGCACCGAAAATTACGCTAGCCTCATACTCGATTACGATTCCGATTTTCCGTTCAACAAGCGCAGATCAAGGAGTTCTTCTCGCACACGGTAACTTCTCAAGCGGCTACACGATCTATATAAAGGATAACTACGTGTTTTATGAATACGATTACGTTGGAACCGTCTATCAGCTAAAGTCTAGCAAACCTGTTCCTGTCGGTGCGTCTGTTGTTTCGTTTGAGTTTCGCCGCGAGCTTCTAATGAAGGGGCGAGGCAAGCTATACGTGAATGACGAGGAGGTGGGCACGCTTTTTATGCCACGAACGCTGCCATTCACGATTTCCGTTGAAGGGATGGACGTGGGGCAGGATCGTCTTACTCCAGTAAGCAAACATTACCCGACTCCTCACTTTCCGTTTACAGGAAAAATCGAAAAAGCCGTGATCAAAATTTTGGAAGCGCCGTTTTCAAAGACACCACCAGCGCAGAGTATTCGCGTTCAAGTAAACGAGACGGTGTTTTATTTATAAAAGGAGGTACGCTTATCCATCCCTTTCATCTGCTTGTTAAACCGACGGGGCCCATTTGTAACTTGAACTGCGAGTATTGTTATTACACGAAAAAAGAAAGCGATTATCCGAGCGGACACGTTTTTAAAATGTCTGACTCCATACTAGAATCCTATATCCAGCAATACATTTCTTCACAGCCTACAGGCGAGGTAACGTTCGCCTGGCAGGGAGGGGAGCCGACGTTAATTGGACTTCCTTTTTTTGAGCGAGCAGTCGCTCTTCAAAAAAAATATGCAAACGGGAAAAAGATCGTCAACACCTTACAAACAAACGGCACGCTTCTTAATGACGAATGGTGTGCGTTTTTAGCGAGACATCAGTTTCTCGTAGGCCTGAGCCTTGACGGACCGGAGCATATTCATAATCAATATCGGCTTGACCACGGGGGACAACCCACGTTTAGGAAAGTTATGAACGCCCTCGGGCTACTGAGAAAACATGGGGTAGAGGTAAATATTTTAACGTGCGTGACGAAGACATCTGCTTATCAAGCAAAAGAGATTTATCACTTTCTACAAGAACAAGACATTGAGTTTGTTCAGTTTATTCCAGTGGTTGATCGTGTAGGAGGAGAGTCCGTAACGGATTGGTCGGTGGAGCCTCACATGTACGGAGAGTTTTTAATCAACGTGTTTAACAAATGGATCAAACATGATGTTGGCAAACGGTTTGTCATGAACATTGAATGGGCCTTAGCTTCCTGGATGGGAATGGCCTCTCCTATTTGCATTTTTTCCGAAACATGTGGGAACGCCGTTGTGATGGAACATAACGGAAACCTTTATTCATGTGATCACTTCGTTGAAAAAGAGCACTATTTAGGTAACATTCAGCATGGATTAGTAGAAGCGGTATCGTCAACAAAACAACAACGATTTGGAGAAAATAAGTCAGCGCTGCTTCCGACAGCCTGTCAAGAATGTGAGGTACGCTTTGCCTGTCACGGAGAGTGCCCAAAGAACCGATTTGTTCAAACTGAAGGAGATGAACCCTACCTCAACTATCTTTGTCCTTCGTATAAGGCCTATTTTACGTATATTGATCCTTATATGAGAGAGATGAGAGACTTGATTAAAAGTGGAAAACCCGTTCATCACATAAACAAAACCCGCACCTCTCCTTAACGAGATGCGGGTTTATGTTATTTTTTATAGCTGTATGTTTCACGCGTGCTTCTCGTTTGAAAGATCTTTGTTTTACGAGCAGGTGTCAGAACCGTTACGCCGACTAAAACGACAAGGCCAGTGACTAGACCATAGATAATTGGCCACGTAGACGAAATGCCATATATACCAAACGTAGCAAAAATAATGAGGGTACTGCTAATAATCGCATAAAAGGCTGCTTCACTCGTCACGCGCTTCCAGTACAACCCGACGACAAGCGGTACGAAAATGGCGCCTGATAGAATCGCATACGCCATATCAAGCGCAACGAGAATGTTTTGAATCCATAATGAAAAGATAACAGAGAGTAGCCCAAGTACAATTGTGACGATACGAGACGTCTTAATGACGGAGCGACCATCCATATCTTTTTTGATATACACTTTAATAATGTCATTTGTAATGAGCGTTGCAGAAGCAAAGATCGCTCCTGACGCATTAGACATGAGCGCTGAACAAACGCTCGCAAGCACAAGACCAAGAAGACCAGGTGGTAAAATCGTGAGTGCGAGACTTGTAAAAGCAGACTGTGAGTTGTCAAGATTCGGTAGTAAAACGAGCGCACACATGCCAACTATACTAAGAGCCACTGCATAAAATACGCTATATAAACCAGCGGAAACCGCGCTCTGCTTCATAACCTTTTGACTTTTAGCGGTAAACACACGTTGCCAAATGTCCTGTGAAACAATTAACCCGAAGAAATACAAGAGGAAATATTGAAAAATCTGTCCCCATCCGATGTTTGTAAGGCTTCGATGCGTGTCAGGCACTTTCTCAAATAAAGCCGTTAACCCTCCAACATGATCCACGCTGTAAGGGAGCATGATGAAGAAAACACCGACCGTCATGACGATAAATTGAATAATATCGGTTAAGGTAATGCTCCACATACCGCCTAATACCGTATAGAAAAACACGATGCCTCCTCCGATGAACATCGAAGACGTCACAGACCATCCGAGTAGAACGTGAATGACGTTGCCCATCCCAATGACCTGCGTAACAACAATCATTAACGTATAAATGGCCGTCACAATAGCGCTAATAAGCTGTGTACCTTCACCAAAACGCTTTCCAAGCAGCTGGCTGATGGTAAACACATCGTATCCGCCAATTTTATTAACGACAAACAATCCTAAACCAGCAATTCCTAATCCCATCATCGATACAAACCAAAAGCCAGAAATCCCAAAATCATATCCGAGAGTCGTAGACCCCATCGTTGCCGCGCCGCCAATAATTACCGCCGCTAAGCAGCCAACGTGTCGAAAATAACCTAACCGACTTCCGGCAAGTAAAAAATCTTTTTCCGATTTCGCTTTTTTTATGCCGATCACGCCAATGATCATTAAAAGAGCAAAGTAAAACACTAAGACAATCGTATCAAGTGTATTCATTTTATAACCCCCACGCGAAGCTCTCGCTCATATTCCACAATCGCCTCTTCTAAAAGGGAAATTCCCCATTCCAGATGGTCACGATCAATCGTAAGAGGTGGCATCATGCGAATGACTTCGCCTTTATTTCCACTTAGGTATAAAATAAGCCCCTTGTCTAAGCACTTATGAAGGATGTTCATTAACCCGTCACCGTTTGGCTCTCCGGTTTCAGGATGGATAATTTCAATTCCAAGCATAAGTCCAATGCCTCTTACTTTGCCAATGACCGTATGTTTTTCTTGAAGTGCCTGTAATTTTGTTAATGCATAGTCACCTTGAATTCGAGCATTTTCCACTAGACCTTCGTCTTTTAACACATCAATCGTTGCACAAGCTGCCGCACATGCGACCGGATTTCCACCAAACGTTGTGCTGTGACTGCCAATGGTCCATTGCTCCATCAATTCCTTTGAAGCGACGGTTGCACTGAGTGGAAGGCCGCTTGCGATACCTTTCGCAATGGCCATAATATCTGGCACAACCCCAAAACGATTTGCCGCAAACCAGTCCCCAGTTCGTCCGAACCCGGTTTGAACCTCATCAAAGATTAATAGTATCCCGTGCTCATCACAGATTTCACGAATTTTTTCGAGCCATGCTTTTGGTGGAATGACATATCCACCTTCACCAAGAACCGGCTCTAAAATAACGGCAGCTACCTCATCAGGTGAAACTTGATGATCAAACAAACGCTGAAAATCCTCTTCGACGTGCTGAGACCAATAGACGTCATGATCCATTCCATGTGGTGTTTCTGAAACCTGTGCATACGGAAGTTGATACGTCATGCCTGCTCCAACAGGCAGGCTTTTACGATACTTGCTTTTTGACGTTGTTAAGCTAAGAGCACCCATTGTTCTTCCGTGAAAGCCGCCAATGAATGACACTACGTAGGAACGCTTCGTTACATGACGTGCCAGCTTCACCGCTCCCTCAATCGCTTCTGCTCCGCTGTTGCCAAAAAAGAAGCAATCAAGAGGAGAGGGAAGGATTCCTTGCAGTTTCCGAGCAAGGGTCAAAATAGATTCATAGTTAATAATGCCGATTGGTCCATGCAAAAGCTCGTCAACTTGCTTTTTAATTGCCTCTACTACCTTAGGATGACGATGTCCTGTGTTTTCCGTTGCAATGCCTGATGTGAAGTCCAAATATTTTTTCCCGTCTGCTCCTATGTAAAAGAAACCTTCTGCTTTTACAACGGGAAGGTTAGGAAAGTCCTTTGCCATTGTCGGTGCTAATAAGCCTTCTTCGTTAATCGTGTTCCAATCAATCATATCAATTCCTCTTTTCTGCGAGATCATTTTATGTTGAGAAAAGATTACTATAGTTTCAAATAACGCTCAAACCCCAACTATAAAGAAATCTTATAGGAAAAGATAACCAAAATGGTCCTTTTCACTTCTAAATGATGAAAAGGAGGGGGAATAGAGGGGAAAAAGGTCGAATAAGTAACGAAAGAGTTGGATTATGTACGCAAAAGCAAAGATTTATAGATATACCGATACATCTAATAAAAATGAATAATTAAAAAATTTTATAGATTAAAAAGACATGTTAAAATAGCTTAAAATCCTTGTATATGAACTTTTTATAATTTTTGATAGTAAAAATTTCAAAAGGATAAATGTATGAATATTCATCATGAGAGAATGGGGTGATCGCATGGAACTTCGACATTTAAAAACGTTTCAAATCGTAGCAGAAGAATTAAATATCACAAGAGCTGCCAAGCGATTAAAATATACACAGCCGACCATTACGCTTCAAATTCAAGCATTAGAAAAAGAGCTGAATCATACGCTTTTGACACGAGTAGGAAAAAAAACGATGCTTACGACAAGCGGAGAGCGATTAAAGCAGCATGTTGATCAAGTATTTACGTTAATGGACAAGATGGAACGTGACATGGAAGCACTCCGCGGCCCATCAGGTGTTTTGACGATTGCTGCATCTGAATATTATTGCCGACAGTATTTACACCCACTCGTCAAGCAATTCGCCGCTGATCATCCTGATGTCAAAGTGAGCATTTTGCCTCTCAATAGCGTTCATGCGCTGCAAAGCATTCGAGATCGTGTCGCCGATATTGCCATTATTGCCAGTGAATGCGGTGAAGTAGATATTCAGCAAACGTTTCTTGAAGAAGAGCCTACGTTTTTAGTCGCTTCGTCACACATTGCAAAAAATAAAAGTTTTGCTGATATCATAAGCTCGTATCCGTTCATCTCGTATAATGATGATTGCAGCTTTAGCGCGATTAGCCACCATTACTTTCAAACACGTAAAATAGAGCCACAGTCCATAATTACAGTTGGTGGAAGTGACGAAATGATCAAACAAGCGGTACTGAACAACGTTGGCTATGCTATTTTAGGAGCGGATATTTTAAAAAATGAACTGCGAGAGGAAACTATTACGATCCTTGAGAAAGTGAATGAACCCATTGTGACGTCCGCTATTCACTTAAAGATCCGAGCAGACGAGACCAACATTCGAACGTTTACAGCGTTTCTACAAAGGGAGTGGCTAACTGTTCAAGAGAAGCTTCTTGTTTAAGAAAAAAACGAGCCAGCGCGATTAGCTAAGCGCTTGACTCGTTTTTTTTGCCTGTTCGACGTGGTTCATAAAGAGTTTAAATAAATGAAGCATCGATTCATGCTCTTTTGCCATCATTTCAGGATGCCACTGTACGCCCACAACAAAGGATTCTCCCTGCTTTTCAATGGCCTCAATGACACCGTCCTTTGCCCATGCTGAAGCTATAAATCCAGGAGCTACGTCTTTGATCGCCTGATGATGAAACGAGTTAATCAGCGTTTCAGAACCAAAGAGAGTATGTAAATGGCTTTCTTCTAAAATCGTAATGGAGTGAGAGGGATCGCTTGTGTTTTTGTATTGATCATGTTTCACAAATGAGCCTTCCACATCTGATAAATCCTGATAAAGAGTGCCACCATAAGCCACGTTCAGAATTTGTAAGCCGCGGCAAATCGCCAATACAGGCTTTCTTTGTTGGATGACGTGCTTTAGCAAAAGCTCCTCAGATCGATCTCTTGCCAAGAATGGTGAGCCTGTTTTAGTCGTTGGTTCTTCGCCATATAAAAGAGGGTTAACGTCTTGGCCACCTGATAAAATTAGACCATCAATCTGATCGGCCTGTGCTTTAATCATGTCTTCGTTCTCTAACACGGGTAAAATAACGGGTACACCGCCGCTTAATGCCGCTGATTCAATGTAATCATTGTTTACATACGCCCGCTTATAGCCAGGAAAGCGGCCTCCCTCGTCAACAATAATACTTCCTGATATCCCAATTAAAACGCTCATCGTATTCAATCTCCCTTTCTGCTTGCTGTTTGATTCCTGTGTAGGAGAGGTTTAAAACAAACCATTCTTCTAATTATAGTCGGATTTACATATTTGACAAGGGAAGGGTATTCATTCTTTCTAGTCTACGCAACTAATAGAAGGAACAGGAATATAGCTGGATGCTGTGGAAGTAGTATGCAGAATACGCCGTAAGAAAGGAAACGACGAATGAACCAGAGGATTTTAATCAACCTTCCTATATCAGATTTAGAAGTACCACATTTACGAGAAAGCGTTGGATGGGGGAGACGCGATGATGACTACCCAGTTCTGTTTGAGCGCTGTAATTTTTGGGGCGGAGCGCGAGATGCTAATCAACAGCTAATTGCGTTTGGATATGTGTGCGGAACGGGACTAGAACACGGGTATATGGAAGATATTATTGTTCACCCCGCATATCAACATAGCGGAATCGGAGCTGCCCTTGTTACGGAATTATTAAAAGAAGCCGAACGATTTGGATTGCAAATTGTAACGGTCTCCTATTCCGCGTAGCACGAAGCGTTTTATGAACGCTGTGGATTTACCCGCGGTTCAGGCGGATTATGGCGAGTAAAGAAGGACATATAAAAAAAGAAGCTGAGCCGAACCAGAACGGTTCGACTCAGCTTCTTTTTTTGAGTATGTATGCCTAGGTAATTCTGCTAGCAGAATACCTAGCACGAGTTAAAAATTAATGAAATGTACCGCCGCCAAGCTGTTGCTCAGCCATTCTGATAAGGCGTTTTGTGATTTCTCCACCAACTGAACCGTTAGCGCGAGAAGTTGTATCTGGACCTAATTGAACGCCAAACTCTTGAGCGATCTCCCACTTCATTTGTTCGATTGCTGCTGCGTGTGCTCCGCCTGGAACGACTAGGTCGTTACCGTTTGAGCGATTGCGTTGTAATGCCATAGGTATTCACCTCCTCAGTTGTTATACCTAGTATTTGAAGCAAATTCAGCTTTTATTCAATTAATGGAAAAAAATATATTTTTTTCTTTTCCTGCTACTTTTTCCTTACTCAAAAGTTTCTTTTCCATTAAAATGGAAATAGGACATTTCATTATAAGGGGGAAGGAACATGTTTTTTGTAAACGTACAGGCTGCCATTTACGAAAATCACAAGTGGCTCCTGATTAAACGAAGTGAACAAGAAGAGCATGCCGCAGGACAGCTAGCATTAGTAGGTGGAACGGTAGACCAGGAATCACGTGCAGAAAAAACGCTTGAAGCAACGCTAAAGCGTGAGGTTGATGAGGAAATCGGCATTGAAATTGACAACCTTCGCTATGTAAACAGTAGCTCGTTCACGACTGACAGCGGTGAAGCCGTCATTAATGTTGTTTTTCTTTGTGAACGCCGATCTGGTATTCCTTATACGAAGAGTGTTGATGAAGTAGATGCGATTCTGTGGCAAAGTACAGAGGAGATTTTACGAAATCCTGACATCCCGCTTTATTTAAAGAAAGATATTACCGAAGCTCGGAAATTAATTAAAGATGAGAAAGTAATTTGACGGCGCACTACGTGCAGAAAGTGGGAAAAGGGGAGCAACCCCTTATTTTCCTACCTGGTACCGGGTGGTCAGCAACCATTGGAACACCGATTGCAGAAAAACGACACAAGCGATTTACGACCCATCTTATCGATCTTCCTGGCATTGGTAAAAGCGACGGTTTGGATGGGGTGAAGCTACAGGTAGATAATGAGCTGCTGAACGAATTGACCAAAAAAGTAAAGAGAGAATCCAATTAAAAGGATGCCAGCAAAAACGGAGGTCGACTTCATATAAGCAGGTTTGAGTACCTTCCTTGTTCCAGCAACAATCGTCATTAGTCCGAGATCATGAATAAGAATACCTGCTAAAATACCACTTGCTGCAAACAAAAAATGCAGCGAGTCTGCTTTTTGAAAAGAAGTGGTCAGCACGGTTCCAAACACGCTGAGCCAAAAAAATAAATTGCCGGGTGAGATGGCTACAAGAAAGCCGCTTATAAAAGAGGACAAGAGCGACTTTTTGATCGGTTTCCCGTCAGAATTCACATCATGCGCTGCTTCCTTCATGCTGCTAAAACCTATGTAAAGAAGGAAAATGGCCCCTACAAACCACATTACCAGCTGAACAGCAGGAGTAGATAATACAGACGCTAAGCCGGAATATAAAAGGATAATAAACAGCAAATCAACGGTCATGCCACCAAGACCCACTACCCAGCCATGCATGAATCCATTTTTCAATCCCTGTTTCGTCATTTCAATTGTGACGGTTCCAACCGGGAGCGCAATGGATAAGCCGAGCAACATATTTGCTAGCAGAATGGTCATCAAGAGAGAAAAACCTCCTTCATTAGAGCGTTATCTTAAAATATTTTGGTGCAAAGATATATATTCCTTTTAGTGGAGGAGAACGATTATGTGGGAGAAAGGCGAAGTACATACTAAACGAGGCAAGTTTGAATATTTTAAGAAGGGCGCCAACAAAGAATGGAACAACATGTCTCTTGTTCACGTCGAACGGCGGGATTCGTATTTCGCAAAGCCCAGTAGTGGAGGAGTCGTTCAATCACGATTAAACTACTATGCGTTTCATGATTTGCCAACGTATGACGTAACAGAGAAGCTTGCAGGAATTACTGTTCCTACGACTATCTATTGCGGGCGGTATGATGCTCAGTGTCCGCTTCATTTTTCAGAAGAAATTCATCATCGTATAACATCATCCACTCTGCACGTCTTCGAACATAGCAATCACTATCCATTTTTAGAAGAGCAACAGCAGTTCGGGGAAATGATTGAGACGTTTGCGAAACGATAAAAAGGAGAGGAGCCCGTGCTCCTCTCCTTTTATTTACTGCGCATTTTTACGATGCCCACAACAAGCGCCACAAGGGTTGTAAAGAAAAAGAAAACCGTCAAAAGAAAACTACTCATGGCAAGGGAAGACGTTTCATCCATCGTCGTTGATTTCTCAGCAAGGCTTCCACTTACTTGCCACGCAGCGAAACTTATGACAAATAAAGCAAGTGAAGCAATCACGTACCAATATTTTTTCATTGTTTATCCACCTCATTTAGTAAAATACGAATTAATCTTTATAAATCCCTCCTTTATTGATTGAATTTTTAGAACAAATATAAGGAAAAATATGTTATTATAAAACTATTAATTGAAAGGTGGCGGTGTACATGACATACATAACAAGTATTTCACATTTAATAGAGGGATTCACTAACTAGGGAACAGCTTCATAATGATGAATGCTGCTCGTCCTAGTCAAAACAAGGAGGCATTCATGCTAAGTAAACAAGGGTTTGACTTATGGGCAAATGAATATAATCAAACGGTACAGGAGACGGAAGAACAAAATCAGTATCCGTTTGCGGGATATAAAACGATTTTATCCACTATTTTTAATGAAGTGATGCAGCGACCACACGCAAAAGTGTTGGACATTGGTTTTGGCACAGGGGTCTTAACGAAGCGATTGTATGAAGAAGGTCATGAAATACACGGACTTGATTTCTCACCTAATATGATTCAAATCGCAAAAGAAGAAATGCCTAATGCACACCTAATTGAATGGGATATTAATCAAGGAGTACCAATCAAACAGTTATCGGAGCAATACGAGGCGATCATTAGCACCTATACACTTCACCATTTAACAGATGAGGCAAAAGTAGCGTTCATTCACCAACTGCTTCCACTATTATCAGATGGTGGACGAGTCTTTATCGGTGACATTTCCTTTCCAACACAGCGTGAATTAGTTGAATGTCGGGAAGTAAGCCGTAGCTACTGGGATGATGATGAATTTTATTTTGTAGCAGAAGATTTCAAAGGGGCTCTGAAGGATATTTGCACGTGTGAATTCTATCCGATTTCACATTGCGGTGGTGTTTTCATTTTATCCAAATAAACAGCCAAGAACCTCCTACTTAAGGAGGTTCTTGTTTCTATGAGGTGACGAACATGTGATGAACAAAATTCATATTATCGGCTCCGTCGGCAGTGGAAAAACAACGCTCGCAAGGCGGTTATCCAAAGAGCTTAACATTCCGTTTTATGAGCTTGATAACGTTGTATGGGAGCGAGGAGAACGAGAGGACAGAAGGCGTAGTCCTGAAGAAAGGGACGAGCTTCTATTAACAATCATTCGTTCTGAGCAGTGGATTATTGAAGGCGTTCACCTTGATTGGGTAGGGGACAGCTTTCAGCAAGCGGACCTCATCATTTTAGTCGATCCACCGTACCGCACGAGACAGAGGCAAATTATTAAACGGTTCTTCAAGCAAAGAATGAAATTAGAGGCGTCTCACTACAAACCAACCTTTACTATTTTTCGTAAAATGATCGAATGGAACAAGATCTACGAAACGAAAAACCGACAGGAGATTCTAGAAGCGCTTGCTCCGTACAAACATAAGCTGCTTCATACATCCAATAACAAAGACGTAATGCTAAGAAAGGAGGAGTAGCATGTTTAATCGATTTTTTGTCATTGGCTTGATTCTGTTTATGGCCGGAATCTACGTAACGCAGTGGACACCTATTTTAGGAACAATCGTGGGCATTAGCGGTGGAGTGCTGATGGGGATTAGCACCGCTCAGCGAGTAAAAAGGTGAGAGGTTGAATGACAGGTTTGTAATTTTTCTATTTTGTTAAAATGAGGTGTCATTCATGAAGTCCATGTATATAAACGCATCTTTTTTCTCCATGTGGCTCTCTAGCTTAAGTGATGTACTAAGTCACAGATTAAGAGATTTGGTTATTCCACTTTTAGTACTTAGTATGACGCATTCACCGCTAACGACAGCGCTTGTCGAATACAGGTAATTAGCTGCGGAGCACTCTGCACCCTCAGTTTTTCAACGGCATTCGTGCCTTTGCTAGTCATTATTCACGCAAAGGTCACCCTGCATCTTTCTACCGATATCATCGGCCTTTTGTTATCAAGTGCAGGCGCAGGAAACATTTTAGGGATTATTGTGTTAAAATGGATGAAAAACCCGAACTGGATGCTCCTTCTGGGCGTATTATTTCTTCTGTCAGGCGTTGGGGTTTCCCTTCTCTGCTTGGCTCAGCACAGCGCGATGATTTGTTTAGGTATGTTTTTATTCGACGGCGCGCTGTCGATGGGATTTGTGATTCAGGCTGCCGTACACCAAGCAGCTACTCCGGATACGCTGCTGTCGCGCGTACGAAGCGTGACATATGTATTGGGCGGGATAAGCGGAGCGCTCGGAACTTTTCTCGCTGGATGGATCTCACAGCACTATTCTACTGCTTTTGCGCTATGGACGGGCGTGATTGTTCTTGTCACAGTAGCCACAATCATGGCTACTAATCTTGGTCAGAGCGCTCGAATAAAGGAAATTTGTCCGCCTGACGGAGTAGGTTTATAGAAAAGGAGTTTAAAATGACGACATACGATGTGAAATCACTTAATATTGGAAAAATTGAAACCTTAACATATGGTACTAAAACCTTTGAATCTGCTATTCGAAAGGGCGCTGTTATAGAACCAATCTTTTTGAGTGAAATTGGGCTACAGGGCGATGAACAAGCGTATAAACATCATGGTGGTGTAGAAAAGGCTCTTTGTTTATACCCTCATGAACACTACGCTCACTGGCAACCAATTTTATCAAACATGGTGGAGACGGCTTTGTTTGGCGAAAACATTACGACCGTTGGATTAACGGAAGAAAACACGCACATAGGGGATACCTTTTCTTACGGTGAAGCAATTATTCAAGTTACAGAACCACGAAATCCTTGTGCAAAGCTAGCTACAAAATATGACGTCTCTGATTTGGTTCTTCAAGTAAGAGATAGCGGCTACACCGGGTTTTTATTCCGTGTTTTAAAAGAAGGAATGGTCTCACCTCAGGATAAGCTCGTTCTTTTAAGACCTGATCCGCACGCGGTCAGTGTAGCACTTGTGAACGATGTGAAATTCTTTGACAAGAAAAACAAAGAAAAGCTGCAAAAAGTCCTCGCTGTCGAAGGGCTTGCTGAAAGCCTGCGTGTGACGCTTGAAAAACAGTACCAGTCTGCTCTATAAAGTGAATAGAGAAAGAGGGTTCTCTTTCTCTGTTTTTTACGCTACACACATCAAAAAATGTATATTTTTCCCTCAAATCTTATAAAAAAACATTTTTTTGAATAAAAAAGTTGACTTTTCCTACCTAAAAGGATTACATTTCAAAATAAGCAGAATATTAAAAAAATAACAGGGAATTGATAAGTGAGGGACATTATGGAAAGTGTAGGACAGCGAATTAAAGAGAGAAGAAAAATGATTGGATTAACACAAAGCGAGATTTCTGGACCGAATTTAAGCGTCGGAATGATTAGTTTAATTGAACGTAATTTAACGAACCCGTCCTTAAAAACGCTTGAACAAATTGCAGCCCGCCTCGGGGTGAGCGTTCAATCATTGCTTGAAAACAAAAGTGAAAAAGGGACAATAGCAGAAAACAAACAAGAAACGATTACGTTACTTCAAGGGTTAATGAAAGCGAAACGCTATAAAGAAGTAAAAGAAATTTTAGCACATTTAAAAGAAAAAGACCTTGATCTTTCTGTGCGTGGGGCAGTCGCAAAAATTGATGGAGACCTCGCTCTTCAAAGCGATCAATACGACCAGGCACTCATTTATTTTAACGATGCGCTCATCTATTTACCTCCCTACGAGCTCGAACAGCTCATTAGCATTTACATTTCACTATCAAAGGCTTATTTTAAAACTCGTGACTATCATAAAAGTATTGAAGCATCGATTAAAGGGCTTCTATTATTGGAATCAAACTATGCGCCGGAAAATACATTGCTATACTTGAACCTCTACTTTACGCAAGCCTATAGCTATTGCCGCATTCAAGAATTTGAAAAAGCACTTGGGATTATGTCGCAGGCTTTTCAACTCATGAAGGAGCAGAATTGTTACTTTAAAGCGGGATCTTTTTATATGCTGCATGGCGTTGTGTACTTGTATTTAAAAAAGTTTGCAAAGGGAATTGTGGAAACGGAAAAAGCGATTCGTCTGCTAAAAGAAAACGAAGAGTGGGGGGAAGTTGCCGGGTGTTTAACGAATTTAGGCATTTTGTATCGTGAAACGGGAGAATTTAATAAAAGCCTAAACTATTTACAAGAATGTTTGGAGCTTGCGATTAGTCATCAAAAGCAAAAACACGTGTTAAACAGCTATTATGAAATGGCGCTTACGTACTACAAAGCTGGAAATCTAGTAGAAGCAGAGAAACTCTGTAAAGAACATCGTGATCATGTCGATGGTGACAAAGAACTTAAAGCGACGATTAACTTTCTGCTGTCTCATGTAGCATTTAAACAAAACGCCAGCAGCTTGTCTCTGCTATACATTGAGGAGGCCTATGAGGACGCATCCTTGATTGCAGACAACTCTCTCATGACGCGATGTCTACAATTCAAATCTACAATTTTACATACAGAAGGTCGTCTAGAAGAAGCCTATCAGTGTCTTCTTTGTGCCACTCAAATGTTCGAGCACCAAACGCGAAAATACTATGAAAGCTTCCCAGAAACGAGGATGGAAATTAGCGGAGTTTTCTGATTTTTAACGTTTCGAGACACCTAATATATGGTATTATATGAATAACCATATCGTATAAAGGAGTCGCCTTTGTGGACGAGAAAAATAAGAAACCCATTCGTATCGCCACTTATAGTATGGCGTTACTACTTACGTTAATTATTATTATTGTGATTACATTTATTAAAACTGCTCCTGCAGCGGAGTCTGTACGCGCAGAGAAGTTAACAAAGAAAGATCAATTACGGCTTGAAACATTTTTATCTGCTTATGATGTAAAACCAAGAGTTCAGCGAAAGCTCATTCGAAAGATTAATAGTGGAAAGACGATGGACTCCCTACAAGACGTAGCGAAACCGGTAAAAATTACGATGGACAATACAGCTAAAAAACAGCAACAGGTTGAAACATTTGCCGATGGTTCGATTGCGGTAACGACCGTTCTCCTAAATGATACCGTTACAAAACAGAACACAACGAGCTACAAAAATACAAAAGTGGCTTGGAACACAGGAATCGCACGGGCAGAATTCTTTGCTGATTTTACGATTAATGGAGACGGAAGCGATGATATCACAAACGTCGATCACTATACCATTGAGTCAATGATTGGGACCTATCAGTCGGACACGCTTCAGCTAAAAAAGAAACGAGAAAGCCTAGATGGAAAAGCAGAGGCAACGCTCAATTTTAAAATTGTCTCCACTAGCAGCGAAAGCAAGCATTGGGTGAAGCTCGTTGTAGGAGAAGATTCCTTTTTGAGCACGCATAATTAAGAAGGTCAGCGGCACTTAGGCGCTGACCTTTTTAATCTCTGCAGCACCATGGCTAGGTACGACAAAACTAGTAAAAGAGACGTATGGGAGAAACATTCGTCTGAAAACAACCATTCCCCACATCAAGGATTGAAGCGAAAGATGCGGAGACTCCTACGGGATTAGCTCACCGCTCGCCCCGTGGAAAGCGAAGCAATCTGTAGCGAAGACCCCCAACTCATCGTTCTACCAAACGTTCCCCAATCTAGCAAAATACTTTTACCAGATTCCTATTTGTCTGAAACTTATCTGTAGAATTTCGTTTACATGGTACCCAGTAGGAACTCACAACAGTCGCAATTTTCTCTCTTTATTATAATAAACAAGAGAAACATATAAAAGAAAAACAGGAAATTTGTTCCTGAAAGGAGGGGGTAATGGTAAAATAAGGACATATAAAGGAGGGAAAAGAGATGAAAAAAATGGTGACGTTTTTTCTTATACTAGCCATTGTAATAGGAGGACTCGTCTTTATAAATCGTCAAAAGTCTTTTGCTGATGTGATTCCTAAGGAGGAGATGAAAAAAATTCATGAGATTACGCTTAAGCAAATGGTAGCAGATGAGCAAACGCGTGGCGTACGGATTGAGGATCAAAAAACGCAGCAACAGCTATTGGATGCGATCTCCGCTATGAAGTTGAAAAAAGTAGACAACCCATCAAAGAAAACCCTCTATGAACTCCGCACGTACCCTGAGAGTACGTTTGGCATTGCCTTTTTAACATCAAACTACGTCTGGATTACGAAAAATGAAAAAAGTGAGTACTATAAAATTGTTAATGATGCAGCTCCCGTAAAAGTGATTGAAGAAGCGGGATTTGACTGGAAGCTGGAGGAGAAATAGGTGAGCGATTACTACGGAGAGCTATGTACCCGAATGTATGAACGTGACAAATCACTTGCCCAAGGAGAAGAGCTACGCTTCTTTCTTTCGTTTGTAGAGAACAAGGAGATGAATGTGCTTGAGCCAATGTGTGGGAACGGACGTATGCTCATTCCTTTTATGCAAGAGGGGATTGATATTGAAGGGTTTGATCTATCGGTTGATATGCTAGAACGCTGCCGAGAAAAGTGTGTAGATCTCAATCTTATTCCCACTATTTATCATGATAAAATAGAGGAATTTTCCACAGATAAAAAATATGATTTGATTATGATTCCGTTTGGTTCGTTTTCATTGTTGACAGATCACTTAGTAGCCAAAAGCTTAGAAAATTTATCTTCGCTATTAAAGGAAAACGGGAAATTACTCTTGACGATTATGACAACGAGCAACACGTCGGAAGAAATTCCAAATTGGGCTCAAACAAATCGTGTGGAATTTACAGACGACACGATTATTGAGTGGAAAAAAGTTCATTACGATGAGCACGAAAACACTTTACATACCACGATAAAATATGTGCTGATGCGTGATCAAACAGTAATTAAAACGGAAACAATGAATTTCCCGGTCCGTCTTTATGAAGAGAATGAATTTGATACGATTTTAAGCCGGAATGGATTTCCGAATGTTACGATTCATGAAGTGAAGGATGGATACGGATTCGGTCGTTCATTTGATGTGTATGAATGCATGACAGAAAAAGCGCTCTGAGCTCAGAGCGCTTTTTTTGTTACCACAAGTGTTCTTCTTCATTTGTTAATTCGTACAAGTTTGGCATGTACAAAGAGAACATTCCTAATAGGAGAAATTCAACAAGGACAATGGATTTGACGGCAAATCCAAATGCAATTAATGGAACAAGTACAAGGGGAATAATCGTGGAAATTAAGCTGATCTTAAAGCGCGCGTCCTTTGAAACGTACTGCACTACTTGGCAATTTGGGCAGGTTAACGTTCGTTTAAATGTCCAGATTTTTTTAAAAGTAGTCCCCCAGCTCCACTGATGTCCACAATTTTGACAGCATGGCATGTAGACCACTCCTTTCTCTACTTGTATATACGAATTATAATTGTAAAAGTTTCGTTTTTTATGAAATTTATGGATGGATTAATCCGAAATCATCTATTTTGAAAAAAAATCCAGATAAATTGTTGCATTTTACCTTTTCTGTGTATATAGTGTGTATATAGTATATATACACTATTAGCTTTTGAAAGGAAGCTTTGCATGCAAATTATTATTTCAAATCAATCGAAACAACCCATTTACGAACAAATTTCACAGCAGGTTAAGCAGCATATTTTAAAAGGTATCTTGCATGAAGGGGATTCATTACCATCGATCCGCCTGTTAGCAAAGGATCTTCAAGTGAGTGTGATTACAACAAAACGTGCGTATGAGGAGCTAGAAAAAGAAGGCTTTATTCACTCCGTGGTAGGCAAAGGTTCGTTTGTTTCGTCGCAAAACCATGAATTTTTAAAAGAAAAGCAGTGGAAAATTGTTGAAGACAAACTGCAAGAAGCCATTACGCTAAGTAAAGAAGTGAACATTTCCAAACAAGAGGTTATAGAGTTGCTGTCATTATTATATGAGGGGGAAGGGAATTGAACGTTGAAAACGTAATTGAAGTTCAACAAGTGTCAAAAGCATATAAAAACTTTGAGGTAAAGGATTTATCGTTCTCCATTCCAAAAGGATACGTAACAGGTTTCATTGGAGCGAACGGGGCGGGAAAGTCGACTACGATTAAGCTATTACTGAATTTAGTAAAAAAGGATAGCGGCAGTATTAAGGTTTTTGGACTCGATCATCAAAAACATGAAAAGGAAATTAAAGAGCGAATTGGCTTTGTGTTTGATGAAAATGTCTATTACGATGATTTAACACTTTTACAGCTTAGACGATTAATCGCCCCGATGTATTCCAACTGGGATGACCATCTTTTCCATCATTATGTGACAACCTTTCAGCTACCAGAAAAGGTAAAGCTTAAAAAAATGTCCAAAGGGATGAAAATGAAGGTTTCCCTAGCCTTTGCACTCTCACATCACGCTGATCTTATCATCATGGATGAGCCCACATCAGGACTTGATCCTATATTTCGTCGCGAAATTTTAGAAATTCTGTATGAGCTGATGCAAGATGAAAACAAAACCATTTTCTTTTCATCGCATATCACAACAGACCTTGATAAAATTGCGGATTATATTGCGTTCATTCAAGAGGGAAGGCTCATTTTTAACAAAGACTATCATTCTATTTTGGAGGAATATGGACTTGTTAAAGGAAGTAATGATTTGCTAACTGCAGAGGCTGCAGATGAATTTGTGTCGGTCCGAAAAACAAATGTTGGCTTTGAAGCACTTAGTAAAAACATTAATCAGACGAAACATCGTTTCGGAAATAGGGTGCTTATTGAAAAGCCGTCGTTAGAAGACATTATGTACTTTACGAAAAAGGGGAATATGTATGTATAACTTAATTCGAAAAGATTTTCTTATTCAAAAAATGCTTATGTTTCTCTATCTTTTCATAGGAGTTGTCTACACGCTCGGTGATCTTAACATAGGATTTGGTATCGTCATCATTGTGACCATATTTGCAATCAATAATCACTACTACGATACAAAGGATAATAACAACCTTCTCATCAACAGCCTACCATTTACACGTAGTCAAATTATCTCTTCTAAGTATATTGGCGTTCTCTTATTTTCTCTATTAACGACGGTGGGCATGATTGTCGTACACGTCGTTTGTCAACTAGCCCTCGGAAAGACTGTGGCACTTAGTTGGGAAAACCTCCGATCAGAGCTAGGGATTAGCTTTATCCTTATTTTATTATTTCTCTCTTTTTATTTTCCGTTCTTTTATAAATTCTCCAACCGCTATTTGCTGACGATCTTTTCCATCATTATCGTGCTTTCAAGTATATTGATAAGAGCCATTGCTTCTTCTATTGAGAATATAATGAATAATAGCCTAGCGTTTCTCCAAGATATGCACGTGTGGCAGCTCTGGACGTCCGGTACAATCATTTCGCTGTTATTATTCATTGGTTCATGGATGCTTACGATAAAAATTTACGCAAACAAAGATCTCTAATAGAAAAAGCCCGTCCCTAGAGTAAAAAAGGGATGGGCTTTGTTACTTTTTCGTACACTTCATAATGAACGTCGTTGGAATAAGCTTTGCTTGATCATACGAGTACCACTGATTCTCGTGACGCTCTCGATCTTCTTCTGTCAGCGCAACGTCTTCAATTAGTTGTTCAATGCGAAAACCTGTTTCTATTAGTAGATTAATATAAGTGCTGATGCGGTATTGCTGCATGTAGGCAGGCTCCTTCCATGCAGGATGCTTGTATGAACCTTCCTCGTGATAGGACTTTGCTACGGTGAACGTGTCATGATCACGTCTGATTCGGTTATGAAGAGGATGCTCCCAGCTAAAAATAAAAACGCCGTCTTTTTTAAGGTATGTATGGATATGCTGAAGCGTTTGTTTCATGTTGGTCGTCCATCCAAGCGCGTATATGGAATAGACGATATCGAAGTAGTCGCGTGGAAGTCCAGGATTCTCTTCCATCGGGGATTCAAACAAATGAAAGGGAACATTGCTTTTTTCTAACACCTTTTGTGCAGCTGTAATTTGCGCCGTTGATAAATCAAGACCCCATAGCTCATTCGCTCCGTGATCATTCATATATTTAAGGGAATGACCGCTCCCGCAGCCAACATCTAATACGCGAAGCCCCGACACATCTCCGAATAAATTCAGCTCTTCTTCACTCGGTGCAAGTGGGCCATACTCCGGTAGGGGATTTCGACCGAAAAAGCGTGTTGCCGCCTCATCCCAGCTATTTTTATTAATGGTTAGCGACGTTTTGTCCAATGTAAAACCTCCTCTAAAATGACCAATTATATAGAAATTCTCTAAAGGCATCGTTTCTCCTTCTCAGAAGTACGCTTTCTGAAGCGATTACCGTACATTATGTATAAATATGGTAAAATATAAAAGGAGAGGAATGACCATGAAATGACGATACGCATTGTTTTTGTATCTATTCTTTGCAGTCGGAATCATTCATATCGGTCGAGAAGCAATGGGGAATGAATTTCTTCCTATTTTCCTATCCATTAAAGCGCTATTTATGATTATTTGTGCGAATGGGAAAAGACAGAAGCTAAAGGAAAAGTGAGGAGTAGTAAATGGACACAGCGAACATTTTGAACAAAGTGCCAGATTTTTTGCAATTTTATCAACGTGCAAATCACGAGCACGTTACGACTGACAAGCGGTGGGAGCTGTGGCAGGAGCATTACGGATTTGCCGCAGTCCCACCTACCGATGAAGGAAATGCATTAGCTAGAACGTTAGTGGAGAATGCATGGGGTGCGTATCACACTCATATTGAATCTATACGCAGCTGGACTCCTCATGACGATCTCTTGAAAAAGCATCTAAGCAACGTAAAAAGTTTACTAGGATACGAGGAGCCTCTTCAGGTCTTCGTTCTGTACTTCGTAGGTGGGTTCGAGCACAATCCGTTTGTAACCATAACTGAAGATGGAGACGCCGTGCTGTGCTTACCAATTGAAACGAGAGCGGACACGGACGATATTTTACTTACTCACGAGCTCACTCACGTCGTACATATGAAAACTGCTGAATTAACCGGAGCATGGGAGCGTTCTGTCGCTTCAACTGTCATTCAAGAAGGCCTTGCGACACAAATCAGCAAGCATTTCGTTCCTGGTCATCCTGACGCAGCGTATATCGAGCATAAAGAAGGCTGGTTTGCTTCCTGTCAAAAGCATGAAGAGGAAATTTTAGCGGGCATTGGTCCTTATCTGCGGGATGAGAGCTCGTCTGCGCTTACAAAGTTTACATTTGGTGAGGGAACAACTGGTCACGATCGGGAAGTGTACTATACAGGCTGGGTGGTTGTGGATCGATTACGTAAAAAGGGCATGACGTTTCAAGAAATTGCCCAAGTACCCGAACACAAGCTTCTTAATTTAGTCGAATACGCACTGAAGTAGAAAGGACAACGCGCAGAATTAATTAACAAAAGAAAAGAGGAACGTCATTGGAACAAGTATTTAATGAAATCGTTCATATTATGCGCAACGATTATGCGGGCTGTTATGACAAAATAGGGTGTGATCGCCCTGATGAATACGTCCACGAGATTCGTAGATTGCAAGCCGAGCAACTATTAACGGATGAAGCGTTTGTCGATCTTGTGCAAGATTATTTGATGGATTGGAATGACCCACATCTGTTTTTTAGTGCCATTCAAAATAAATCGGTGAAAAAACGTCATCGAGGGTTTGACGTGCGGCGCTTTGAAGATAAGCTTTATGTAACGTCCGCACAGCAGGAGTCACAGCTCCAAAAAGGAATGTATTTTACGTCATTAGGGGGCATACCTGTCCTAGAGTTAAAAGAAATTCACCACCGCTATGTAAACGAACGTACGGCAGAGCGCGAAAAGTGGACAAAGATTTTAGCTCTTTATGATAAAGGTGAAGTCGTAACAGAAGATGGAAGTCGCCAAACGATAAATTTGCGGTGGTTTGATTATCCGAAATGGATTCCTACATACAGCGTTCAAGAACAAACGCCAGACACTGTTTTGTTCAAAATAACCGTTTTTGCAAACCCTGATGCCATTGTGAATCTTATCAGGAACAATGAGCAGCTGTTGAGTGAAGCTAAACATTGGATTGTAGACGTTCGCGTGAATAAAGGAGGAAGCGATTCAAGCTTTTTCCCATTGCTTCCTTATTTATTGCCACCAGAAGGAACGGAGCTATACAATCCGACGGAGAAAATGCTGTTTCATAACACCACATCAAATGCAGAACGTGCCGTTTATGAAATTGAACAACAGTTAACATTCATTAATGACAAACAGTCGCGCTTCTCCGTCGAGTTATTTTTGCGTGAATGGAAAAAGCATAAGGGGAAGGGCTTTGTTGAGTTTGACTTTCGTGAGCTTCTTCCCGAGAACACGTTTGTAAAAGGATTTCCCCAGCCCCAGAAAGTCGTTGTGTTAACAGACTATACGTGTGCAAGCTCAGGAGATTCTTTTATTGAAATGTGTAAAAAATCGAGCAAAGTGACGGTAATCGGCAGACCAACTGCAGGGGTAAATGACTATGCGAACCTACTGTCTCAAACGTGGAACGATACCTTCGAGCTTTCCTATCCGACGTCACGATTATCACGAATTGACGAGGGAAGGGGCATGACGCGAAAAGGGATAGAGCCTCACATATATATTCCATGGACACCCGAGCATTTGAAACGGGATGTTGACATGGAGAAAGCTTTTGAATTACTACGTACAACCATGACAGCGATATAAGTGAATGTAAAAACGTCACGCACCTCAAGTTTAAGGGGCGTGACGTTTCTAAGAAAGCTACTCTTACTCTGCTGTAGCAATTTCTTCTTCTACGCTATGACTCTCTAGATCTGCTTCTAAAAACTCGTTCGTTTCAAGGAGAGTTAAATCTAACTTTGTTTTTTGGCAAATCTTGATCGTGATGTTCTCTATCGTCAGATCCTGAACATGACCGCCTTCCTTACGTGCTTCATCGATAAAATGTAGGTGATAGCCCGGAACACCAATTCCTGTCGCATAGTCAGGGGTGAAAAATCCAGCAATCGTTCCCGTAACGTTCGTTGATGTGAACGTAGGCTGATTTTCTGCTGCTTCTACCATAGAAGGATAAGGCTTTTCTTGCTTGGCAACCGTTCTCGTTTTCACTTCACGAAACGTCCCGTCAATGCGAATCGCATAAAAAATATTTTTACTCTGCAAGCGTTTATTTAGCCATTCTTCTAGCTGCTCTAGGCTCATTTCCTCTTCGATTTTATAGGAAACCTCCTCTTGAAACGTCGTCATAATAGCAAAAGGCGTTTTTGCACTTTCCTCAACCGGAATCGCTTTTCCATGCGTAATTTGATAAAAGTCTCCGTCAATCGCGATCATTTCACCGTCTAGCTTATTAAACGTTCCAAGGCCAAAGTCACCTTGCTTTGCTAGATCTTTATACGTAACGACTCCGTCAAACACACCATCTAAAAGGGCAATCATCGTGGAGGTTTGATAAATGGTTTTCTGGTTCTCTTTTGTCATCTTTACTCATTCCTTTTTAGTTTAATTGATCTGGTAATAGCTGTGTATTTAGCTTCTCGTTATCTTTATAATCAACGGGAACATCAATGACGACAGGTCCGTCGGTCTGAAACGCTTCTTTCAATACCGATGCAAGTTCCTCTTTTGTGTGTACTCTAAATCCTTTTGCACCGAAGCTTTCCGCAAATTTCACAAAGTCAACGTTTCCGAATTCTACCGCTGATTTTCGGTTGTACTTTACTTGCTGCTGAAAGCCAACCATGTCATAGGTTTGATCATTCCAAATAATATGGACGATGGGGAGGTTCAGGCGAACGGCTGTTTCAAGCTCCATCGCTGAGAACAGAAAGCCACCGTCTCCAGACATAGACAAGACTTTTTCATGAGGTCGAACGAGCGATGCCGCAATCCCCCACGGAAGCGCCACACCAAGCGTTTGCATTCCGTTTGTAAATAACAAATGCTGTGGTTTGTAGGAACGGAAATAGCGAGCCATCCAGATGTACAACGAGCCAATATCACATGCGACCGTTGTATTATCATCAATCGTCTGCTGAAGAACGTCAATAATTTGAAGGGGATGGAGCTGTTTAGTGTCTTCTTTGAATTCGTAGTCTTCCTCTGACTGTTGAAGTGTACTCTTAATGGTTGTTAGGTGAGCAGTAATCTCATCTGAATACGTGATAGAAGGCCACTCGCTTACAAGAGCGTCAACCGTACTCGAAATATCTCCCCATAATTCAACTGTTGGCTGATAGTCATAGTCTGCTTGTGACGGCACATCGTCTACATGAACAATCTGTCGCTCACCTTCTTTGTTCCAAAGAGAAGGAGGGTATTCGATTGGATCATACCCAATCGTCACGACCACATCAGCATGCTTCAGCAACACATCTCCGGGTTGATTACGAAATAGCCCTACTCGTCCAAAAAAGTTGGATTCAAGGTCACGTGAAAGAGCTCCTGCACCTTGAAACGTCTCTACGACAGGAATCCCATGCTTCGAAAGCAGCGTGCGTATGGCCCTTACTGCCTGTGGCTGGCTAGCACGCATTCCTAGTAGAAGCACGGGCAATTTAGCTGTGCGAATCGTTTGAACGGCGTCTGTTAATGCATCTTTATTTGCAGCTCCAAGCTTTGAGGCTTTTAAGGGTGAAAGAACGGGAAGTGACGTTTCACTCGCCATTACGTCTTGCGGCAAGCTGACAAACGCTGCGCCAGAAGGAGAAGAGGTCGCTTTACGAAAAGCATCTGCGATGACTTCTGAAACGTTCGCTGCATCTTCTACTTCAACGCTGAACTTTGTAATGGATTTAAAGAGGCCTTCATTATCCATTGATTGGTGACGATTTTTTGCTCGATCTCCTCTAGGAACAGCTCCAGCCAGTGCAACGACGGGATCACCTTCTGCTGTCGCTGTCACAAGCCCGGTCGCTAAATTGGCTGCGCCTGGTCCTGATGTTACGAGGCACACACCCGGCTTACCAGTGAGTCTTCCGACCGCTGCGGCCATAAAGGCTGCGTTTTGCTCATGACGGCATACGATGACCTCTGGACCACGGTCTTTTAATACATCGAATACGCCATCAATTTTTGCTCCAGGAATGCCGAATACGTAAGGAACATCATGCTTCTCTAAACTTTCAACTAATAACTCAGCACCTGTTTTAGCATTGTTTTTATCTGGTTTACTCATGCTGCCATCTCTCCTTTAACTAAGAACGTGATGTACTTCACATATGTAGTACCCTATCAAAATAAAAAGTAACCAATGTATGGAAAGTCATTTAATAAGCCGCTGACATGTGTGGCAGGTTTGCCTTATAATAATAAAAACGGCTTTCATACATATTTTGAAAAAGAAGGTGCCGAAACAATGACATGGTATATTAAGAGATTTGAAGAAATGTCGACAAATGAGCTGTACAGCGTGCTGAAAGAACGGGTAGACGTGTTTGTCGTCGAACAAAACTGTCCGTATCCTGAACTAGATGGAAAGGATCTTCTTAGCTATCACTTGTTTAAAGAAGTAGAGGGGGAAATTGCCGCATACTCTCGCCTTCTTCCACCAGGAGTGTCTTATGAGGAGGCTTCCATCGGACGCGTTCTTGTCAAAAAAGACTATCGCAAGCAAAAGCTAGGGGAAGAGCTGCTGAAGCGAGCGCTCGATTTTTTAACAAACGAGCTCAACGAATCACGTATTAAAATTCAAGCCCAGGATTACCTGCGAAAGTTCTACGGATCGTTCGGATTTGAAGTGATATCAGATGTTTACTTGGAGGACGGGATTCCTCATGTGGATATGATTCTGTCTAAAAAGAGGTAACATAATTTTCAAAAAGCAAGATTGGGCAAGGGGAGTGGGGAGTTGAAATTACATGGCGATTTCACAAAGAGAGACTGGTTAGATGCTTTTGAGGTAGAAGAGCACCAAATCCCTCTATCATTTGTTCTTCACGGTGAGTGACCACGAAGAAAATTTAACCCTTTTCACCTCAAAAAGCAAAGGGTAATTCACAACAATAATCACATAAGAAAACGCCGTTGATTTTTACTATCAGCAGCGTTTTTTCTTTCATTGGGTCAGATTTTCGTGTCATTATACTTCTTTTAATGAAAATAACAGGTCTAAAGCATCTGAGAGTATTTCCTTTTGTCGTTCTATTTCATCTAATTCTTTCTTTACCTTAATGATACATTTTAGTATTAAATCATCAGATAGATCAGAATGAATGTTTTCCTCAATTAGTTGATACGATTCCATTTGTACCTCAAAGTTTCCAGATAAAAGATGATAGATTAGCGTCTCTAAGTGTGAAGAACAATCAAAAGGTTTCAAGGCAAAAAGCAATGAACCTCTAAACCCTAAAGTCTTTGGGTCATTTATCATTTCAATTAATGGTTCTACTGCTATTTCATTTCCAATATCACTAAGAGTAAGTGCAATAGAATTTCTTAGTCGATGATTATCTGTGCTTTTTAAGAACTCAATGAGAAGCGGGATGGCGGGTTCGTACTTATTTGTCCCTACTTCCTCTAAAATACCTTCTGCTTCATCAATTTTTTCCTCTTCTAATGCTTTTTTTAGCTTTTCTAAGTTCATTTCTCCAAACTCCTTTGCTTATCAATGTTCTATCTTTATCTTAAATAAATTATATCTTTCCTAGTAAATACCTTATCTGTTAGCCCAATTCGCAGGCAATTTCACAACCATTTTCCCACATAGGTTTCATAGGTACAATAAGTATTGTCCCTATAAAGAAAATCTCTGCGAACGACTAGGGGAATTTTTGATAAAAGTACAACGAACGTTAATTGATCAATAAAAATAAAGGCGTGAATTCATTGGTGAATTCACGCCAAAAACTATTGTGATTTTAATTTTTGCACCCGGAATGGGAACCTGTTACCTTCGAGGACAATACCTTTTTCTTTTGATCGTTTAGCTGTGAGTTAGCTATTATTCTAATTCACTTTTTTTGTTCTACTTTAAAACTGAACGAATTATAAGTCCAGCACTGCTTTTTTATGATACTTCCTTCACATTCACACGCTTAATGAATAGAGATCCTAAAAATCCAATGATTGCGATCGTTAAGATAAACACGAAGGCGTGCTGTGTTCCAGCCGTGATCGAAGCAGAAATAACAGACGGGTCCGCAGGATTTTTTACGGTTGCCATGTAATCCTTTTGACCAGATGCCATAATACTTGCGGCTACGGCTGTTCCGATTGCACCGGCAATTTGCTGTAGCGTGTTCATAACGGCCGTTCCATCAGGGTAGAACTGCTTCGGTAGCTGATTCAAGCCGTTTGTTTGAGCTGGCATCATGACCATTGCAACTCCAATCATTAGACACGTATGAAGGACAATAATAAAGGCTGTCGTTGAAGCGGTATTAATGGTCGTGAAGAACCAAAGGACAACAGATATGATAATAAAGCCTGGAATCACGAGCCATTTGGGACCATACTTATCAAATAATCGACCCATCACAGGCGAGATAAGTCCATTTACGACCCCACCAGGAAGAAGCAACAGTCCTGCTACAAATCCGGTTAAAACAAGACCACCTTGCAAATAAATCGGTAATAATAGCATTGATGACAAGATCACCATCATACAAATGAAGATCATCACAAGACCAATCGTGAACATTGGATATTTAAACACTTTTAAGTTAATCATTGGCTGATCCATCGACACTTGACGGAGGCTAAATAGAATTAAAAACAATACACCAATTCCGATTGAAATAAGAACCTTTGGCTCTAGCCACCCAGCATCTCCTTCACCAGCGCTACTGAAGCCAAAGACGATTCCCCCAAAACCAATGGTTGATAACACAATGGAGAGGGCGTCCAGCTTAATCGTTTTCGTTTCAGACACATTTTGCATATAAATAATCCCGAAAATCAGTGAGAACACTAGAACAGGAAGTGAAATCCAGAAAATCCAGTGCCATGTTAAATGCTCAATGATTAACCCTGAAATCGTTGGGCCAACGGCTGGAGCAAACATAATAACAAGACCAATCATCCCCATCGCAGCTCCGCGCTTTTCAGGAGGGAAGATCAAGAGAATCGTATTGAACATTAACGGTAATAGAAGACCTGTACCAATTGCTTGAATGACGCGAGCCCCCATTAAGAAGGTAAACGTCGGTGAAAGAGCCGCTACAAGCGTTCCGACAACCGAGAAGGAGAGAGCAGCGATAAAGAGCTGTCTCGTCGTAAAACGTTGTAATAAAAGACCTGATACCGGAACTAAAATGCCAAGCACGAGCAGGTATCCTGTCGTTAACCACTGAACGGTCGTTTCTCTAATTTCAAATTCTCTCATTAAATCAGCTAGCGCCATATTAAGCGCTGTTTCACTAAAAAGCCCGATAAATCCGCTCATTAAAAAGGCAATCATAATCGGCAAAACTTTTATCTGTGTTTGGCTGTGCTGAGTAGCACTCGCATCCATTTTATTTCCCCCTTTTAATCAAACCATCTCATGTATATTCGTTACAGCTTGAACATTAGACCAGTCACTATAATTTTTATGTAAATGAACAACGTCTATGTTTGTTTTAACAGCTGTGGAATTTGTGCCGCTGCAATGCGAAGCGGTTTACTGCATTTATTGGCAAGAGCGCGCAAAATGCTGCCTTCGATTAAGGAATTAATGACAATTGCCATATCCTGTGCCCTCGCTTCGTCCCAACCGTTTGCAGTAAGCTTCTTGTAGTATCCGCCTTCCCAAGCCTCAAATGCCTGCTGACATGCTTGTTGTAGCAACTCACTTGTGGAAGCCGTTTCTGCTGCAAGTAATCCTACTGGAAAACCAGGGGCGTGATCATCTTTCTCAAAATGATCTGCTACGTCAAGAATGATGCGCTGAATAGCCTCAACGGCATCTTCATAGTTCTCAAGAATTTCTTCATTTTTTTCTTGAACAAACTCTTTCATATACTTAATTGCTTCAACAGCAAGCTGCTCTTTTCCTTGTGGAAAGTGATAATACATCGAACCCTTTGGCGTAGCGCTTTGCTCAAGAATTTGAGTAAGACCTGTTGCATGGTAACCCTGTAGCTGAAACAAGCTAGAAGCCGTTTGAATAATTTTATCGCGCGTATTCATAATCCATTCCCCCTTTCAAATCTATTTTTTCTATAGACCGATCAGTCTAATATAAAGAGAAAGCGAAGAAAAGTCAATTAATTTATGTAAAAGAGGACTTCTCTCTATTCTCACGAATCATGTATTGAACACGTTTAAGGAGGAGGAATAAACAATAAATATCGAACGTTTAAAACAAATAGAGAATATCATTGGTGAAGTAATTAACATTGAACTTCTAAATGAGCAGGGATGGACATCAAAAGTCAGTAGGGTACAAACTGAAACACATACTTATTTACTGAAAAGCGCGTTCACCAAAAGATACCGCTCATGGCTAGTACGTGAGGCATATGTGCTAGAAACCCTTCAATCTACTTTGCTTCCCGTACCAACATATTATGGTTTTTTTGAAGATGAAGAAGGAAGCCATTTGATTATGTCTTTTGAGGAAGGAATGACATTAAGAAAAGCCTTTAGTCTGGCTAAAACTGAGCAGGAAAAATGCAAGCTTATGAACTCGTTTGGTGAACTTATAAGGAAGCTCCATGAGTTGCCTTTGAACGAACCTCTCAGAAAATCCGTTCCCTGGCTAGATGGACAGCTTAAACAAGCGGAGATTAATTTGCATGAAGGGGGAACGGATGGAAATGATGTACTCCTGGAAAAGTTACATGCAGAAAAGCCAGCGCCCATTTTAGAGACGATGATTCACGGTGATTGTACGATGGAAAACGTTCTAGTGAGGGATGGAAAAGTAGAGACATTTATTGATGTCGCAGATCTAACCATTGGAGATCCGCGCTATGATGTGGCATTAGCAGTGCGACGATTCACCGATCATCCCCAATATATAGACGCTTTTTACGATGGATATCAACGACTTACTATCTCAAAAGAAGAATACGCTTATTTCGATCAAGGTCTATATGAATTTTTTTAGTCTTTTGCGTGCAGGTTGTTACTTCGATAATAAGAGGATATATTTACTTTTTATGGTACTATTGTGAAGGAGATATCAAGTTAAAGAGCAGGGTATCAAGATTTCTAATCGAGTAAATGAGGTGCACGTTTCATGGAATTTAAGATAGAAAAATTAAGGGGGTTTAGCGCCCAAATTGGTCACCTTGTCTCACAAATGAACTATGCTAGAAAAACAACTTTAGAAGCCGTACATGGTTTGACTACTTCCGAATTAGACTATTTAATGAGCGAGGAAAGTAATAGTATCGGGTCTCTTTTATTACATATGGCTGCTGTTGAAAAAGGATTTCAAATAGAGATTTTTGACGGTAGAAAACCCAATGAACAAGAAATGAAGGAATGGGGTGCACCATACAGTCTTGGTGATATGGGCAGAACACATATCAAAGGTCATTCCTTAGAGTTTTATATCTCCAAACTAGAAGAAGTGAGAAGTAGAACGTTAAAAGAATTTGCTACTCTAGATGATGATTGGTTGTATGAAAATAGAATATGGGATAACAATCCGTCTAATAACTATTTCATCTGGTTTCACGTATTCGAAGATGAAATTAACCATAGAGGTCAAATAAGAGTGATTAGAAAAATATTGTCTCAGAATTTGTCCTTAATTTAATGACAATTGCAGCCGTTCCTTAAAAGAATGGCTTTTTATATCTATCTCAAGTAATTCTATCCTGTACCTCTCGGGCATAAAAGGAGAGTTGTTCCTTTTCTAAAGCATTCCATATTTGTTTAATGTGCTGTTCTGCACGAGGATCAAACCGAGCAAGCACCCCAAACATATTATTTCACTCTTTCTAGTAACATTATATTATCACAAATATTCGGAATAATTTATAATAGAGGCATAGAAAAGGAGGGTTGCTTCATGATTCAGCGCTTAGAGCCTATGGATGCAGCAAAACAATTTGTTATGAGACACTTCCCGCTATGTAGCGGAGCCGTTTTGGCAGGAAGTGTCGTTCGGGGAGAGGCAACCGAAACATCGGATTTAGATATCGTCGTCTTCGATGAGAATTTACCGACTTCCTACCGGGAATCGGTCATTGAGCTTGGCTGGTGTATTGAAGTATTTGCGCACAATTTTACTTCCTACCAGGCCTTTTTTGAGCAAGATTGTAAACGAGCGAGGCCCTCATTGCCTCGCATGGTAGCGGAAGGATTTGTCCTCGTGGATCACGGGAAAGTAGAAGACATTAAACGAGAAGCGCAAAGGCTTCTTGATCAAGGTCCTGAGGCATGGACAGACGAGACGATTCAATTAAAGCGATATTTTCTAACCGACGCGCTTGATGATTTAATTGGTTGCACAAATAAAGCAGAAGAGCTATTTGTCGCCAACACGCTCGCAAATCTTACCCACGAATTTATCCTTAGGACGAATCGCCATTGGGTCGGTGACTCGAAGTGGATTGTTCGAGAGCTTTGCCGATACGATGAAGAATTTGCGGAGCGATTTATTGACGCATTTCATACGTTTTATAAGCTTGGTTACAAAGAGCGCATCGTTCAAATAGTGGATGAAGTACTCGCTCCTTTTGGTGGGCGTCTTTTCGAAGGATTCTCGCTAGGAAAAGAACAGGGCGCATAATGTGAAGGCGGTATTCATTGATCGAGATTTTGTTGGGGATATGCTTGTTGAAGCAGTAGAGAGGATTGGTTAAACGAAAGCTGATAAATTACCAGCTTTCGTTTTTTTAGTACATCTAAGATATCTATGAAGCTATTTTCTTTTCCACGTGCGCACACGAACAGGCAGTACCACATACAACACTACAAAAGCACATCCGAAAAAGCATCCTCGCCCAGGACCACCCTCATTGCCAACTACATTTCCCAAAAAACCTTTTAAATCTAGTATACTAGATCTATTCAATAATATGGAAAAAGGGGTGGTTTTATTATGATACCAACGGTCAACCTACGGGAGCTTCAACTAAAGGATGCCGAGGACCGCTATACGTGGTGCCTAGACAAAGAGGTAACCAAGCATTTAAATATGCCGGAAAAATACCCTCCGTTTACAAAAGAAGAAACGGCTTCATGGATTCAGATGTGTATTGATAAAACAAACGGCTACGAGCAAAAAGCAATCGTCACTGAAGAAGGTGTACATATTGGTTGGGTGGACTTGAAAAATATGGATACCTTAAATCATCATGCTGAATTGGGCATCGCGATTGGGGACAAACGTTACTGGGGAAAGGGGTACGGAATAGCCGCTATGAACGAAATGCTGTCATTTGGATTTCGTGAGCTTAACTTAAATAAAATTTGGCTACGAGTAGAAGTGGACAACGAAAAAGCCATTAAATTTTATAAGCGGATTGGCTATGTTGAAGAAGGAATTTTACGACAAGATCGCCTCCGTGAAGGGATGTACGTTGATCGTCTACGAATGAGCATACTGAAAAGTGAGTTTTTACATAGTGCCGGGTCCAAATAATGAGTGGAAGCTGCTGTTCATCATTATATACATATTTTAAACGATACGAAAACACGCCAAGAGTGATCTTGACGTGTTTTGTCATGGAATAAAGCACAACTAATTGGCCGTCGTTCGTTTAGCTATGCTTATCCGCTTCCTCTACCATCGAATCCGTCGCGTCTAACACGCTTTGTCCGCTGAACATGTCACGCTCCGCCACTTGTGTACCCGTGTTTAGCCATGAATAATAATTCATCGTCCATCTATTTTCCCATGGACGTGGACTATTTTTTTGCAGATCTTGCCACTGTATCTGTCGGATGACCTTTCCGGCATCATATTCAATCGGTGCTTGCTGTTGATTGACCAGCTGAGAAGGAAGGGAGTCTTGTTCTTCTAGCTGTGCAAATAGTGGGTGTGCGTACCCTGAAATGTATGTAAAAAGACCTCCCGCAACGACAATCATTGCCACTAGTTTCTTCATTTTTTTCACTCCCTATGACATTAGACGGGGAAAAAAGGGGAAAAGTTTCGCCATTTTTAAAAATATCTATAAAACTCTTTGTATTTCTATTAAAACATGATAGCATGAAAATATCAATTGATAATGATTATCATTACTGATTAAAACAGAAAGGAAGATCCATATGTTTGTACAATTAAAACGTATAGTCGTAGAAGAGGGATACGGTGATCAAGTCGTGGGTAATTTCCAATCCAAAACGATTATTCAAGAACAGCCAGGATTTCTAGACATGAGCGTCATGAAGAAAAAACAGCGTCGCGGAGATGAGGAAGTGCTCGTCATGATTCGCTGGGAATCTGAAGAAGCATGGAAGGCCTGGGAAAAGAGCGATGCTCATATCGCTGGACACCGAGCGAACCGAGGAAAAGAAGCACCATCTTATATGATCGATCGCAGTCAAGACGTGTACACAGTAGCGGACTATCGAACGAAACAATAAGTAGGAAAAAGAACAAGCTTTGGGGCTTGTTCTTTTTTATCGCGCTTATTTGCATCTTGTTTGTTCATAAAAACAATAACATTTATGGAGGTAACCTCAGGTGTTCACGACACAAGACCAAGTAACAAAAGTAAAAAACCGATATACAAGAACACTCCACCAGCATGCGGATCTGCCAGATAAAGAATGAACGTTCCTATTTTTCCTTTCGTTGTTTCGTCATCGTAATCTTTAAATACACTTGCCGCGTATATAATAGAGATTGCCATAATGGCTATCCCGCCGATAATCATCCAAATGTTCATAGCTATTTTTATAACCCGATTCATTGTCATAATACAATCTTTCATGAGTAATTAGTTAAAAGAAAAGTAAACCAATAACCCCCACAACGAAAACGCCAATAGCTGATATAAGTGCTTGTTTGATGCTATAACCTTTTGAACCAGTAGCAAAATCTGCAAATATTAATTTGAGCAGCTTTTCTTTTTTTAGTTTGATAAATAGGGCGATTAATAAAGCCCATGCAGTTAATACAAAACAAATAATCTTGCTTCCTAAAATACCCAATAAGAATACAAAGCTCATTAATATAAAGTAAATGATTTTTCTTAGTAAAGTTATTAGCATCATTTCTCCATCCGATTTTAGCTTAAAAGCTTTTATTCATACGATCCATTACCTTAAAATGAAATAAATCCCAAAAGAAATAATACAGCAAAAAGGTGATTTTAGATACGGTAAAATAGACCTTGTTTTTTGGTTAATTTTTAAAGATAAACATATTACCTTTTTGATGAATCTATGGTTTAGAAAAGAGGTCGTTTCAAGACATACATGAGAACTTCTATGATGTTTTATAGACAGTTCTCTCTATGCAGTGACGATGTTTTGTATTGTTGTTTAAAACACTTTGTTAACAACTGTTTTAAAGACCGTTCCCTCTGTAAAAAGGTATAATAGACGTATACATCAACCTTAAAAAGGAGAATGACCATGCTTACTGTTCAAAATGCTCAACCATTTATTGAAAATCAACTTAAAACGGACCCAACTATTGAATCGGTTTGGAGCGCTTTTAAAGAATTGAGTCGTCAGCCTGTTGAAGGAGAAGAGGAAGTCGCATTGTTATTTCAATGCGGAACGTATGATTTCACAGGCGAAAAGAAATTTCATTTTACATTTACTCGCCAGTTTTCGATCGAAGAAGAAGACGAGCCTACACAGCTTCACTGCGAATTTCTTTTTGAACCCTTACCGATATTTAAAAACCATACAATTGAAGAATGGTATTTTGAGTATGAAGGAGAGTTAGATGACTTTTTTAGTTCCGTTGAGAATGCAGACGCTTTTCAGCTAGCGCGAGATGCGAAACCCTCTGAATTTAGTGTATATATAGAAGAAATATAATAGGAAGGTCGAGAGAGAATGAAGCATTTGGTGAATCAGTGGGAAAATATCGTGCAGCTGGTACAAAACATAGGGGGAGAAGGGCATCTATACATGGATTCGGTCGCAACAGAGAATGAAATCGTAATGACTGAACGAAAGCTTGACATAAAGCTCCCTCTTAGTTTAAAAGAAGCTCTTCTCAGAGTCTCAAAAGCAATAGACGTCTGTTGGGAATTTCCAGATGAACTCATTGTTCCTAAACCATATAAGGACAACTCCTTTGGCAAATTGCAGTGGAATCTTCACGAGCTGGAAGTTCTTTGTGATGAACGGGACCAAAAACGCCTCTTAATTCACCATGTAGGGAATGGTGATTTGATTACCATTGACGTAGCAGATGATCAACCAGACGGTGAAGTCTATTATTGGTATGAAGATGAATCGACGGAATATTTACTCGCCAAAAACGTTGCTCATTTTTTGAATAACCTTACGACTCTTTGTCTAATTGGTTTAGAAGTGGAGCAAGTTGAATGGTTTTTATCTTCGGAAGGGTTATGTGCTGACAACCCCTTAGCTTTAAAATGGATAAAGTGGTTTTGGAGTCTGGGGAAGAAACCTGTTATTGATTATTCGACTACCGGAGATATCCTCCGCCTCATTACTCATTTAGGCGAAATTCGTCCAAAGCAAATGATGCAGTTAACACAAATGGACCGATCGGAAGTAAAGCAGGAACTTCTCACCTCATCGCTACTAGAAAACGAGTGGTACCGGGCTCTTTTACTAGGGGAACTATTTGGCTCTGAGATAAGGGAATGGGTTCTGTCACTTTGGGAGGGGGCAGATGAAAATCTGTTGAAAGAACGATCGTATTTAACAGCTAAGTGTTTACCAATACATATTGGCTTACCGCTTGTCATAAAGTTTGTAGAAGAGCAGCACATGACTGGTTATGAGGCCTTTCACCACCTTTCCTATTTTCGGGCTAATGACGTCATTCAGTGGATGACGAACTATGCAACGCTTCCTTTTGAAGGATGGGATAAACTGTTTGCAGCCTCTGACCCAACGTGGGAGGACCTTACACAATGGCTTACTTCAGATGAGAAACGACATATGTTTATTGCCATTAACGCGATTGGAGCTTTGCTGTCGTTTCGTGAACCGACCTATTTTGCGGATCGTTTAGCTTATGGTGAGAAACCATTTACAATCCGAAATCTACCTAATTCACTTCAAGTAGCGAAGTTCTTTGAAGAATTTAAGCAAACAGGGAGGGGGAGAAATCGCTATCATTATATTGATGCATTCCTTCACCTTCTGACTTCTATGCGCTAAACCTATCAGTTACACTCATTCATGAAATTGTCATATACTAGTAGTAAGTAACGCGATTGCGCTTACTACTAGACGTAAAACGAGGTGAACGATTGATCATGAAAATTTCCGAGCTAAAAGAAGAGGCGCTAACAGTAGAGCAAATGACTGATCTTTTGTTTACAAACATGGAAGATGATCTGAAAGACGGAGACTGCATTTTTGTCCCTGGCAGCAGCAAAGCGGTTGAGATTCGTCTACCAAAGGCCATTCAATTATATCAATTAGGAAGAGCACCACACCTTATTTTTTCGGGTGGTGGCATATGGGGGAAATCATCTAAGACTGAAGCCGCGTTGATGAAAGAAGAGGCGGTGAAAGTTGGCATCCCGGCACAGGCCATTTCAACCGAAGAGATTTCGCAGCACACAAAGGAAAATGTTCTTGCATCGCTTCTTGTGTTAGAACGAGCGCTCGGACTAGAAAACGTGAACCGAATTCTTGTTGTCACTACTATTTTTCATATGCGACGCATGCTTCTCACGCTTCAAACCTATATGCCTCCCTGGATCCACTACTCTATTTGCATCGCACCGAGTCATGATGTAACCAAAGAAAATTGGCGAAACACGCCTGTTATTCGTAGTCGTGTTGAAACAGAGGCCAAAAAAATTGTTCGTTATGTTCAGCAAGGTATTTTGAGCGATGACGATGTGATATTTAAAAAAACTTTGTAAAACCATTATATTCCAATTACACTAAAAGCAATAGATAAAAGGAGGTAGCGAAATGAAAACTGGACGACTATACCTTCAGACATTCCTCGAACTTTTCATTTTCATCGTCATCGGTTTCTTTTTTACACAATATGTTCTCCGCTTTGCATACGAGCGCGCAGGTATTGCATATAACGGAAACATTGGAGTCGTTTGTTTAGGTGCTGCGTTCTTATTATTATGTACATATACGATTTTACGTATCGCAATCGTAAAAAAACCAACGCCACTCTTAGCAGCCCGCATGCGCTCATTAACGTTTTGGCTCGTTTATATCTTTGGCATTTACAGCGTTCTTTCTCCATTTGCACGAGGCGCCATTTCATAACATGTTTACACATTATCTGTTCAGAAACCCTCATTCATTTTCATGACATGAGGGTTTTTTATGTTTTATAGGTTTATCATCCTTTGGAACTAGTGTAAATAAAAGGAAAGAACACCTAGAAAAATAGAGAATAATTTCCTATTTCTCTCTCTATACGTAACTTTTACACTATAAATATTGAAATTTTTATTTTTTCTTCTTGTGGGTTAATGCCCTCTAAGTAAAGAGGCGATAGCGAAGGGAGAAGAATTACGTAAGGAGCAAATGATTATGACGATGATTAAGCTGCGTTACGAAGATGTTATGCAAACGCTGAAGGATGTCGAACAGACCATTAAGCATTTGTCACTCCCAGACAATTTAGATATGGGAGACAACGTATTAGATACAACAAAAGAATGGAAAACAAGTGAAGCAGATCTAGGAGAGCTACTTAAAACCTATATTACCGCCTTAGAGAAAAGTGTAGATGATACGAAAGCCAATGTTGATCTACTAAAAGAACAAGATGAAGCCATGGTGCGCTCCTAATAAAAAAGGGTGAATAAAATGGGAAAAGTATATGATGCAGAAGGGATTTCGACATTCGCAAAAGAACGTGAAAAATCTTACAAAGCACTAAAAAAACAGCTCGATGCCTTGAAAAAAACTCTTCAAGCTGTTGTCGACTTAGATGATAGTCTGAAGGGAAAAGGGGCAGATAAAATTAAGGGATTTTATCGTTATCAGGTGGATACAGCTGATAACTGGATTAATCTAGTTGGGATGCTTCAAAGTTATTTTTCAACTCTCTATGTAAAAGCAGAGGAAGCTAAGCTTTCAGGAGAAACGTTTGTTACGGTTCCTTTCCTTGAGCAAGACGTTCAAAACGGGATTAGCCAAGCGAAAAAACTTGTCGACCAACAGCAAACAGATCTTCAAAAGATCTTTAATACCATTGATGATATTCTTCCTCTTTCTGTTTTTTCTAAGGAAACGTATGACGAATACATGGACAAAGCAGAAAAAAAGCGGAATAGTACGGTGAATGCGGTTGAAAAATTAGATGCGGACTGGTTAGAAAGTTATAGTGCAATAGACTCAAATCAAACAATAGTGACAACATCAACACAGTTGTTGCACGACGCCACCACTAAAGGCGGTCAAGCTTATCCTGTCTTATTTGATGAGAAGGCCTACCATGAAAGTCCGTTGTATCAAGTTCGGAAGGAAGCAAACGAATACGCAACGAATTATATCGATTACAACAAAGAAATGGCAGAAGTTCATAAACTTAAAGAAGAAGAAAAGCGACGAGAAATTGAAGAAGCGAACAAGGAATGGTACGAAAAAGCATGGGATGCGGCTTCTACCTTTACAGGAGAGGTCACGGGATATTATGATTCTAAGAGAGCGGTAGAAGGAATTGATCCCGTCACTGGACGAAAACTATCAGCCTCTGAGCGCGTCGCCGCTGGTGCAATGGCGGCCGCTGGCTTTATTCCTGTCGTTGGATGGGCAGGTCGTGCCATTAAAGGTGGAAAAGGAATTTATGCCGTTGCCAAAGGAGTCAACGCAGCAGATCATGCGTTAGACGCCTACAAAACGACTAAATCCCTCGAAGTTCTTTCAAAAGCAGAAAAAGGACTCTACGGGCTTGTTGCTGCAAACGGCCTGTACGAATTTGGTACAGGGAAAGACATGTTTGGAAATGAAATCTCCGACGAGCAGCGCCAAAACAGCCTGCTTCAGTCCCTCGGGATTGTGGGAGCTGGCGTCGTATCAACCAAGCTGGCAGCCAAAACAGCAAAAGCAGGAGCCAACGCTGTAGTCACTAGCACCAAAAAACTTACGGCTATGCGGAATGTTTTAAGCACACAAGCTACTGAACGCCTCATTCCAGCCGTCCAAAAAGGACAGCGAGTTTACCGCGCTGTTGCCAATGAAGTCAAAAACACCATGAAAAAAGTCGGCGAAATCAAAATCGCCCCAAAATCAATCAAAGTTTTCCAAACAGATGGCGCTCCTATTCCTATATGGATGGTAGACGACTGGTACAAGGTGAAAGACCTCGGCCGGATGTTTTCGGTTGGTGGTAGGGAAGCTGGTAGTAACGTTTCAGACAATACTTCAAAAAAAATTGAAGAGTTAGAGCAAGAAATAACTAGATTAAAAATGGACGGAAATGATAAAG
Organism: Priestia koreensis; assembly: GCF_022646885.1. Classification (GTDB taxonomy): domain Bacteria; phylum Bacillota; class Bacilli; order Bacillales; family Bacillaceae_H; genus Bacillus_AG; species Bacillus_AG koreensis_A. Next base: position 2,644,828 of record NZ_CP061868.1, on the reverse strand, counting down.
AAGTCAAAAGATTAACGAGACAGAAAAAAAAATTGGCCAACAAGTTGGATGAGAAAGATATTATCAGTGACCATTATAACTTGGAGTCTGCAAAGGAGTATGAAAGAAAAATCGATAATTCGAAATATTTTTCTCATGATAAAGGTGATTTTGGGGAAGAAGTGACAAAGATTGTAGCCAAAGACAGCCAGTTAGGTGAAGATGTTTCCCACCTGTTTCAAGTGGGGAGGAATGGTATAGACGCAGCGTTTTTGACGGAAGGACCGCCGCCAAAGTTAACAATTATTGAATCTAAGGCCTCAGATTCGGCTAGTTTTAGTTACTCAGACAAACAGAAACAGGGTGGAAATACGTATTTTCAAAATATGATTAATAATGGCGATGCGAGATATGCCCATTTGAGGGAAAATTTAGAAGAACTACAAGAGGAAAATATCGGTCTAGAATTCAATTTTATTAGAGTGGAAACAGATATTAAAATCACTGATATTGGATTCGGTGTAGATGATTTAAAAGTAAAAGATTGGAACAAAGACATAGAGTAATTTACAGGAAGAAGGTGCAATAATGAACCAAAAAAAGTTAGAAATGGCTTATAAACGATATTGTAAAAATTTCGTGGTCGGCATTAAATTTGAAGATGTTCAAGAGAAATATTATGTTAGTCAAAGAAAGATTGGAAACATTGTAGAACACAATGAAACAACGAAGGATCACATCTTATTAATAAATTTAAATAAAATTTTCCGCTATTACCTATCACTATGGAAAAACGATGTGTTAATACGTGGCGGAGACGATGCTGAAGGGTTAAAGAACATGCAAAAAATCATATTTTATAAATGTATGGGACAGGAGTTGTATAATGTTAGATATCCAAAGATGATAGTAGAATATACGTTTAGGGAAGTCGTTATCGCACTGGTTCATTTCACCATGTATGGATGGGAGAAAGAAGAAAAGGTGCTATATGACTTTATGATTGATCACTTCGGTGAACATTTAATGGATACCAATGAAGAGAAAAAACACGTATGGTTCTTACTAGAGTTGTATTTGCAGTACAGAGATAAAACCATTCTCGGGACCAATGAAAAACTTCATCTCGTTGTGAAAAATGAGTACAACGAAACTGAAAAACCATGCTATTTAATCCCTGAGGATCTAAACGTGTATGACGAAGTGTTGAGACGTTGGTCGACTCCTGATTTAGAAGAAGTAGAACACCTCGTTTCAAACATGGCTCACTATCATGCTGTATTAGCCTCAGAAATTGGACAACTAGGGGAATTCGGTGACTTTACATACGCTTTTTACCCTATTGACCTCATATTTTTCATCTATGTACGGAAACAACGAGGGTTGCCAGTACCTGCTCAAATAGATCATTTTCTAATGAATACACCAGAAGGAAGAATGCCCGTTGCAGAACGAGAGCCCTATCCTAAATGGGATCCCTTACTTCAAATGGTTGATCAATTTTACCGCAAAAACTACCCGGACTATATTCCGAACAAACACGGAGAATTATTTTAGTAAAAGGGAGGAAGTAAATGTGCCGATTAAAACGATCGCAAACCTTATCTTTCCGAATCGCAGTGAGTTGGAAACGTTTTTGCAGGAGCAAGGAAGTGATGACTTACACGAAGACCTCTTAAACTATGGATTGACGACCAAACATTTCCTATACGTTGATTATAAAGGGGAGCAATATCAGGAAATCGTCAATTTTATTCTTGATTATGAATTTGATCACCAAACTGACTTAGCTTCACAAGAGGCACTAGAAAAATTAGAGACTTTTCAGTATGAATTTTTACCTGATAAGATTAAAGAGACGAATAAGGTTCTGTCACTAAAGGGGTATGGGCTATTTGCCTATCCTACCTCAGGCGACTTTTACGCATTATTTTTGGCAAAAATCGAGCAGATTCTCCCTATTCTTCAAGAAGAGGTTCTACTCGATGATCGAATCCCTTTTCAAGAACGATGTATCAAATATTACACCTAACAAATACAGGGCGATCTACAGCTCTTTCTAATTAAACTGAAGGTAAAAACTAGTATGGAAGAATTTGAAGATCAGTTTAGTGAGTCACAAACAGATATGATCTTGATCTGTATGGAATATGTTGAAGATCGAGCGGATAGAGTATATGTTTATGCTTCGTGTGAACAAGGTATTATTTCAAGCAGGTTCTTTTATTTGATTAATGACACACATGTAAAGTGTCACAAAGTAAATGATGCTTTAAGAGTTGGAGATGAGCAGTACGATGTGTCGGGAAATCGGCAATCAATGGTGTTGCGCATATTATGTGAGGATATTGAAAAAATAAAAGCATTATGTACTGAATACCGGAAAGAAATGCCAACCGAAATGAAATTAATCTATGATGTGAAGAGTGGAAGATTTACTGCTGAATACAAGTATGACTTACTTTATACGAACGATGACGTTAAAACAGCTACTCATATGTACAATGAATGGTTTGAGGAAGTAAAAAAGAAAAAACTTTAAAAAATGCACAAGAATTATAGATAATTAAAAAATAGTTAGTTTATAGTCCACTAAATAATCAAACCTTGCAAGCGATAATTGGTTATCCAATTATCGCTTGTTTTATGCAAGGAGAAATTCCAAAAATAGAATTAATATGATGAAAAACAACGTTTAAAGAGAGGGTACGAAAGAAAAAAAGAGTGGATTGTCTCAGCAAATCCTACAGCAAAAAGCTTACGGCTATGCGGAATGTTTTAAGCACACAAGCTACTGAACGCCTCATTCCAGCCGTTCAAAAAGGACAGCGAGTTTACCGCGCTGTTGCCAATGAAGTCAAAAACACCATGAAAAAAATCGGCGAAATCAAAATCGCCCCAAAATCAATCAAAGTTTTCCAAACAGATGGCGCTCCTATTTCTATATGGATGGTAGATGACTGGTACAAGGTGAAAGACGTCGGGCGGATGTTTTCGGTTGGAGGTAGGGGTACTAAGGGTACGGGTAATCTTTCATATACACAAAAAGTAGATAAATATCAAGAAAGGACCCAGGCTATCCGTGATAATTTACCATCAAAATATAAGAAATATGGTAACGTTGCAGTAGCGGATGTTAATATTTCTGGACTTAAGTCAGAATTTAAAGCGCATAGTAGAATTCATAAAGAATATGAAGGTGGTTTTTCATATGTCATTGGTGAAGGTAAATTTCCAGCTAAGTCAGTTAACCATAAAGGAGAAACAGATGCACCAAATGCGTTCTTAAGAGCTAATGATACTGAACGTAAAATCCTTGAAGATATATCAAGGCAATTAGGCGATGATAAGACTGTTAAGGGAACAATTGATTTATTTACGGAGTTACCTGCTTGTGGAAGTTGTACAGATATAATTTTGCAGTTTAGAAAAGAATATCCGAATATCAAATTAAATGTATACTCGGGAGAATTTAAAGATTAGAAGGGAATGTATAAAATCAATGTTGAGTAGTTATGAAGAGCTTAATCAATATGTCATAGAAGATTTTGATGAATTTTTAAATGAAGGTTTATCTATTTCACAAGTAACTGAAAAACTTCTTGAAGAATACTATAGGGGAATAGTGAATAGTAAGGTTGAGAAATTAGTTATATATTTAAGAATTGCACTTTTGAGTATTGAAAGAAATTATCTTCGTGAAGATATTAAAGCTGAGTTAATGAGTATGATAAATGAACTCGAATCAATACCTACTAAAGAGGAAGTAGGTTCTGAAAATACAAAACAAATTTTATTAGACATCCTTAGATTTATAAATAAATCTAAGGATGTTAATAAAATTTTATAGTAAGGAAAAATTAGAATTAGTTGAGGTAATAAACAATGCGGTGTTTAAAATTATGATATCATGAAGGCAGTGTGAGTATTACTAAACAATAAAAAGCGTGAGAAGTAAGCAATATGACATTTTACACAGTGAGGGTAGTAAGACCAGGAAATAGTAACAAACAAATGATACTGCCAATGCTCGTGGCGATAAATACAAGGTATAATATGACAGAGTCATTTATAACTTGTTTACGGTTAAAGATTCCTTGAATTTGAATTAATAACACATGAAGGCTAGACCATCAAGGAGTCCTATTTTAACAATAAAGCAATAAGAGCGAGAATAGGCGAGATGACATTTTACTTAAAAGGATTACTCATGGGATGTCATAAGCACGAAACACACGAGATTAAACAAGCTAAAGGGTTTAAACGTTACACTTGCCAAGTAGTATAAAAGATGTCATACTGTCGATATAAAATTACTTATAAAACTTTCAAATATATTAATAAACTTAGAAAATTTATAAACTTAAAGCACTTGATTGTCTATAACAGGCGACAAGTGCTTTTTCGTATTTCTATATTCATAGATAAAGAAGATGATGATTATTTAATTAGTGTACTAAGTGTTAAATTTTATACAAGTACTAGCATACAAGGGGAAAGAAAATACGATGGAAATAGAGGTTTCGATAGATAAATTTGTTATAGATTATAAGGATGTACCACATTCAGCATTTTTACGTGTTTATATGGTGGGAGTGCAGAAATATAAAGTGAAAATGAAGATTTATAGTGGAACATATAGCTATGAATTGCACATGCGTAAAAGTGACGATGTATAGATTCATCTATATTTTAAAAACTTTAGAGAAACAGAAGGCCACTTACATACCCTAAGGATTGAGACAAGGCCAGAGCATTACTCACATTTCAGAGAAATATTAGAGATGATAGGGAAGCGGGCAAGCTGAGTAGAATTTGTGAGTTGTGATGTAGCGTATGATATACAAACAGGCTTGGAAAATATAGTGGTGTTACCGACAGACGCACGGAGGAATATGACACACTTTGATACAACACGATATTTTGGTAGAAGCGACCAACGTAAACGGAATGGTTTCTGTAGGATTTATGATAAACGGCTAGAACTAGCAAGGAATAAAGGAATTTATTTAGCACATGAATTAAGCCGAATAGAAGTGGTGTACAAGGTAAATGAGCAAGTGTTGCTTAAAGACCTCATGAAACATCCACCAAAACAGAATGAACATTATTTTGCGGCTGTAGTAACAGAGTGGCAAATACTTAAGAAGAAGCAACGAGAACGGGTAGCTAGCATGCGAGATGGAATAGATATGTATACGCAGTATATACGGAGGGAAATAAAAAAGACCCTTACGAATCAGTATCGATTGGACTTCGACGAATTAGCAAGGGTGGAATGGACAAGGTTGATAGAAGAACCAAGTTTAATTGTTCTTCGAGTGAGTTAATCGTTTATCTCCAATACAAGTAGGTCTTGGATCGAGACATGTAATGTGTCGCACAAAGCTGAAAGGGTACTTATATGCAGACGTTGTATGGGTTGTGTACATAAATCATTGACGGTATTTGGACGTAATGAGGTTTGCTTGGCCAAGTGCCGACGGCTCATTTGTTTTTCAATTAAAATTTCATTGAGACGTAAACGAATAGTAGAAGACATAATAAAAACACCTCTATGTTAGATTGTAAGGTTATGTATAGTGTACGACCATACTAGAGAAAAAACGACTGTAAAATAAAGGGTTGTGCAGAATTTGGGTAAGGTCGTACAGTATGTTGTAACGGATAGACGTTACACACAAGTTATCCGCAAAAAACGGGTAAGCGTTACAGGGACTTTAATTGCTGTAACGGGAGGGGCATTATGAAAGAAAAAGTAGTTGGTTATGTACGAGTTTCAACAAAAGGGCAAGTACGTGAAGGATATAGCTTAGCGTATCAAGTAGAAGAAATTGAGAGGTATTGTGACGAAAATAAGCTACAACTGCTTCACATATATGAGGATAGAGGACTCAGCGGAGCGACAGTTGATGAAGATGGATTAACTATTGAGCGAGAAGGCTTGCAAGAGCTATTGGCAGATATAGAATATCATCAAGTGAGCCAAGTAATAGTATTAAATACGTCTCGTTTGTGGCGCTCTGAAACCAACTGCATATTCAATTAAGTCACCACTATCCAAGCTATAAAAAGTTTTTTTCAGAAGTAGATGAAAAAACAGCATTGGCATTTTGGGAACGATACTCGTCTCCACCGTGTTTAGAGGGGTTAAGTGTAAAGCAATTGACCATATTATTATTAGAAGCGAGTAGCAATACATGTTCGGTGAAAAAAGCGAGTGAGATTTTAAAGTTGGTGAAAGAGGATGGAAACACAATAAGAGAACACCAAGAAACACGAGACTTTCTAGTAAAGAGCATCGTCCGAGACATTTCATTTAAGAAACAGGAAATGCGCTATGTGGAGCGAGAATTAAAAGGGTTAATGAGTTTACTAGACTTTCAACTAGAAACAATGCCTGGCATAGATCTCGTTACAGCTTCGGCTTTAATTGCAGAAATAGGTGATGTACGCCGTTTTCCAAATGCCAACAAATTAGCACGATTTACGGGCATTGCGCCTGTTTACTTTGGTTCTAGTGGGAAAGGAAGGGAACAAAAAAGCAAGCAAGGAAATCGGGCGCTACACGCTTTATTTTACAACTTAGCCGTACAGCAAGTACAAGTAGCAAAAGGAAGTAAGCTGCCAAGGAATCCAGTATTCCATGCATACTACCAACGGAAACTAAAAGAAGGCAAAACAAAAGGACAAGCATTGGTTTGTATAATGAGACGGCTTGTAAACATTATATACGGCATGATGAAACACAAAACAGCCTATGAATTGCCGATAATAAAAGAGGAAAAAGTAGTAGTTTAATAAGGTTGAAGATAGATTGTTTTTTAATAGTGGATTTTAAGATTACAACATAGGGTACGGGTAAAGATAGTACTGCAACAAAAGAATTATATTTAGAAAATATTAACGGGTTTGTGTCAGGTAATAAGAAGTTTGAAGATGTTATTGATGATTATGCCAAACTGTATGCTGAAAAGATTGGATCCAATGCCGTATGGAGTTGGGCAGATGATGTTATTGGTGGAAATGGATTAAATTATAGACAAAGAAAAGAAATTAGATTACAAGCTATAGAGAAAGGTTTAATACCAGATGTTCCGTTTAAAGATGGAACAAAATACCCTGATTTTTCTAAAGTGGAGGGATTAATAGAAAAGATTGACTATCTACCAGAGGAATTTTGGAGGGGAACGGATAGAGAACAGTTTAATTGGCTAGATAGTAGAATTGAAGGTGGAAGGCCTAAGGGAATGACGTGGCATCATTCTGAAATTGATGGAAAGATGGAGTTGGTTCCATTTGGCATTCACAATATTATAAATCATAAAGGTGGACGAAGCCCTGGACATTGGGCACATATAGGTAAGAGATAGGGAGGAATTAATAATGAAAATAGATGAAAAAACTAGTATTAAACCTTTTCCGAGTGATGAAAGAATAGCTTGGTTTGAACAATCATATAGCATTAAATTGCCACAGTCATATATTGATTTTTTAAAAAGGTATAATGGGGCTACACCTATCACTAATGTATTGAAGTTTGATAGGCAGGAATATGTAATAGAAAGGTTTTTATGTTTATTGGATAATCCCAAAGAACATTTAGAAGATGGATGGTATGACTTAACCTCTGTTTTAACGCAATTAGATGGTAGGCTTATTGATGATGAAGAATTAATTGGTATGAATGTTATACCAATAGCTGCTATGTTTGCTGGGGATTTTATTTGTTTAGATTTTAGAAATAGTGTGAATCCTGAAGTTGTTATCTGGGATCATGAAGAATCGGAAGAATTAGAGCCAGTAACGACGGTGGTTGCGAGTGATTTTGAAGGATTTTTAGCTGTGTTATCATGACAACTAAATAGAATTAGTTATAGGGACTTTCTAAGTATTATAATAACATTTACTAATTCATGGATATGTTGCAGGCGAGAATAATATTGCTGGTAGTGGTTTAACACATACACACAATTAAAATGTATGCCCTATTTATCTTTTAATTTGTTAAGAAAATCACCATAATAACATCAGGTACCACCATTTCTATTCTTAGAAGCCCAACCTTCGCTTTCCCCTATCTTTTAATATTCACCCAATGTTGCTTGGAAGAAGCATCTAGAAAATTAAAGGAAAGGAATTTTTACTCATGGATGAGAAAAGTAATGAGCGAATTAGAGTCATGGAAATCCTAAATAGATCTCAATATAATGATGAGGTTATAGATCAGGTAGATATGAGTGATTTAGACCTTAGTTTTTCAGACCTGTCAGAAGTAAGGGCAAGGCGTATCATGGCCAAACGTGTGGTGTTGAGAGCTTCTTCACTAATGAGAGCAGCGTTTTATGATTGCGATTTTGAGTTAGCTGATTGTAGATTTGGCGAAGCGGATTTTTCTAAAGCGAATATGAAATATGCAAAGTTAAATATCATACGATGTGTCGGGAAATCGGCGATCAATGGTGTTGCGCATACTATGTGAGGATATTGAAAAAATACAGGCATTATGTACTCAATACCAGCAAGAAATGCCAACCGAAATGAAACTAATCTATGATGTGAAGAGTGGAAGATTTACTGCTGAATACAAGTATGACTTACTTTATACGAACGATGACGTTAAAACAGCTACTCATATGTACAATGAATGGTTTGAGGAAGTAAAAAAGAAAAAACGTTAAAAATGCACAAGAATTATAGATAATTAAAAAATAGTTAGTTTATAGTCCACTAAATAATCAAACCTTGCAAGCGATAATTGGTTATCTAATTATCGCTTGTTTTATGCAAGAAGAAATTCCAAAAATAGAATTATAATATGATGAAAAACAACGTTTAAAGAGCGGGTACGAAAGAAAAAAAGAGTGGCTTGTCTTAGCAAATTCTTCAGCAAAAAACCTTACGGCTATGCGGAATGTTTTAAGCACACAAGCTACTGAGCGCCTCATTCCAGCCGTCCAAAAAGGACAGCGAGTTTACCGATCTGTTGCCAATGACGTCAAAAACACCATGAAAAAAATCGGCGAAATCAAACTCGTCCCAAAATCAATCAAATCCTTCCAACCGGTTGGCGTTCCTATTCCTCCTATATGGATGGTAGACGACTGGTACAAGGTGAAAGACCTCGGGCGGATGTTTTCGGTTGGTGGTAGGGGTACTAAGGGTACCGGTAAGCATTTAAATGATGTACCTAAAATAAAAGAAATTGAAGTGAACTTTAATAGAAATGTAAAACATGATTCAGAAGAGTTTGCGAGACAATTAAAAGACCAAGAAAAAGGTATGAATGAGCTTACAGTGGATGAGTATTTAAAAAATCGTGAAAGATACATAGCACAGGGGCGAGCTATTGAAGGTAATGCTGCTCAACAAGCTGCTAGAGAAGAAGCTTATGTACAAAAGGTAAATGAACTACAAAGAGAAGGATTAACGTTATCAAATGCCAAGAAAAAAGCCAAGGAATGGCTAGATACTCAAGCTGCACTTCACAACCCTGACCAGATAGCAGGTGGAAAGGCAGAAATAATAGGAGGTATGGGAGATAAAAGGATTAATTCTTCTATAGGTAGTCAATGGCGGTATAGAATTGATATTGTTGATAAACAAATTAAGGAATTAGCCAAAAACATGACACCAGAACAACTAAAAAGTACTTATTTGAATGTAAAATTAACACATTAGAGGAGGAGTTTAGATGGAACAATATTTAAAAGATTTTAAGTTGCATAATAAAGTTCCGAGTGAAATCATTGAAAAGTATAAACATGTAGTACCTAATGAAATAATAAATTTATGGAGTAATTATGGATTTGGTACATTTATGCAAGGGTATTTTAAAAGTGTAAATCCAGAGGGATTTAAAGAGATTTTGGAGGAGAGTAGTCAAAGATATAAGGATTCAATAGTATTATTTGCTACGGGTATGGGAGACTTGGTTATTTGGTCAGATGGATATGTTAGATTACTTAATTACAGGTATGGTATAGTAAAGACCATTATGTTTACATTTGAATTTTTCTTTCAAAATATTGCTGATTTAGAATTTAGAGATGAAGATTTATCTTGGCAACCTTATCCCGAAGCGCTTAAACAATATAATGAGTTAGATTACGAGGAGTGTTTTGGTTATACACCTCTATTAGGTTTAGGTGGAGCAGAAAAAGTTGAGAACTTAAAAAAGGTCAAATTAAAGGAACATATTCTTATTATTACTAGTTTTATGGGGCCAGTACAATAATAGAATAAGTAGATATTTTATCACTAGGTAAATAGAGATATAGGATTCGTTCAAATGAATTAGACTTACTACTTCATTTATATTTTACAAGCGAATATGATAACGAAACACATTAACACATATATAAATCAATGAAAAACAAAGTTTATGTGAAGTGGATAGAAAAAATAATAGGTTGTTTGAAAATAGATACTCCATGATGGTTGTACCATCATAGAGTATTATGTGCAATGATAGAATAGAAAAAGAAGTACGATCTTAGGCGAGATGACATTTTACTGTGCGATGAATACAAAGACATGGAATGGACAAAAAACTAGCGAACTCGTACAAACTCGTAAGTTTTAATATAGTAGTTTTCACGACATATAAAGGTGTCATACTGTTACTATAAAACTTACAAATTTATGCTACTTAAGAACAGATGAACGTAAAGCACTTGATTGCCAACTTGAGGCAACAAGTGCTTTTTATTTTAAGATTACAACAAAGGGTACGGGTAAGAATAGTGAGATAACTGAAATAACAGGAGAAAATTTTGGGGATCACATCATTAAAGGGAAGAACTTGCACCAAACGTACGTTATATTACTGAGGAGAATTATAAATATACAACAGATGAACTTGGTAGAATAGTAGATGTAAATGCGGAAGATTTAATACTTCATAAAGGAACGCGAAACCCGGGAATGCAAGTGGCAGCAGATCGAGAAGATAGATTGCCTGATGATAATGGTGGACACTTGATAGGAACTCAGTTTCATGGTTCGGGAGATATTGATAATTTGCTTGCTCAGAATAGGCAAATTAATCGCTCTGGTGGAGAATGGTACAAGATGGAGACTGAGTGGGCAAATGCTCTGAAAGAGATTCCACCAAAAAAAGTATCTGTAAAAATTAAGCCCGTTGTTATTGGGACTTCATTAAGACCAGATTCATATAAAGTAGTTTATGAAATTTAAGGTAAAGGAATATTTAAGAAAACCATTGAAAATAGAGCAGGAGGTTAAGTATGGAAAAGGAAATGAATAGATTATATAGAGAAATAGCTGAAACAGTTAATGAAATGATTCCAGAAGAATGGGAGAAATTTTATTTTTATGCTCAGATATCGGAAACTGGAGGGGGAACGTACTTTTTTTATAATACACCTGAAAATAGACAATGCTTTAATTATAGTGTGAAAATCCCATTTAACTATGCTATTGACAAAGAAGAATTTAAAAAAAATAAAAGAAAGTTGTTTGAGTTGAGTGATGAACTAAGAAATGTTTTTAAAGATAATGAGCAAGAACTTTGGTACTCTTTTACAATGTCCCTAGAGAGTAGTGGGACATTTAAGTTACATTATGATTATACAAATTGGTTTGATACGGAATATAGTTTTAGTGACCAAACGATTATTTGGAAAAATAAATACTTAGGCGAAGTACCAAATGATGAAAAGTATAAAGCGTTAATCGATAAATATTATAGTGAATTTCTTAATAACCCCATTTAACTAAATAAAAGACAGAAAAAACATTAGGCTGTTTGAAAATAGATACTCCATGATGGTTGTACTATTATGAAGTACTATGTGCAATGATAGAATAGAAAACGAAGTACGAGCTTAGGCGAAATGGCATTTTACATGGCGGTGAATATAAGTATGACTTACTTTATACGAACGATGACGTTAAAACAGCTACTCATATGTACAATGAATGGTTTGAGGAAGTTAAAAAGAAAAAACGTTAAAAATGCACAAGAATTATAGATAATTAAAAAATAGTTAGTTTATAGTCCACTAAATAATCAAACCTTGCAAGCGATAATTGGTTATCTAATTATCGCTTGTTTTATGCAAGAAGAAATTCCAAAAATAGAATTAATATGATGAAACACAACGTTTAAAGAGCGGGTACGAAAGAAAAAAAGAGTGGATTGTCCCAGCAAATCCTGCAGCAAAAAAACTTACGGCTATGCGGAATGTTTTAAGCACACAAGCTACTGAGCGCCTCATTCCAGCCGTTGAAAAAGGACAGCGAGTTTACCGCGCTGTTGCAAATGAAGTCAAAAATACCATGAAAAAAATCCGCGAAATCAAACTCGTCCCAAAATCAATCAAAGTTTTCCAAACAGATGGCGCTCCTATTCCTATATGGATGGTAGACGACTGGTACAAGGTGAAAGACCTCGGCCGGATGTTTTCGGTTGGGGGTAGGGGTACTAAGGGTACGGGTAACGCTGAAAAGGGGAATTCTGATTTACTTGATAATACCGGTAGGTTTAAAGATGCTGAGTTGCAAACGAAGTATGATTTATATTGTAATAGGAAATATAAGAATGGTGAAGCGCCTAAAGAGCCACTAGAGTGGAAAAAAGCAAGTGAAAAATGGGCACCACTTAAAGAACAGGGGCAAGAATTTTCTGATGAAAGTTTTAATCTATTTTCACAGCAGTATGAAAATGCTGAACGGGAAATAACCATTGTTACGCATGAAGGCACCAAGGTAAGAGTTGACGCAATTGCATCTGATGAATATGGGAATGTTATTATACAAGAATATAAAAGTTCCACTACTGCTCCATATACTACTAATCAAGAAAAGGGATTCCCTGAATTGAAGAATTCTGGTGGGGCAGTGGTAGGTGAAGGAAAGGGGGATTTTTCACGGGGATACGAAGTGCCTAGTGGAACACGACCGCAAATTGTTCGTCCTGAAGGGACAAGTTATTTTGATGAATAAGTGAGGTGAGAGACAAGTGTCGATATTAGACAAAAATAAGATAGATGGAATTGGCAAGAGTATAGGTGAAAATAAGTTAGCCTTAATGATTGCAGACCATTTAGATTGGGAAAATGAACTTCAGCACCTAACATTATTACAAGATAAAATTAATGCCTATGTATCTTTTATCGAAAGTGGGCAAATCTATAGTGTTTATCCAGATGCTAAGTTAGTAGATGGCTTTATATTTGATTTAAGATTTAAATATAAACCAATTGAAAATTGCAATCAATTATTGGAGGTTTTCAGGAATAATACCCAATATTTGAGAATTGAGTTTGAAATATATGAATCTTAAGTAGTTTGAATTGGAGGTGTAATATGAAAGCGAATAAAGCATTTGAATGCGTATGTAATCTACTATCTGAAAAGTATTTAGATAGTGGTTGGAAATATTCTAAGTCTGGTCATTGGATGAGTAAAAAAGATAAACATTTCATTTATAAGGTATCCTTTTATACAAGTTGGAATAATATATCTGATAAAAACGTAGCATTTTATGGTGAATGCGCAATTCTTTCTTTAAAATCTAAAGATAAAATATTTCATATTAATACACGTCAGTGCAATGTACCAAACGATCAGTTATATTGGAACATAGCAAATGAGGAAGAATGGGAGCCGACAGTTAACGAGTTCACTAATTGGTTGAATAGTATATTTATTCCAATTTCAGAAAGGTGCACGAATGATTTGAACAACTTTGTAAAAGAAGTTGTTCAAAGGGGTTTTTATCCTCAAAATGGTTATATAGTGGATATTAATTTTATATTAACGCACGGGTCGCGTGAATTGGCAGAGGAAGCTATCAAAAGATACTATGACAGTTTGGAAGAGCCAATAAAAAGAGAATTTAAAGATAACTATGAAAGTATGGTGTATGGTAATGAGGCGGTCAGTGCATATGGCAATAACATGATGAGAAATTACACCAATTTTAGAACTATCATAGATAATAAAATAATTGTTACTTTATAGTACATCAAATGGTTTGATTGAGTAAGCGATAATTGGTGACCCAATTATCGCTTTTAGTTTTAAATAAGTGTACAGGTAGAGATGATACTTTTTAAAAGAGTTATGATACATATTTAATAGAAATAGAAGGGATTTTTAGAAGGGAAAATAAAATGTAAGCGGATATAATTTGGAAGAAGTTGAAAAGGTATTTATGAAATTGAATACAGATTACCTGCACTAGATCGAGCATTAACTATGATTGCTAACGCTGCATAACTTTATTTTTTTATAAAGGAGAATACAGATGAAACCTAATTATTTTTCAATTTCAATGTACCCCACAGTAGCTTTTAACGAAGAAGAGCTATTAGGACGCCTTTTAGATGTGTTTGAGTCAAATGAAAAATTTGCGCCTACTCATTGGGGAAACAGTGAAACGGTACGAGTAGAGTATAATCGCGAGGAAATTCTAGAAAAAGTAATCTCGGAGGGGAGAGTATCTGAAGTTCATCTGTATCGTGATAAATCTGTAAATTATAGAGGTAGTTTTCAAGTTCGCTCAGGTCACGGCTCATTTTTAGATCTTGAATTTCAAAAGTCGATAGCAAAAAAAATGTGGCCAGATTTTTTCAAACTTGCTGATCAAATCGCAGAGATTGCAAAACCTTCTTTTGGAACAGCACAAATGAGTTGGCCAGTACCTCATCCATGGAATACGGAACGTGAACGTTTACAAAAGTGGATGAATATTTCATCGCTACCTATACCGGTTAGATTTCGTCCTAACGGTCCTTTGGGAGTAGGAGCTAGAACGTATTTTAGCGGTCATATTTTGGAAATGTTTGATAGAGACTTCTTATTAAATGCTCCCGCTGTTGTATCAGAATTAGAATGGGGCGGGGTTTGTATGGATCTTTTACAGGATCCATTAGAAGCTGATCGTGATACATGGCTAGATCGCTGGTTAGATGTCATGAACTATTTGGAACCAGCCCAAGTAATAGCTGTGCCAAGTTTCCATGAAAGTCGAATGGCTGTCATGTATTCACCCAATGTTGCTTGGAGGAAGCATCTAGGAAATGAGAGGAGTAAAAAGTAGAATGAAAGAATTTAAAGATCAGTTTAGTGAGTTGCAAGGGGATATGATCTCGATTTGCCTAGAATATGTTGAAGATCGAGCTGATAAAGTCTATGTGTATGGGTCGTGTGAAGAAGGAATTACAGCAAGTGCCTTTTTTTTCTTAATTAATGATATTTACGTAAAACCACACAAATTGAATGATGCGGTAAAAGGCAGCGATGAAAAATATGACACATCTTCTACACGGAATTTAATGGTATTAAATATTTTAAATGAGGACATTGAAAAAGTCAGTGTATTATGCAAAGAGCATCAGAGAGAAATGCCAACCGAAATGAAATTAATCTATGATGTGAAGAGTGGAAAGTTTAAAGCCGAATACAAATATGATTTCATGTACATTCATGACGACATTAAAACATCCGATGATATTTATGATGAATGGTTTGAGGAAGTTAAAAAAAGCAAACTCTAAAAATGTACGATACCAGATATAGTTAGGTTAAACAAATTACTCATCACATCAGCCCTAGTACTTATTTTAGCCAGAGGATTGCTAAGGTATTAATTTAAACAAAGCACTAGCGGGAGGTACACACTTGAAAGGTGTAGATTATGACATATTAGGCTTTCCAATTTTTAAAGGAGAGGCTGTTGAATTTCAAACGACATTGGATAAAAGAATGTTTAAAGCGTCTGATGATAGGCAATTTAAGTTATGTACGCAGGCTTTAAAAGAATCAATAGAAAAAGGAGAAATATCAGAAGAAGTATTTACAACAAAACAACTCAGGGATATATATAACGGAGAGGCTAGAATAAAAGGGTTGACTTGGCATCACCATCAAGTACCTGGTAAGATTCAATTAGTAGTGTCTAAGACACATAAAGTTAATCATTTAGGTGGAAATTAATTCATTATGGGGGGGATGGAATTAGATGAGTAAGGTACAATGGAGATCAGCAGATGAGCCTATTACACGAGATGAGGTAAGGCATGTTGAGCAGGAGTTAGGTTTTAAATTTCCCTTAGATTATATAGAATGTATTATGGATAATAATGGAGCACACGTTAGCCCAGAAGTGTTTGAAGTTAAAGGGAAAAGGAAGGTTTTTGGTACGTTGTTAACGTACGATATGGATGATGATGAAAATATTATAGAAGTATTTAATGACTATAAAGATACACTTCCGTTAGAGTTAATTCCTTTTGCTTTTGACCCAGCAGGGAATCTAATATGCTTTGATTATAAAGACGATAGAAATAAGCCTACGGTAGTATTTTGGGAACATGAAAATGCTGGTGAAAAAGAGATGTTAATGCGAAAAGAAGGATTAACAGAAGAAAAAGTAGAAGAACTAGCAAGAGAAAATGTATTTTATATCGCAGATACATTCAGTGACTTTTTAGATAAGTTACATGATTGAAAAACAAAGCATATGCGAAGTGAACATAAAAAGAAAAGGTAATTTTTCAGACAAAACTTCATGATGGTTAACCATCTGTTTTTTGCAAGCAGAAAAAACAGTAGAGATAGGTACTAGAAATCTCTGCTGTTTTTTTATGCAAATGGAAAAATCAATCTGGAAGGTTATTCCTATCGTACATACCATTGAGATCTTTTCCTAAAGATATTGAATTTGTAAATCCATCTGATAAGGGTACGGGTGAAGTTTCTAATAGTAGTGAAAAATTAAGTAAAATAGAATACTTGCGTAATATATATGGTCAATTTACTCCACAAGAATTAAATCATAGAATTAATTTGCGTGGTGCTGTAGAAAAAGAGGTTGAAAGATTAAATACATTAGGGCTAACCAAAAACGAAATGGGTCCAGCGGTTGCAGGAACATCTGATAAAAGTACTGGAAAATATTATTTTGGAATTAACAATACTGACGGTGATATTCCAGTTACATTGCACCCAATCATTAGGGATCGGATAGAGAACATGCCTAGCAGTGTTAGAGATGGTTATAAGTTTACGTATGGAGCAGGTTCCCACGCAGAGGTATACTCCTTGAATCAGGCATTACTTGCGAATTTCAACGCACAGCCAACAGATTTTATTACCCACGTCGTAACATCTGATAAGAAATTGAAACCGGCTGGTATGATGATGCCAACCTGTCCGCATTGTAATTTTATTACTGAAGGATTTGAATTTAGTTTAGAGGTGAAAAGTATTGGAAAATAAGATGGATGTATTAAGTAAAGAATATGTATTAGAACAGGGTATAGATTTTGATGAAGAACTATGGTTTACCTCTTACAGCGATGAAGTGCTGGATAGCTCAGAAGATGAAGATGGAAAACCTTTTACTGGATTAGCTTATGAGTTATATGAAAATGGGAATCTAGCGTATTACTGTTATTATAAGAATGGTTTTAAAGAAGGGAATTATGTTAAATTTCACCATAATGGGAAAGTTAAATCTATAGATTACATGATAAAAGGACAAACAAGAGGTATAAGAAAAATTTGGTATGAAAGCGAAGAACTCAAATATGAAGGAACGTTCAAGTTTGGCATTTGTTTAAAATATACTGAATGGGATAAACAAGGGAATATAATTAGGCAAAAAATTGCTCCAACAAAAGAGGCGTTAGGACTAATTACCCGATTATCTGATTGTAATAATAATGAATAATTTTGATGAAAAGAAATTAATACAAGAGTTTTTCAAAAATCCAAATTAAAGTAGAAAATAATTTTCAAATAGAAGAGATACAATTTATCGCAGAGGTAGATTTGGCTTATTGTGATATGAATAAAACTAAGTATAGTACATGTTGTATCGTAACGATTGATTATTATACAAAGGAAGTTGTTGAAAAAGGTATATAGTTGTGGAGAAATAAGTATTCCTTATATATCAGGCTTTCTTGCTTTTCGTGAGTTGCCTTTAATACTTGAAGCGGCGAAGAAACTATCTAATGAACCTAATTTATATATGTTTGATGGAAATGGGTATTTACATTATCGTCATATGGGAATTTGCTACCCATGCTGCAATGTATTTAAACAAACCAGCAATTGGCGTGGCAAAGAGCTATTTGAAAATAGAAAATGTCGACGCTATGATGCCTAAAGAGGAAGTAGGTGCTTACACTGACATTGTAATCTATGGTGATATATATGGTAGAGTTTTGAGGACTTCGTATTGTGTAAAACCAATTTTTGTTTCATGTGGGAACTGGATTGATTTAGATACAAGCACTGAAGTTGTAATGAACTGCATAAATAATGAAAGTCGATTGCCTATTCCAGTTAGATTAACAGATTTAGGAACGCATAAAATTAGGAAAAATAGTTGATGTAGAAGCTGATAATCTCATATTACTGGAAGCAAATAGAAATTATTGAAGGAAAAAGGTCAGTTAAGAAAATGATTAAAAATCAAGCTGGAGGATGACATGTTTGACTATGGAACAAGAAATGAACCAACTATATAGAAAAATTGCTGAAACGGTTAATGCAATGATTCCAGAAAAGTGGGTTAAATTTTGTGTGTACGCTCAAGTTTCAGAAACCGGTGGAGGAACATATTTTTTCTATAATACCCCTGAGGATGAGTTTAACTATAAATATAGCTTAGAACTTCCTTTTGAATTTAATATTAATAACGAGCAGTTTAATCAAAGAGAGAGAAATCTTTTTGAACTGAGTGACAAACCAAGAAAAGTTTTCAGTGACTATCAGCAAGAGCTGTGGTATTCATTTACCTTATCTCTAGATAATAATGGAAATTTTAAAATTCACTATGATTATACTAACTGGTTTGATACAAATTATAGCTTTGATGATCAGTTAATTTTATGGGAGTGTAAATATTTAGGTAATAAACCCGATGATGTTGAGAGCAAAGATCTGATTGAAAGATATTTAAACGAATATCCAGATAATCCAATTTAAAAGAGATAAGGAAAATCTGTATGTGATCTATTTTAGATAACTCTAAAGCACTGGATTGTCGATTAAATGCAACGAGTGCTTTTTTGCATATCTTAACTATCTTACATAATCCAACTGCCTTTAACCCATTGAACCGGACACAGGTCCCCCTCTTTCTTACTATCAGCTAATCCAAAAGACAGAAGCTGCGCCTTATTTGAGATCTTAGGGCCCTTGGACAAACCAAAACCAGGTACCGTCGTGCAAAAAGTGAAAAAATAACAGCTAAAGCCTGTGAAAAATAAAACGATGCTCGGTATAAGGTTGATTAGGATGGTAAGGTTGAGCGGGTTGAGAGTACTAAGGGTACGGATGAAATTAATTATGTTAATTTTAATAAAACACATAAGGATTCCTTACCTAAACCAAAAGGAGGTGGTCCAAATGGTGGAAAATTACAATCTCATCATGGATTACAGCAAGAGTTGGCGAAAAATAATTTAAGTCAGTATGGGTATGATTCTAAACTTGCTCCGACAATAACTATCGAGACAGGAAAAGGATTACCACATACAGCCATTACGAATGCTGAAACTGCGAGAAGAAATGAACGGATGGCTTCAGGCGTAGGGAAATGGAGCACGACTTTACAGGAAGAATTACAATTCATGGTGGACGATTTAACCAAAGCTGGTTTTTCAAGAAATACTACTAGTCAAGTTCTTGAAAAACAATACAAGATGCTAGATAAACTAGGTGTTAAGTTTGAAAGGATTAATTATTAATGAACATACTAGATAATATCAGTAGTTTGTACACAATTAATGCTAGAAAATCTCCTTCGAAAAAAGAAGAAATTAAAGCACTTAAGGATTTTTCGACAATAGGTGTACCTACATAATATATAGAAATAATTCAGCTAGCTTCAGACATTGAATTTAATGTTAGCGACCAAATGTATATTCGGATTTGGGGAGCATCTGGGTGCATAGAAATGAATGAAGCTTATGAAGTGCAGAAACATCTTCCGAATTCGCTCGCAATTGGTGATGATGAAGGAGGTGGTGCATTAATCTATCTACAGGGTAAAGATGGCTTTGGGATATACTATAATAGATTCGCAGATTTGGACATTGAGGAGGCAGTGAAAATTGCACCATCGCTAACCGAATTGTTAGTAAATAATGTAGGTGTGAATACTTTATTAGACATTTAAAAAAATTTAGAGACCTTGATTGGCTTTATAGCCCTTCAAGGTTTTTTATTGGAAAAAATAAGAAATAATATCGTTTTGAATCAAAAACTCAAGATGGTATGCAGAATTACGAGATTGGTTGCAGTAACATTTATATATAACGACCACACTTACTTACTTACTTACTCGATTTAAATTTATACACCAGAAAAACAAAGATTGTATTGATTAATATGGAAATAAACTTGGATCAGAAGAAAATGAATGGAGCAAAAAAAGAAAGGTTTAAGTTAGGAATGAATTGAATAATGATTGTGTGAAATTCATAACTCATGATGGTTGTACCATCATGGAGCATAAAGTTAATACTTGGAGGAACTGAACAAGAACGAGACTTAGGCGAGATGCCATTTTACATGGAAGGGGTAGTTATGATATGGCATATCTACCAAACTAACGAGAACGACAACGCTCGTAGCGATAAACGTAGAAGATATATAGTTAGAAAGAAAAATAAAGGAATTGTCTGTGAGCATAATATGGAGAATTTTGAGAATGCATTTATTGAAAGTGGATGGGATTTACAAAGTTGTATTATATCCAAGAGACAACACTCTACAATCGAAGGTATTTACGAAATTGAATATGGATTACCTGCGTTAAATAGAGAGGGGAATATTATACCTGGAGAACTTAAAGAAGTTCGAAAACCGAAAACAGTTTATGATCCAAAGATAATTTTACATGAACAAATTTTAAAGTGCGGTGAAGAAGCGATGAAAAATGGTGAAATAGTTGGAAGGAAAATTACAGGAATCTATAAAAATGGTGTTAAATTTGAAGGTTATATTGATGAAACAACAGGGAAAATAACAAATTTCTTCCCAACTTTAAATGATTAGATAATATGGGGTGATAAAATGGAAGATAAAAATAAGAAACTAGTTAATTACTATTTCCAAGTTCTAGGAGATTACAGATTTTTAAAAGCATTAGAAAAACTATCTGGTGGAGAAGGGTATGGAATAGAGCATGTTTGGTCTGTATTTGCTGAAGACTATGAAGAATGGGAAGAGGATTACTTTGGAGATGAAGGGATAGCCTTTTATTTCGATTATCCTGCAGTAGAAGAGGATGAAGAAGTAATAATAGACTATGAAACTTTATTTATATATTTAAAAGAAATAACTGGTGCTTATATAGCGAGACATCCAGAAAATGAGTCAGAGATAGGAAAATATATGAATAAAATTAAAGAGAGATATCAGATAAAGAAATAAAAAAACTGTATTTATTTTGAAGGATTTTATTCCTTTCAAGTCTTTGCCTTTATAAAAAATACTAAACTTGATTAAGGACGGATGCTTAGGTAATTGAAGAGTATTAATTATATGTTTTGAATCGAGAGCTTATTAAGGCTGTACTATATTGTCTATTATAGGCGATGAGAGCTTTTTTGCATTTTCACTGATTATTTAATTAGTGTACTAAGTATTAAATTTTATACAAGTGCTAGCATACAAGGGAAAAAACATGCGATGGAAATAGAGGTTTCGATAGATAAGTTCATTCAAAGAGGAGTTGAATGAACGAGAGGGGAATTGTTTGATTCACCGTATGACTTTGTCAATCACGCAATGATGGGACTCTTAGATGTAGGACAGCAGGCACTTAATCCGGAAAAACCTCTTTTAAAAGAGCACTTGGAAAACAGCATGTTTCTGTTTGCGAGCGTCATTGGAGGAGAAAAAACCGCAGGAGCAGCCGTAAAATCCATTCCAAAAGTAACAAACGTTCCGCGTGTACCTGCACATACAGCAACCAAAACATTAAGCGATATGAGAAATGTCATCAGCCCAAAAGCAGCAAGCAATTGGTCAAAGAAGGTGTATGAATCTGTTCAAAAGCAGCTTCAACCTTTACTAGATGCGGAGATACCGACTTTACGTCCTCAACCTCAACTGGTAGGGGATAGTAGAGTGTTGAAGAGTTTAAATCAGTAGTAGGATATGTTAATGACTTTTTAAACGCTTCACCTAAAAATAATGTAATTAATAAAGGATTGGCAGGAGGTACACATGTGTAGGGTGTAGACTATGATGTGTTAGGTTTTCCTATTTTTAAAGGAGATAACTTAAAATTTACGTTAAAGTTAAAGGAAAAATATTATGTTATGAAAGATACAGATCAGTTTAAAGAGTGTACAAGGATATTAAAAAAGGTAATTGAAGAAGGTAAAGCATCAAGGGAACTTTTTACTCCACAACAGCTTAATCAGATTGAAAAGGGGAGAGCAAGAATAAAGGGGCTTACTTGGAACCATCATCAGGTTCCTGGAAAGATGCAATTAGTATCAACAGATATTCATGGGGTTAACCATCTTGGTGGAAATAAATTATGGGGAGAGGGTATTAGATGAGAAAAGATTTAGAGTAGGAATATGCTGATGCAGAAGTATCAGAAACTAAGATTAAAGAAATGGGATTACAATTAGGCTTCCCCGTAGTTATAAAGGGAGGTATAAACAATGTTTGAGGAAAAAGTTAGAGCAGTCTTAGGTGCACGAGCATTACTAGATGATAATGATCCAAGAATTGAACAAAAATGGGAAAAGCTAATTGTTTTACTAAGTGAAGATGAAAACTTGACCCTGAATTTTTTACAGATTTGTACAAAAACAGAACTTTCATTTTTAAGTGAGATTTTTGAAGAAGTGTCATATAATTTACAAAGTAAAAAGTATATTGAATTACTATATAGCCTAGATCAAAGATACCCAGACTTAAACTTAAAGAGAAGTATACAAATTGCCGAGGAGTACATGGATTAAATGTGAGGTTCAAATAATGATATTTTGTATTAAGAGAGATTAATCCTGGTTTCCAAGCAAACACCTTGATTGGCTAAATGCCTTTCAAACCATTTCTATTCTTCGAAGCCCAACCTTTGCTTTCCCCTATCTTTTAATATTCACCCAATGTTGCTTGGAAGAAGCATCTAGAAAATGAGAGGAGCGAAAAGTAGAATGAAAGAATTTGAAGATCAGTTTAGTGAGTTGCAAGGGGATATGATCTCGATCTGCCTAGAATATGTTGAAGATCGAGCTGATAAAGTCTATGTGTATGATTCGTGTGAAAAAGGAATTACTTCGGGAAGGTTTTTTTAATTTAATTAATGATAAGTATGTAGAACCTCATCACGTTAATAATGCGTTGAAGATAGGTGAGTATGAGTTAATATAATATACGCGCACGATAATGTTAAAACGCCAGGACAGGTTGAGGATGAATGGTTTGAGGAAGTAAAGAGGAACCATTTTTAAAAATGTGTAGAACTAGATCTAGTTATGTTAAACAAACCATCCATATAAGTTTTAGTATTTATTTTAACCATTGGGAATTATATTTAACTGTACATGGGATGCAGAGAATCGTTTAGAGATTCGTTTAATAAACGAAAAAAATAGCTGAAATAGGATATTGCGGTTTAAAATAGATTGTTAAACTATGTTTATAAACAGTGAGGGGGATAGAGATGAAACCTGATTTTTTCACCATTGCCATGTATCCAACAGTATCGTTTAACCAACAAGAATCGTTAGGACGTCTTTTGGACATATTTGAGTCAAATGAAAAATTTACTCCTATGCATTGGGGCAACGATGAAACAGTACGAGTAGAATATAACCGTGAGGAAATTCTAGAAAAAGTTGTTTTAGAACGTAGAGTATCAGAAGTTTACTTGTATCGTGATAAGTCTGTGCAGTACACAGGACGCTTTCAAGTTAACTGGAGCCATCGTTCATTTTTAGAGCTTGAGTTTCATAAATCAATACCTCAAAAATTTTGGTCCGCTTTTTTTGAGATATCTGATCAAATCGCAGAAACTGCTAAACCTTGTTTCGGAGTATCCCAAATATTTTGGCCTTTAGCTTATCCCTGGAATAGTGAGCACGATCAATTACAAATGTGGATGGAGATATCTTCACAACCCATACCGGTTAGATTTCTTCCTAACGGTCCCCTTGGGGTAGGAGCTAGAACATACTTTAGTAACTATATTTTAGAAATGTTTGATAAAGAATTCTTATTAAATAGCCCAGCTTTCGTATCTCAACTAGATTGGGGTGGTATTCGCATCGATCTTTTAGATAATCTATCGGATCGTGATATTAATACATTGCTAGATCGTTGGTTGAACGTCATGGACTACTTAAAATCAACTCAAGTAATGGCTATACCCAGTTTTGATGAGGACCGGATGGGCGTTACCTTTTCTCCAAATGCTGCTTGGAAGAAGTATCTAGGAAATGGAAAGAGTGAAAGAATTTGAAGATCAGTTTAGTGAGTTGCAAGGCGATATGATCTCGATCTGCCTAGAATATGTTGAAGATCGAGCAGATGAAGTATATATTTATGCCTCTCATGCGGAAGGAATTACGGGTAGTGAGATTTTCTACTTAATTAATGACACATATGTAGAGTGTCACAAAGTAAATGACGCAGTAAGAGATCGAGATGAACAGTATGATGTATCCGGAAACCGTCAATCAATGGTTCTACGTATACTATGTGAAGACATCGAAAAAAATGAAATTATTATGTATTGAATACCAGCAAGCAATGCCAATCGAAATGAAGTTAGTCTATGATGTGAAGAGTGGAAAGTTTATAACTACATACAAGTATGAATTGTTACATACCATCCATGACACAAAACTGCCTGAGGATTTTACGGATGAATGGTTTGAGGAAGTAAAGCGGAACAAGGTTTAGACATTTGCGGCATTAGGTAAAGTCTACGTAAGTTCTAGTAGTTAATTTAACCATAAGATCCTCACTGCATTTTTTTATTAAAAACGTGGGGCAAGGTGTGTGGGTGGCGTTTAAAAGGATGGTATATGATAACTAGGCCCTTTATAAATACCCAAATAACATGCTTAGATAAAATAAACAAGTTATGACGGCATAGTGTCTATCCACAAAAAGAGGAGATGGTAACATGAATATAAATGATCCTATTTTCGGTGAACTTGAATACGAGTATGGTTGGGTTAAAGATCTAACCGTTCATTTTCTCGGAAAAGAATGTGAGATATCCTTGATGGTAGATGGTGAAGAAGACGGGGAATTTAGTAAAGAACAATATGCTGCATATCAATCACTAATACTGAATTGGGAATACTTACAGCAAAATTTATTGCAATCAATAGTCGAATACTACAAACAAAAGAGACATGAGCTGGGTTATGACATAGAAGTAAACGACCATTACCCACCTATTGAAACACAAGATCAACTAATAGAAATGATAACGTTGGACGGAATTGTTGTTCCATATGCAGATATTTTTGACGAGCGAGATATTGGCATGACGTTTAACTGTACATGGGATATAGAGAATGGGGTAGGAATCCGTTTATTAAACGAAAAAGTAGCGCAAATAGGTTATCAGGATGTTGCGATTTAAAATTGGAATTTCCACCAAAGTATTAGTTAAATGTAGAGCACTTCACTGTCGACTAAAGGCAACGAGTGCTTTTTTAATAGGAACAAACTATTACCAGTATTGTAGAAGCGAAAATACGTTAACAAAAGGGGGAACGTGTAATGGACAAGAAAGATATTAGATTACTTAAGGAATTACTTTATCATACAAGTAAAGAGGATACAATAAGTCGAATAAAGAATGTACAGAATCCCATTATCCTTCATTGTTTTGCGGCACATTATAACTGGAATAGTGGATTGGATATTCCAAATGCTATTCTTGAAAACAACCATTGTGACTTAGGAACGGGATTATTAATGTTCCATTATGCCGATGGATATCGACTATTAGTAAGCCCGGAGGAAGTTTTGAATTCTTCGTTGCAAGAATGGAAGGTTTTTATATTTAAACTCCAAAACAAAATTGCGAAGGTGGATTTCAAAACACAAGATATATCGTTTACCCCTGAATTAACAAAAATTCAAATATTCAAGTTAAAAAAAGCAAACCCAAGTATTTCAGATATGCTCATCAATGAGTCACCGGGAATTTCAATTGCTATTCCTAAAATATAGATAAATACCAAAAGCTCATTACAGCACATTATTATTTGGATTACGAGTTGAAGGGTAGGCAGTACAACAAGAAGGAATATTTGGTATCCTTAAAGGGGGAATTATAATTAATAATCTCAATAAAAGAGAATTAATTCATCTTTTAGAATTACATAAAATTTGGCTTGATTCTCTAGGATTAGAAGGCAAGAAGTTAGTTCTCGATGAAGTAAAGTTGACCCAAGTGGATTTAATGAACTATTCATTAAATCAGGCACATATTACAGATTGTCTCTTTAATAATATGCATTTAATCGATATAGAAATGTATTCTTCAACTATTTGTTCTTCAAGCTTTGTATGTGCGAATCTAGAAAATGCGGATTTCTATAAAACAGATGTTTCTTATGCAAACTTTACAAACGCAAACCTTCGAAATACAAGATTTGCTAAGAGTGATTGTATTAAAACTACATTTAATCATGCAAACTTAAGTGATGCAAAATTAGTAGCAGCCCTTTTTGATCATGCAGATTTTCGTCATGCAAACCTTCAAAATGCAGACGTAAGCGAATCGACGTTTGAAAATGTATTACTAAAAGGAGCTAACCTAACGGGGATTCAAGGGTTAGAAGAAGCTTTTATTAAAAGTATTAATATTGGAACTCCAGAACGACCAAACATCCTAATAGGTGGAGAAGCTAGACAGTGGTTAGACGCGAGGAGTAATTGACGTGATAGTTTTGATTGGCTACCCACCATTTAAGGTTTTTATTATCGATAAAACAATATGACTTTAGGTAAGCACCCCTTATTCGCTGTGTAAGTGTTAAATTAAGCGACTACAAAAACAATGTGCTCCAAACGCTTATGATGAATGAGGTAGAGAGGTTTAAGTTTTTAAATTACAGAAAATAAATCGAGAGGATGAAATAGTTGAAGAAAAGATTGAACGATTTATATAAAAAGATCGCCGAAACCGTCCATAAAATGATTCCAGAAGAATGGGACAGATTTTACTATTATGCCCAAATTTCAGAGGATGGTGGAGGAACATACTTCTTCTATCAGCCTTCATCCAATCCAAGTTTGCATGTATATAGTCTCAAAATCCCCTTCAAGTATCACGTGGACGAAAAATCCTTTAAATTACATAAAAGAAAGCTTTATTTCTTATCAGCAGAAGTAAGAGACGTTTTTCAAAGGGAAGATCAGAAACTTTGGTATTCTTTCACGCTGAAACTAGAGAAAACAGGCGAACTAACTGTTCATTTTGACTATACCAATTGGTTTGATACAGAATATAGTTTCAGCGACCAAATGGCGATTTGGAAAAATAAGTACTTAGGCGAAGAACCGGATGATAAGGCTTTAATAAATAAATATCATTCTGAATTTCCACATGATCCAATTTAATTAATTTGTAAGGTACAGAATTAACATTACAAGAAGAAAAGAAAAAATACAGAAATAATTAAATACCAGGAAGCTTTAAATATTGGTAATAGATCAGCCATTGAATATTGGATCAAACGGTACTGAGAAAGTATGATGCCACTTGGAGACTATTTACTAACTAACGGAGCCCTATTTAAAACCAGAGGTGCTAATCTTAAAATCTACCCCAAAAGAAATTATTCAAGTATGTGAAGAATAAACTTGAAAACTTCATTAACTATAGGAAACATTAAAAGTAAAATGCATATGAGGTCATATAAAGCTAAAGAAGCTGCTATTAAGAATTTGTATATCATTACTGATTCTGTGTGGACAATAGAATAAATTTGATCAATTGATAGAAGTGGCCAAGGAATATTTATTGGTTGATAAGCTGCTGAGGAGAGAAAATGAAAATGAATGATGCGGTTTTTGGAGAACTTGAGTTTAATGGTTACGACTGGATTGGATATAAAAATATGGATTTTTTTGGAACTGAAGTTAGAGTTGCGGTAATTGTCAGTGGAGAAGATGAAGAACAATTTGAAGCAGGACAATATGGTGCATATAACTTTTTAATCGAAAAGTGGGATCAACTACAACAAAGTATTTTGAAGGCTATATTAGACTACTACAAACAGGAAAGATATGAACTTGGTTATGACGTTGAGCCTAACGAAACCTATCCCTTAATAGAGACAGCTACTCAGCTTCTTAAACAAATAACCTTAGTTGGAATTTTTGTGCCAGATAATGATCTGATCAATTTTTTTGATATCGGACTTACATTTGATTGCACATGGGATATGGAAAATGGGTTAGGTATTTGTCTTAAAAAAGGTGAAGTGACGCAAGTAGGTTACCAAGACGTCGTCCTCTAAATCATTTTGTGTTAGAAAACGGGGAGGAATTACGTCCTTATCTAAGCAGTGGTTATTGATCATTTGCACAACGTCACAGGATTAAGGATGCATTTGGAAGAGGGAGATATGATATGGCTCCTAGACGAATGTTTCAGTGTCTATACATTGTAAGTGAAGATGGCGAAGAAATTGGAGTAGTATTCCAAAAATGTGAAAAAGACATGCCTACTGAAATCAAACTAATATATAATGTGTAAAATGATAAGTTTGCAGCTAAATACCAGTATAATTTAACACAGACAAATGTAGAAAGCTAATACAATTAGCTTTCTATACGATTCCGCAATTTAATAACCACTGTTCAAATTTCTTCCCACCGCAATGATCATCAAGTTCCTCAATTTCAATAGAAAAGATTTTTGTGCCAAATCCTTTTAATTCGTTCCCTTGGGAAGGTTTTTTCAAATCATATTGCTCAAAATCAAAGAAGATGTCCCAAATGTTTTGTGATTGTCTTTTAAAAGCGACAGCTTCTAAATCAAAGTCATTTTCATAATAACCTAAATGCAAATGATAGTTATCATCATATAACACTTTTACACACCCCGCTCAAATCATTTCTTTGTGCTGTCTTTACATATTTTTTCATTCCTAAAGCTATCAGCAATCTTTTTAGTAAATCACGCTAAAAAACTAATTTAACGGACAAGCCCCAAAAGCACATCGCGTATGTACAGTGCTGCTAAATAGCCTGTTTAACGGCTAAAGGAATATCCTATTCTATCATATATAGGAATGGCTCGTATAAAAAGATAAAGAACATTTACTTAAAAAATTAGGGAAGAGGGAATGGTAAAGATGGAAACAATTCATTTAGTAGTCCTTAACGATTACAATGTTAACAAGCATATTCCTTTGTTAAGAAGAAGAACATCTAAATCTATAGGCGACATAAGAGAGAACATCCTCATGGGCAAACCAGTTATTAAATGTAGTTATAGTAATAAAGGAGAATTAGAGTGTTTAGTACTGTCTGCTGAAGAATTGATTCGAATAGGAGCAAGCATTAAAATTTATGAAGGTGAAGAAGAGATTACACTCCTACTCGTTAAGAATTTAGTTAAAACGATAGAAGGAATTGAAAGAGATAGAGAACAAACAGATGACTTAATGTTTGATGAAGAATAAGTAAACCAGAAATAGGGTTACAATCAGGATTTTAGCTATTGTAGCTACTTCATCATACATAAAAGGGGGCATCCTATTTTTACAATACTACAAAACTTATAGCTAATCCTAAAAAATTAGAAACACATGAACACAAAGTCCTTGATTTCCGTGAAGAGACGACAGGTGCTTTTTTAGAGCCTGAAAATATAATGATGATCTTAGAAAATCGACTATTCGTTATATCAATGGGGGAGATGAGATTATGTTGCATACGTTTGAAACATTAGAATTAAATAAACAAGCTGCATTTCTTCTGGGGTTGAGTGAAACAGTTGTCGATTTATTAATGTCTTCTTCAGTGTATAACCATATAAACGACGCTATGAAAGTTTGCTGGGAGTGGGTGGAAAACAAGCAGCATTCCGGCGATGACATTTATGAGCTATTGGATGATGGAACGGAGTTTACAGGGCTATTTATGGAAATGCAAGATGAGAAAGAACCATTGAAGAACTTAGTTTGGGGTTGTGTTGTAGATGCAATATCTTTTACTAGCTGGAAAGCTTATCAGTTTGATCATGTAGAATATTTGCCTGCACCGATAGAAAATATAGACGAAAGTATATTGCCCCAATTTCTAAGCAGCTTTTATGGCATAAAGAAAAGAAATAAAATCGTGGTGAAAGAGTTCACCTATTATTTGAAGAATAGTAACAACTCACTAAGAAGAGATGATATTATGAATTTTTTAGAAGGAATAAATTGAAGTAAAAGCACTTATTCATCTCCAAAGCCAACAAATAAAACTAGTAGACTACAAATTTTAAAAGAGGAAAAACGGTTAGCGAAGGCTTAAAAGGAGAGATAGAACAGAGGGTGAGGTAATGAAGAATTTTAAAAAGCGCATTATGGACAAGACCATCCTTGTAAACGCGGAAAGAGAATTAGAATCTCAAATAGAACTATTATTTGCTTTATTAGAACACATAGGTCCTCATAAATTCATTCACGGATTCTCCATACAGGTTGGTTGGACCGTCTACTACTTACACGAAAGAGAACCGGGAATTTTTATATTAACTGCTCCTGATTACACTAAAAATCCATTTGAAGACATAACCGAAGATTTAACGTTATCATTATGGGTACAACTTGAGCAAACTCATTTTTTGAAAGGAATAAATGTTGATGGTTTGTCAATAAAATTCAGCGATAAGATCATCCTTTCTAAAGGTGTACTAGATCTCGAGAAAATATATTTGCAAAGAATTGGAGATGTGGAAAAAGGCGATTCTGGTTGGTATATAGGTTCTGTAGAAGATACTGATGCTACAAGTTTATATGCCTTACATGCTTATGAATTATTAAAAATTAGACCGGCAATCCTTCAAGTTCTTGCTCTGCCAAATGAATTTATCGTTGTATTTGAAGGTAGTGAAATAAAAGCAGTATTAAATGAAAATGATATCGATGTTTTTATTAGTTCCTCATAAATAGGATGGAGAAAAAACTTATGAAGGAGGAATTAAAACATGAAAGAGACAATGAGAGAGTATTTTGCACAATTTACAAATGAATGGATGAAATTTAATCATTCATTGCCACGAATCGTATGGAATGAAGATGTGGATAGCTTCATCTATTACGGTGAAGAGGATAAAGATGGATATATTTCTTGGGAACCAATAGAAAAAAAAGAAGCATCTACCTTTAAAGAAATTGAGACTCAATATCACGTTCAGCTACATGATTCGGTCAAGCAATATTTTAATTCATATTGGTTTTTAGAATTGATGGGATGGACTAACTCTTATAATATTCATTTACATCCTGTAGCTCCAGGAATTGAACCAAATTATTTTATTTCACTTGTGAAAGACCATGTAGAATTAAAAGGGGGTATTCTTCAATATGTCCCAATCGGCTATGAATCAGATGGAATGTTAATAGTGCTAAATAATAACACGGGTGAAATTTTTGTTGAAGATTTTGAATTACATGAGTACACACAAATAGCAAATAGTTTAGAGATCCTCATTTCTCAGTTGAAGTTTAGGGATGAATGAAAGTAGGTGCATATATGACGAAAAACCTTATGAATAGTATATGGTTTGGAGAAAAACCAACTTTAGCTAAATCAGAGATAAAAGAAAATATGTTAACATCTGCAACAGAAACGGAAGTTTTATTTAACGTAATCGAATTATTCAAAACAGGTGACTTCACTCAAAAACCACTGTTAATTCAATTAATGAATTATACGAAAGATGAATCCGTTCTAAATTTATGTATCAGAGTATTTTTATCTGTCGCAACACACGAAGACTTACGAAATTCCAATAATCTTCGTTTCCTCAATGAGGCAACTGAAGTACTCGTAGATACCTTTTCATCAGCAGCTACAACTTCGCTTTCACTTGAGGTAATTCCATATTTATTGGCTTTACTTGAAGAGTGGGAGGGAGTAAGTGATACAGCTACTATTTTAAGAGACTCTATTGATTCTTTTATTAATTTTGAAGAAAAAATTGGTGAGGATGCAACTATAGGTGAAATTGGCAATTTTTATTTTGATTATTGTCAGGGAAAGGATGCAAATAGCTATTATTTTGGACAGAGATTGTCTTTTCCTGGAGACGCAGCTAAAAAATTGATTGAGCGGGTTCTGATTGCTACAAATAGTGAAGAGCCATTAAAAATGGCATTAATACCATCTTTATTATCAATTTGGACTGGTCAAAAAGCACCTGGGGATTACAATACAATTATTAGTGCAAGTAATTACAAAGAATTCATTCATTATATAAATGAACTTTCAAATATAGAGTGGGAGAAGGGACAAAAGTATTTTTACGGTCATAAGATTTAAAATAATTTCATAAATGTTTAGAAGATTGGGAAAGTGATACATAAGGTGAGGTGAAAAACATGGAGATTGGCGAATGGGTGATAGTAAAAGATTATTACGGATTCGTTTTGGAGAAAAAGGAAAGCAAAATCCAACGAGGTCCATTGCTTCGGGTATATTTTCGAGCTAAACAAAATGAATGGCGAAGGCAATTATTCAAAGTGAAAAATGTGACCAAAGCGCCGGATTTGCTAGACGATAGCGACCTCTATGCGCTTCAACACCTTGCGCTTGCGACGAACGATAAAGCATGGTTTGAAGCGTTAGGGCAACGAAAAAAAACAACATAAAACAAGGCTGGTTTCGTAAACAGCTTTTTGGAAAGAAGAGATTGATAGCTTTAACGAGTAAGGTGATAGAGAGGTAAAGGGAAAGGGAAAGGGAATATGATACGAACAAAAACGCATCTTAATATGTCTTACAATGAGAAACAGGAGAACTAAAAGGGAAGCAGCGAAAATACTGAAGCAGCAGCTATCATGAAAATACATTTCTAAACGATTAGACCGCTACTCAAGGAGGACCTCAACCCGGAATAGGAGGAACCTCGTTTCTTATCGGTGGTTCATCGTTGATAAACGTAATATTTATCGAACCCACTATTTCCTTCTCTTCCTTACCTTTTACGATGTACTCAGAAAATTCATTCATCATTTGGCTGCTTTCTGCAAATAAAACTAGTCCGTTTTGATTAAACAAATGCAATAGATTTCTTACTCCTTTTGCTTCTATTCCAAAATTAATCACAATTATTTTGTTGGAATACATCGTATGATTTGTTACCCAGCCCCCACACGTCTGAATGCTATTTACCGCATAATCAATCATTTCGTATCTATTTTCTCTTGTAAAACCTTTTACTCGAATAACGCTTGGTAACATAAGATTCCACCTGCTTCGTTAAGTTTTCTTTCGATTTCTATTCTTACACTAGATTACCTAACTATGATGGGTTAGTAAATATACACAGACGTAAAAGGATGATTGAAACATTCCGTTTAACTTAAATCAAAATGATAAAATAAAAAGATTACGTCTATCGTCTATACATCACTCTCTATTTAGGAAAGGAGGACGCATTCTTATGGCAGTCTTTGTATTAATGTTCAAAGAGCAGGAAGACGAATACAGAGTGATCTATCGTTATGGACCAAACGAGGGTGCAATGGGTCGGATTGAATATGATAAAAAAAAGAACGTGATTAATCAGCTCGATCCCATTCAATCAGAGGAATTTGCTGATGAATTTTTCTTTAAACGAGCAGGAAGACGGCTTGCAAAAATGAGCATGGAAGGTCCTTCACGTTTTTTAGATCGAACAACTATTGAGTCATGATTGGGGGATAATGATGAGTAACTATCGTAAAGTTATTAAACATTTCATTTCACTAGATTTTCTAACAAAACGTTTTTCATTGATAAATGACCGCAACTTCTCAACAGTTAGGAGCAAATCCAAATGAGCGTATCCATTTATTACACAGCGACAAGAAAGCAAAAGCTCACTTCATCTGAGCAGGCCCTCATTACTCAGTTAATCGAAAACTATTCTGTTGATAAAGAGATAGAAGAATATCTAAACACAGGTCAAGGTTACAATTGGACAAGTTTTTACGTGTATGATTCGAAGAGTCCAACGGATCCTGATGTTATATTTGAAGGATCTACTCAATTGCCAAGTAACAGTGCAGAGGCCATGTTTGATGGGGTTACTTATTGGGCGTCACTGCTCTCTAACATTCGCAACGTTGTAAAAGGAGCCGACTGGCATGTTCACGTAGATGATCACGATCTTACTTGCGATGAGAAAGCGTTAGAATATGATATAACGAAATAGGTTAACTCAAAGGAAGAGATGTTTAGAGCAATCAAAGAAATTTTCTCAATGTTTCATTATCCTGAAACAATGTGTGACTTTTTTCGAGACATATCGGACGCTGTTTATTGTCCCTCTACTTCAACACAAACTGTTAAATGATCGAAGAATTTTCAAAAGCGGAGTAGCAGCTAATTGCCAATAAATAATGAAAAAGTGCTAGGCGCATTTTATCCAAAGCCCAACGAAATCAACCATTTCGTTGGGCTTTTTATACATATTCACTTTAAATATGTCAAATCAATATTAGTTAAAATAAAGATATTTATAAATTTTGTATAAGTTCACTTTACTTTTGGAAGTAAATGGATTACAATTCAAATGAAGAGGTGATGCTCATGAAAAAGGATATTGGTGATTCCATATCAAATAAGGTGTATGAATATCGTGTACTTGCTAGACTATCTCAGCAAGAGTTAGCAAATCAAGTCGGCGTGTCAAAACAAACCATCTTTGTAATGGAAAAGGGAAATTATGTTCCAACTCTGTTGTTAGCCTATCGAATTTCGGCATTTTTCAACGTGGATGTAAATGAAATTTTTACTTATGTGAAAGGAAATGATCAAAATGACGATTAATTTTATGTCAAACATTCATCATGCCATTTTCCAACCTATAAGATCTTGGGCTGAGCATTCCAATGGGAATTGGAACATTCTTGTTGGAAGTGGGTTTGTGTTACTAGTTGTTGGCGCCATTCTCACATACGTATTTCATCGAAAAATGGGGCCGTCTGATGAAAGAACAATGGGAATCTCACTAAAAACAGCTTACATTATGCTTTGTGTATTCATCCTGTGTGACATCATTTTTCCGAAAGAATATATGTGGCAAATTTTCCTCTTGTTCAAATACTCGTTCGTCTTTTTCGCTGCTGCCATTTATCTTGCCATTCGCTATAAAAAAGAATTTTTTTAACGATTATGAAACGGGAGAGCCTGTTCCCTTTTAAAAGAAAGTAAATCTTCCGCTACAACCTTACGATTGGAACTTTACGTAAAGTAACTACTTGATTCCACCTCTAGAAAAGACAACCCGTTAACTTCTAAGCTTTATCATAAGGAAATATAAAACCACTCAATACTTTATTTACAATAAAAAAACTTGGCTGACACGTACGATCTTAGGCATCAAATTCACTACATATGAACAGAAAATCCATGAAAAAGCAGGGGGCCATTTATGTGTGGCGATTATCAAGAAAGTCGATTGATACGAATCTTTGACACGACCTTACATGTCAATATTATTGGGAAAGGGGAGCCAATTGTTTTTCTCCACGGTGGTCCCGGAAGTGATCATCGCTTTTTTCTTCCTCACGTTCTTCCACTCGCAAAGCACTTTCAGCTCATTCTTTATGATCAGAGAGGGTGCGGAAAATCCTCAGTGGCGGCTGATAATCAGTATACGATGAAGGCAGAAATGGAGTCGTTAGAAGCTTTACGAAAAGAATTGGGCTTTGAAAAAATGAATCTTTTCGGTGAATCATGGGGGTCTATGCTTGCATTGCTTTATGCAACGAGCTACCCACATCAAGTGAACAAACTATTTCTAACCGCCGCCATTGGGGCAACAGCAGAAGGTCTTGTTGCGTTTGAAAGCGAATTGTTAAAACGATTATCTACGGCTGACAAGCTTAAAATGTTTTTCATTCATCTAGGAATAAAGTCAAAGCTCTTGTCAATTGATGCCATGCTGAAGGTGCTTGATCCACATTATTTATTCTCAAGGGATGCTCTCACTCGGAGGCAACCGACCAAAATGAATGGTGATGTAAACCGCATTTTAGGTAGTGATATGAAAGCGCAGTATGATGTAACAAATACGTTATTTCGGATATCATCTGTTCCGATACTGGTTGCACAAGGAAGTGACGATATGATCACGCCAGCTCTTATTCAAGAACTTTTACTTCAATATATTCCGCATGCAGAGCTAGCAGAAATTCAAGAATGTGGGCATTGGACAGTCGTTGAGCAGCCTGACAGAATAAATCATTTAGCAAGAGAGTTTTTCGCTCATTAGGTGATCGCGTATCATTCGGTATTTTTTAAAGGTATGGATGATCAAATAAACCAGCAAGAAAGATAGACTAGGAGAGATCTATGTTGCATATACTACCTGATCAATTAGCGGACTTTTAAAAGAAGATGGTTATAAACGCCAAGACAAGTATAAAGTAGCGGAAACACTTGCTAGCTTAGATGTCAAAGTATCACAGGTATTTCGCGAATTTTATCAGCAATACTGTGGTCCTTTTTGGGAAGAACACGTTCCGTACGAGCTGCTAGACTTAATGGAAGAAAACAGTGTCTGTTCCTATACAAAAATTGCTCGTCAAGAACATTCATTTCCTACACAATACCTCATCCTTAGCGAGATGTCAGCAAACGCCGTATTGGTACTTGATAGTGTAACGGATCAAGTATATGAGGTAGATTTTGAAGGGGGAGATGAGCTGCTTACAAAAGGGGAATTAAAGGAAACGTGGCCAACCTTCTATGCGTTTTTACACGATTATTTTGTTGGCTAAATAAATAGGTGGTTAATTAAGTACAAAAAAATCCCTTTTGTAAATAAAGGGATTTTTTTATGTTATTTTGTAAGTGAAAAAGCAATTTTCAAGAAGATAATTTCAGGTTGCTTTAGCTCACACATTTCGACCGCTGTTGTAAATTGATTGATGATTCCTTGCTTTAATTGATCAAAGTATCCGGAGGTAATTGGCTTTTGCCAAGAAAACTAGAAGCTAAATACGTGGTTTTCTCCATCTTTATCTAATGAGTTAAACATCATATTTTCGCCGTTACTTGCCCATTCGCGTAGGAAGCGAGGAAGCGAAATTGAGAAGCAGTACTTCAAGCATCTTGATCTCTCGATTATTTAAATCATTTACTTGATCATATACGTTTAAATCCACCATCAAAATACTTATTGAAATCTCCCGTTTATTCTTTTCTTAACTGTTTCTGAAATCCCCTGCTTTTTGCTTCATACCCAAGCGCTCGATAAAAAGCATGAGCTGCTTGGCGCTCTTCGCGATTTCCACTATTTAAGCCGATACCAGTAGCTCCTTGTAGAATAGCCCATTGTTCAGCTGCCTTCAGTAGCTTCTCACCAATTCCACGCCTGCGATATTCTTTATGGACTACAAATGCAACAATCCGCACAGAGACTCCATCAAGCTCATAAAAAACGCCCGTCGATAATCCAACTAACGCGACGACTCGCTTATCCTCCTCGGCAACTAACGTATGATAATGGGGAAGGGATTGAA
Organism: Priestia koreensis; assembly: GCF_022646885.1. Taxonomy (GTDB): domain Bacteria; phylum Bacillota; class Bacilli; order Bacillales; family Bacillaceae_H; genus Bacillus_AG; species Bacillus_AG koreensis_A. Next base: position 2,607,131 of record NZ_CP061868.1, on the reverse strand, counting down.
TATGAGTAAAGCGTTTTGTCATTTGCTCAATCGTTGTTGGATAGCCTAACTGATTCATTAATTCTGTTATATGCGGGATATCTAGTGGGGTAGGAATACGGATGTCCATCTCATAATCTCCTTTATGACTAAATCTGTTTCTTCAGTTTTTTTAATATGCTAAAATGCGCCTTACTTTCAGTATAGAAAACGACCTAGAAGTTGTAAATATATGTAATGGGATGATCTTGTCTAAAAAGAAAGGATGCTTATCGTTTACTAGTAGAAACATATGAAGAGGAGGAGAAGAAGAAGGGCTTGAATAAATACAGAGGCCCTCTTAGAAACTTATCTGCTTGTGCAATTTTTTTCTTTATGTAGCCCTGTTTCGGGAATATGATTTTTAATACTCGGATCATAAATAGATTCCTGAAAGCAAAGCTGGCTGACTTGTTTTCCATAGAGTTTCACTGCATAAAAATAATAAACACCGGGCTCATCATTAAATTCTACGCGATATTTTGATTCAAAATAAGAATCATTTCCCCCAAGGTACGTAATAATTTTTTCCTTTATATCCTTCTCTTCGTAGCCTTGCTCTGTAAGATAGCTTGGTACGTATTTATCTAGAACGTAATTTTCATATGGATCTCCGTTGTTTAACGCATAAATGACATAACCAACTGGGGTTAAAATCATCACACACAACGCCACAATGATACCTAAAATAATGGATGTAAGTTTAACCATTTTACGTGTTAAAAAAGCCATATGCGCATCTCCATTTCATAATCTAGTTATTTTGTCTAGTAATATTTTCTTTTCGAAGCACCCAGATAAAACAGATCACAGCTACAAGCGCAAACGGTGCTAATAAAATCATACCCGCTACCTTTAATCCGCTAAATCCAAAAATGAGTGACCACGTAACGCCTGTGATGAAAGCAGCTCCAACGAAAATACCGATAAAAAATGCTTTTAACGTGTAGTAGTTTACAGAAGAATAATTCATTAAAAAACCTTCCTTTCGATTTAATAATTCCTCTAAGAGATAGCGCTACCATTTCTGTTTGCAAAAATAAGATAGAAAGAAAGGGGGAGAGCCCCCCTTATTCTGAAAGCTTTTTAAAATATGCGCAGGCTTCTTCTTGATCAAAAGAGCTAAACCAACGGTAGTGGTCTTGATCAATAATTCGATAGTGCTGACTAACCATATTTTGCTGAAGCTTAAATCGGTCGTTCTCTTCAAGAAGCTTCCACCATACTTTGCCGCCCATCGTTTTTTCCTTTGGCATCTCGATCGTGTCTAGTGCTAGAAGTTCTATCACTTCTAATGGGTCATCACCGAGCACATTTTGAAGAATTTCCGACTCTCGAAACAGAGCGCATACCGCAACGATACATGTCCATGTAGCGAGCGAACGTTCCTTCTCAATTTGAACGAGCGTCTTTTTTGAAAGCCCTAAAACCTCTGCCATTTGTTCCTGAGTAAAGCCTTTCTCATGGCGAACGAGACGTATTTTTTTTGACACTGTTTCTACTATTTGCTGCTTATCCATTGTGCACCTCTTACATTACTTATGTTATTTATAGTGTAATATTACACTTAAAAAAAGCGACATTCAACTATTTTCTGAAAACTTTTCTTTCGAAATAGAAAAACATGATAAGATAGTAATAAAAAAGGAGAAGATTTTATGTCTATTCCTCAAACATGCATAAAACCGTTTCCAGATTACGAGGACGTATTTAATAAGGAAATAGAGGAGCATAAAAAGCATTTTTTACCTCTTTGCTCGATTAACCTTAAATTTTTATACCCTGAATGGGATGAGTGGATTCATATTGTATCTGTTAAAGAAATATACGATGGAAGTGTAGGAGAAACTACCCGATCTTTCCATACAAATTTTACAAAGGAAGATATGATTGGGTTTGATGTTGCAGATGGAAAATATGCGTTTGAGGGAAATTGGGACTATTTTAGTAAAGCCCCCATTTCTAGTGAAGCGTATATTCATAATGACAAGGATTATAGAGCACGAAAAGCATTTTATGCTTCTCACCAGCATATTTATCCTTATTCTAGTTTTGGAGAGCCATTTGAATCTGCAAAGGCGTTAGAGGACGATTTTGATCAAAAACAAAAAAGTGGCTGGGGGTTAAGCTATCCAGAAGTTCACGGCGTAATGGATGATATCCGTTTTACTACGAGCGAGGGAATGGATTTATTAGAGGCCTGTGAAAGCGAAGAGGAGATCTTTGATTATACAAATCTTCTTTATGTGCCAAAGGATGAGCATAATCGTCCCTTTACCTACATTGGTTTTTTAACAGGCTATTATTTTCAAGCTTACGGAGCGGACCGAGTGTATTTGTTTTATAATCAATCGCTTAAAAAAGCCGTTGTTTGTTTTGAGTATACGTAAAAGCGCCGGTGCAATTTACGCACTGGCGCTTTGTTTACCTAGCCATTTGGGCCGTTAAATATTTTTCATACTCGACTACCTCAATAACATCAGAACGATTTAATATACTACTGATAAAATTACGAATGTCTAAGCCAGGCATTTCGTACGTCTCGTCTGTATTGACCGTGCTTGTGGCATCTTCAATCAGCGTCACCTCATAGCCACGATCAAATGCAGCAACCGCAGTAAATAGACAGCAATATTCAATGTTAAAGCCTGTAATAAAGACGTGTTTAATGTCTAACGTCTGCAAAAGCTGATCCAAACTTGTTTGAAAAAAAGCGCTTGGCGTGCGCTTTTCGATAATATAGTCGGCGCTTTCTTGTAAGGCGGGAGGAAGCTGAGAGCCTGCTTCTTCTCTGTAGAACGAATGGTGTTCTTCCTCGCTCACATGTCGCATCACAATGACAGGTGAACCGCTAGATTTGAAGTCGTTCACCATCTTTCGAATGACGGAAACCTCTTTCCGAAAATCCCCTGATTGTAGGAGCGTGTTCTGGGCGTCAATGACAAGCAGTGCGTTCATCGTTCCATCTCCTTAACTATTGTTCATGCTTTCTTTAATCTTATGTGGAATCATGACTACCTCTGTGCTTAAGTCAACAGGGGAAAAGTCAGGATCAATGCACTCTTCCCAGTACTGAAGATGCTTTTGATCAATCCAATGATCAGAATCTTCGACCTGTTGACCGCCAGTTCCTTGGATCGAATACCAATAAAGATATTCTTCACCGTCTAGGGTCTCACGAAAGATCGTTTCCACATACATTTTTTCACCTTCTAATGTAACGAGCACATCTAATAAATGATCATTTAAAAAGGCGAGCCATTCATCCACTTTTTGCGTTTTATTCTTTTTTACACGAAATCTTGTTAACTCTACATTCATTCTACGATTCTCCCAATTTACAGACGACAATCATTTGAGGACTTTGAGCAGTAAATTCACGTTTCATCCAATCGCCGTAGCACTCCACCATTTGAAAGTTATGCTGAGAAAGCAGGCGCTCAAGCTCTAACGGATAAGTATAGCGTAGTTTAATGCGATCTTTTTCTTCTTTTACGACCTCATCCTGCTCGTAAACGAAGCGAATGGTTTCGCAAGTTAATATTTGAGTTGCGTGATCATACATTTCCTCGTGCTTCTCGAGAATTTCCTGACTATACACATTCGTGTCCCGTACTTCATATCTGTCGGGAACAGCCAAGTCCTGAAGCACTGGATTACGAGTATCAAAGATAAACAGCCCACCGGGTTTCAAATGATTTTTGACACCTGCTAGCAAGTGATCTTGATCTTTATTTGTTAAAAAGTGTTGAAATGAATTTCCTATCATAAACACCATGGAGGCTTGAATAGGAAGTTTTAGCCTCGTGCAGTCTTGCTGGTAAAACGATGCGTCCACACGTTCTTCTGCTATTTTTGCTTTCGCTCTCTCAAGCATACCGGCGTGTAAATCCACTCCAATCACCGTATGACCTTGTTTCGCAAGAGGAATTGTTGCGCGTCCTGTTCCGCATGCTAGCTCTAAAATCGGGCCTTTACAGCGATCTGCATATTCTTTTATCATTTCGACATCTTGTAATACTACACGATGTAAGTAGTCATATTGCTTGGGATCTGTATATTTTTCAAGGTTATCCTGCATGCTGTTCGTCCTTTCCTTTCCATCATTTTCAATTATATACCAAATGATGAAATATTTCGATATCCGAAGATGATCTCGTGTAGGGAGGAGAAGGCAGAACGTTTAGGTTCATATTTTGTTAAAAGGTACCACATGATATGAAAAGGTGAGATTTGTCCAAAAAGGGAGTTGGTTTTATTCTAAAAAAACCTCTATGCTTCAAACATTCCATCAAAGAGAAACCATAAAAAAGGAACAGGCATCACCTGTTCCTTTGTCATTAATTCGTCCTTGTATACTTTAGCGGAATAAGCTCGCCAATTTGAGTTTTAATAATTTCTCCGTCTTGTTCGACGATGACATAACATTCGGGAGCATAATCTGCGATCAGTTCACGGCACATGCCACAGGGGCTTACAACGGATAGTTCTCGATTCACTTCATCTGAATAGGGGTGGCGCACAGCGACGATCGTATGAAAATCCTTTTTGCCACTAGAGATGGCGCTCCCAATCGCAATAGCCTCTGCACATACCGTAATACGACCTACGTATGCTTCGATATGAACGGCAGAAACTATCTCACCGGACGCTGTTCGCAATGCTGCGCCTACATGATGCTTATCATCTTCATAACGAGCAACAATAATCTTTTTTGCTTCTGCCACTAATTCATGATCTTCAGGTGTCATTGAATAGGTTTTCATTTTTCATCTTCCTTTTTTTAACGTTACTACCATATTACCATGCTAACATCTCTGAAGTCGTCACAATCGTCGCAAACTCGTCGTGTAAAGTGGCAACCGAAAGCTGATGAACAATCTCAGGATCATAGTAACGGTTATGGTGATCCTTTAAGCCAAACGCATCTGTTGCATCATCCACCTGATGGTTGTTTCGCTCTCCCCATGATTTATGAGTAAAGGCGTGCTGAACATCAATAACTAAAAGGGCGGTTTGGTTATTCATTGCACCGCTTCCTTTTTGGTTTGAATCGGGCACGCACCTGATGGTATCGGTCTTCTTACAAGCTCTCCCTGACAGTTTGGGCAGACGTGTTTGGTCTGTTTTGTGCAGTCTTCGCAGTAGGTGCATTCGTGGGTACAAATATAAGCCACCGAATAATCATGAAGCTTTGTATCGCATCGTTCACATTGCTTTCTCATTTCTAATCCCATTTTCCATTCCTCCATTTTCCAATTGTTATTCTTCTTTAATCATAGTTCGTTTATAATAAAGTGGATATGACATTTTTACGTTGCATTTGTCTTTTTACTTTATAAAATTCGTTCTTTTCACGTATTTACTTTAAAAACAAAGGTGGATCATTAAATGGATGAAATAGACCAAAAAATCCTCTCTATTTTGCAAGAGAATGGGCGTATATCAATGACGGACTTAGGAAAAATGATTAATTTATCGACACCAGCGGTAAAGGAACGTGTGAAAAAGTTAGAAGAACACGGCGTCATTGAAGGATACCGCGCAGTCATCAATCCAGAACGATTAGGAAAATCCGTGCTGGCCTATATTTTAGTAGATACCCACAACTGCAAGGCATTTCGGGAATTTTGTAGGAGCAGTCCTCTTGCCGTAGAATGTCACCGGCTAGCAGGGCAGTACAGTTATTTAGTAAAGCTTGTCGCTCGTTCTGTGTTAGAGCTCGAGGAGTTTATTGATGAAGTCATGAAATACGGAAAGCCTTCTACTCTTGTAAACTTATCTTCTCCTGTCAAACATAAAGAGATTCTTCCATAAGGATGACGGAACCCTTTTTTGACATGTCTATTTCTCAATAAAAACGACCAAGCTACATAAGTAGACACTTCTGCCAAAAAAGATTTACACTACTAATGAGCACGGCAGTTCAAACGTGAGAAACGAGGGTTATAACATGACAACAATTGAAAACGATTGGCTCAAGGTACATATTGCAAAAGAGGGTGCAGAAATTCGCAGCGTCACCCACAAGAAAAATGCAATGGACTATATGTGGTCAGGAGATAGCGAGTATTGGGGACGAGTCGCTCCCGTCTTATTTCCGATTGTCGGGCGCTTGAAGGATGATCAATACGAGCTAAATGGACAAACATATTCGCTCACACAGCACGGCTTTTTACGTGACGTAACGTTTGAGGTTAACGAACAAAAAGAAGGGTATGCTTCTTTTTTATTTGAATCAGACGGGCAGTTCAAAAACATCTATCCGTACGAATTTACAGCCATTATTCACTATACGTTGAATGAAAACTCCCTTTCTGTTAAATGGGAAATAATCAACAAAAACGATGAAGACATGTACTTCTCCATTGGCGCTCATCCAGCCTTTAAACTACCACTAGTAGAAGGCGAAGAGGTTAGAGATTATATGCTACATATTACGCCACAAGAAAATGAGAAGGTCATGCAATATGAGCTTAAAAATGCGCTCGTTCATGAAAAAGGAGGAATCACTGATCCATCTACTATTCAGCTTGATGACTCCCTCTTTGTGAATGACGCGGTTATTTACAGTCATATTCGCCGCATTGATCTGCAATCTAAAAAATCAGATCATGGTGTAGAAGTATCCTTTGATCATTTCCCGTTCGTTGGCATCTGGTCAAAATACGATGATAAAAACCATACGATGGCTCCATTTGTCTGCATTGAACCATGGTATGGTATCGCAGATATGCATGATACGACAGGCGACCTCAAAGAAAAGTTCGGCATTAATCGTCTAGCAGCAAACGAAACGTTTCAAAGGGATTATACAATGACGTTTAAGTAAGAGTAGCGAAACAGGGAACGACATATACGTCGTTCCCTGTTTTGCTCGTTACTTTATGTATCTTTTTTGGAAAAGTAGGTTAATTATTATATCCTACTTAGAATGACGAATCGATCATTCCTAACTAGTTATTCGTTACGCTGTTGTCCAATAGTAAAGAGCAAAAAATTTGTCTTCGCACTCCATCACGATTCTTATATCATTCCAATCTGGTTCATATGCGTATGAGTATCTTAATGGATTATCAGGAAAGACAAAAGGAGAAATGGTATCTGAAAAACGAGATTTTAGTTCTAAAAAATCCTTGTTAGGCATGTTTTGCAGTGTTTTTTGTTTTGCCTTTATTTTATTCTCTAATTCATGAGCAGGTAAGTCTTCAACGTTTTTCCCCTTATACCAATAAATATGTGCATTACTGCGTTCGATAAATTCACATTTCGCGGCAAAGTCTTCTAGAGAATAAATATCAGTATAGGATCTCTCTTTTTTCGTATGTTCAAACACATATATGCATTCTTCTGCAGAGTCCCATAACTCATCATCTGTTAATACGAAATATTTCATCAAAAAACTCCCTTTCATTCTATTTTTCTATCTCTGTTAAAGGAAAAAGGCATGTAAAATCGAATAAAGTATAAGTTTACCATAAAAGGAGTGATCCATTTGAAGCAAACGTTACTTATTATTGATGCCCAGCAGGAGCTTATGGAAGGAAATGAGCACGAAGAGGGCGTTTATCAAAAAGACGTACTAATCCATACGATTAATGCAGTTATTGAAAAAGCATTAGCCAAAGAAATTGACATTGTATTCGTTCGAGACGTTGATGTTGCAGAAGGAAAAGGACCTGGCTTTCATATTCATGAAAACATTCATGTCCCTACGTCGGCCACTATCTTTAATAAAGCCGCCACAAATTCATTTTACGGCACGCCGCTTCTTGAACACCTTACAGAAAGAAACGTTGAGCACCTTGTGATCATGGGGTGTAAAACCGAACATTGCATTGATACAGCTGTTAGAACCGCAACGGTAAACGGATTTGACGTCACGCTCATTGAAGACGGTCATTCGACGTGTAATTCTACCGTACTACAAGCAGAACAAATTATTGCTCACCACAACAAAGTGCTTCACGGTCATTACAACGTGGATCACTTTTCAATGGTGCGAAAAGGAGAAGAATCGGTCTTTGAACCGCTTCACTATCAGCATCGATAAAAACAGGACGGCTCTCATAAAGATGAGAGTCGTCCTGTTTTTTGATTATCCGTGAAAACCTCTTGTATGTAAAGTTAACTTGACTTTTAAAACCTTTATCATGTAAAGTATACTTAACGTAAAGCAAACTTTACAAAGGATGAAGAATTTGAAAAATAATATTAAGCAACTGCGCTCCGTGCATCATTTCACACAGGATGAATTAGCAGAAAAACTGGAAGTTTCCAGACAGACGATTATTTCACTTGAAAAGGGCCGTTATAATCCCTCGATTACATTAGCTTTTAAGCTAGGACGAGTCTTTAATTGTCACATTGAGGATATTTTTATTTATGAGGAGGAGTCAGAGTGAAACAAGCAAAACATAACCAGCGTACATATTTCATCATTGGCGTTCTTTTAACGGGAATCGGGATTTACGTAAATAGCGATGCATTCTTAAACAACCGATTCCCTGATGCCATTATGTTATTAGCCTTAGGAATCAGTCAGCTGTTTCTTTCTTATTTATCACCACATCTATTTCCAAAAGACGAACGCGCCAAGGCTATTATGGGAAAAGCAATGACGGTAAATTATTTTGTTTTATTCGGAGCCATGCTGTTTCTTTTCTTATTAACGGGAGCATCGGGACCTTTTACACTCAATTCCACTCAAGTACTTCAAGTATTGTTTTGTATCATGGTAATTGCCATTCCGGGAACAATGGTAATTTATTCAAAACGGCTCTAAGATAACGAAGGGCGCTGCTGAAAAATAAGTAGCGCCCTTCTTATTTCCTTCACATCCGTGTTCCAGACTGCCGTTCATAATTTCGCAGTAGCATGCTTTTGCCGTTCATCATGCCAAACTGTTTGTAAAATGGAACAAGATCATCGTCACAGCATAGGTCAATCATGTATAAGTGTGAAAGGCGATCAAACATTTTCCGTACTAGCTCTTTGCCGATTCCGTTCTTTTTATAAGCGGGCAGTACTTCAAGAAGGGGAATATAGGCTGATAATACGCCGTCACTCAAAGCTGTAATAAAGCCTACTACCTGTCCGGTGGTTTCATCAATGCCCAGTACAACATCACTGCTATTTTTCAATAAACGTAGATGCGTTTCCGTACTCGGAGGATTTGGCCAATCGACAAAAAATCCTGTCAGCATATCCGCCGTTATGTGTTCTAAAGAATGAGTATAAATCATTGTTCATCAGCTCCTAATCGTTTCATTCATTTAATAGGAAAAGCCGATCAACATCAAAAATACAATAGCAAATTTCTTACCCCCTAGCTAGATTGCGTAATCCATCGTTAACTCATGAATCACTTGCTGCATCGCACGCTGCGTCGTTTTTAACACGCTCTCCTGTTCAATTACAACGGTTTTATCACCATAAAAATCAGCAAATGATTGCTCTTTATAACGAGGAACGGCGTGCATATGATAGTGCGTGAGTTCATTAAAAATACCCCCGTTTTGAGCAAAGGTGATACCATCTGGATTAAACAGACGCTTCAATGCTTTTGATAAAAGACGAGATGCCTTCATAAAGGCAAGGGACGTCTGATCGTTCAGTTCATCTACGTCGTGAATATGCTGCTTGGGCAAAATTAGCACGTGTCCTTCGTTAAATGGATCGTGATCCAAAATGCAACAAACATGCTCATCTTCAAATACAACGTAGACAGGCAGTTCCTTATTTGCGAGCTGACAGCCAAGACAGGGCATAGAGTGATCATCCTTTCATTTCACCGTAAGAGTATGTGTACGGTCGTCATATATTCCGGTGATGACACCAATACCATCGAGCGTAAACGTATTCTCATTGTGTATAATAGGGCGCTGATCTAAAACAAAATGTAAAGCGACTATTTTGCTTTGATTGTCTGCATATTCGACCAGCACAGGTTGTTGAAATAAGACTATGTCATCATTCATCTCAACTTTCAAAAAGGTTTTATGAAGACGTCTGTTAGCACTTATCACTACGTTCATCGGATCAAATCCTTTTATCTTCGTTATCCCTTTAATCAAAATGTGGTAGCCGGACTGTTTCAAAAAAGAGTCAATCTCAGCAATTTGAGTCTGGTGAGCTTCAGCAATATACGACTCTACCTCTGTATCAGTAGGAATAGAGGGAAGTTTCGGCACATTGTAATGAAAAGCTACCTTCAACAAATCGTACACGGTTTGGTTGGAAGTAAAAAATGTTTCTTTCCAAGACGGAGCAAACTCATCTAATAACAAACAAATCGCAAGTCCAGAGCTGTAGCAACTTCCTCTTAGCCGGTGAATAGAATTCTTTTTATCTAACAGCTGCTCGCTATATTTCTTCACAATCGACTCATAGGAACATGCGCTTTGATGAGCGTAGGCTTTTAGCTCCACATACCACGCGGGTCCCTCGATTGTTTCAATTTTCAGCTCATAATCTAAAAAATCTCCAACAACAGTCCGTCTATGTTCACGAAGCGAAAAAAACGTTTGTAATCTAGCTCGTTTTTCCTCCGGATTTCTTTCAAAAAGAGCATCATGCAAGGCCATACGCTCAAGCTGACGAATTTGCGCATTTTCACCGTTCAGTGGATAGGTCATACCTTGAACTTCGTCTGGAAATCGATGTTCGGATGTACTGATACGCATGAAAGGACTCATGCATCACCATGGAATAAAGGCTTTGAAACCTTTCATACCGATCCATGTGAACAATGGCAGTAGGAACACCCTCATATAAAATTAACGTATCACCCATAAATTCCTTTGTAGTCGGAAAGGAAACAAAATCGACTTCTTTCTGAACAAGAGGATGGTTAAAAAGATAGACAGTATCGTCATCATATAGGGCATAAGCTGCTAGTGAAAACCGTGGCCAGTAACTCTCAGCAATGTGAGAAAGGTTCATCTGAAGCATATCTTTTATTAATGTCCGCAGGATTAAACACCTCTCTTGTGTTTTATACAAATTATACCATATTAATTTTACAAAAAATTAAATTTAAGAGAAAATAAGAAATCGATTCCCTTTCAAAATATGTCTATTATTACTATTTTCAAATAGTCACTTTGTTACTAAAGTAGGGATCAAGGAACAAAGAAATTACTGAGATTCTTCGTCTCTATCAATCTCTTACAATAAGAAAAAAATAAAAGGATGATCTATACTTATTTTCATTTATTTGGTAAAATGCAGATAAGAGATGGAGCGAGAGGGGAAATGACGCCAATGTGGAAGACCTTGAAATGATTATGTAATTAGATAAAGACAAGCTACGTCTGATATAGAAGGGACGTTTATTTGTCGATCTAACAATCATTCAAGGGATACATGGTGTGGACAATTCAATCCCCATTACCAAGCGGATACCTTTGTGGATCTCGCTTTTTTTATGGAGAAAAAGACATCTCTATTGACACAGTCATCGCATCCCTTCACAGGGGGAATTTTAATGAATAAGCAGGAACACGAAGAAAAATTAGCCGGCGGGAACGTGTCAAGCGTCTACCGCTCAGGAGATACGGTGCGCCGAGAGCAAAAGCCAAACAGCAAAAGGGTTCATGAGCTTTTACAGCATCTTGAGCGAAAAAACTACATGCATGCTCCAAAGTTTTTAGGCATTGATGACCAAAATCGAGAAGTGCTGTCGTTTATTAAGGGAGAAGCGGGCAATTATCCGCTAAAATCTTATATGTGGTCAAACGAAGCGCTGAAAGAAGTTGCCAACATGCTTCGCCTTTATCATGATGCGGTAAGTGACTTTCCTGTTTCAGATGATTGGCAGCCAATGGACAATGCGCCGCAGAGCGCAGAGGTAATTTGTCACAATGACTTTGCGGTTTATAACCTTATTTTTGACGGTCAGCTACCAGTTGGCGTAATCGATTTTGATCTTATCGCGCCTGGGCCAAGATTATGGGATATTGCCTATACGCTCTATACGTGTGTGCCACTCAGCAGGCATTACCATACGGAGGAAGGAAAAGAAGTTCGCTACGATCCAATGATGGATGCAAAAGAAAAGAAAGAACGAGTGGACTTATTTTTTGATGCGTATGGTATAGAAGGGCTGAAAGAAGATTATTTAGACATGGTCATGCTGCGCTTAGAAGGACTGTGCCAATACATGAAGCGAAAAGCTGCTGAAGGAGATCCCGCTTTTCAAAAGATGGTTGATGAAGGGCACTATGAGCATTATCAAACAGACATTGAATTCATTCGAGAACATGGAAACGAGTGGATATAAGCTAAAATGAGTGCAGACCTTACAAAACGATTGGTGTTTTGTAAGGTCTTTTTCGTTTCTAGCATTCGTTTTAGCATATAATCGTATAATCCTTCATAATCTCCACAACTTCAATCTTACCGTCAATTAATAGCTCAGGTAATTCACTGTGACGATTTCCTTTCCAATATTCTCTTGCCTGTTCCATTTTTTTAGCGAACGATATCCCGTCTTCTTTTGGCAGAGAGCTCCCATCCCCCTTCCTCCCAATGATGGTTATTAACATTATCCAGATTATAAAAAAACAAAATCACATGTATGGATAAAAAGAAGACACCAAAGCACGAGAAACGGTTTTGTGTCTCTAATTAGTTATTTTAAATAACCAACATTTACGAAAAGTCTGAGAGGTAGGTAGAGGAATATTGAATGTCATTTACTCTAAATATTCTTTATTAAAAGGATTTGGAAATTCATTTACTTTGTTGGTAAAATTATTTTTCAGTCAAAGTAATTGATTATTTTATTTATCCGAGTTACTATTAGTAACAAGATGTTCAATAAACACTTCAAACATCTTCTCAAATTTTAAAAAACATTGAGAACGAATATAAAACGCATCAGGAGGAATTTCATTATGTATACAGATTTAAAAGGAAAAGTTGTCGTAATTACTGGAGGATCAACAGGTCTTGGCCGTGCGATGGCTGTACGCTTCGGTAAAGAGCAAGCGAAAGTAGTCGTAAACTACCGTAGCAACGTACAAGAAGCAATGGCAACAAAAGCAGAAGTAGAAGAAGCAGGCGGACAAGCAGTTGTCGTACGTGGTGATGTAACAGTCGAAAAAGACGTTATTAACCTTGTAAAAACAGCGGTTGAAGAGTTTGGTACATTAGACGTTATGATCAACAACGCTGGTGTTGAAAACCCAGTTCCTTCTCATGAATTAACATTAGAAAACTGGAACCAAGTAATCGAAACAAACCTTACAGGGGCTTTCTTAGGTAGCCGTGAAGCACTTAAATATTTCGTTGAAAATGATATCAAAGGAAACGTTATTAACATGTCTAGCGTACATGAAATGATTCCTTGGCCATTATTTGTTCACTATGCAGCAAGTAAAGGCGGCATGAAGTTAATGACTGAAACATTAGCACTTGAATATGCACCAAAAGGAATTCGTGTGAACAACATTGGACCTGGTGCAATTAATACACCAATCAATGCTGAAAAATTCGCAGATCCTGTACAACGTGCAGACGTTGAAAGCATGATTCCAATGGGTTACATCGGTGAACCAGAAGAAATCGCTTCTGTTGCGGCTTTCCTAGCATCTTCTGAAGCCAGCTACATCACTGGTATCACACTATTCGCTGATGGAGCAATGACTAAATATCCTTCTTTCCAAGCAGGAAGAGGTTAATAGAAGAGGAGAAGCACCGTCACTGTACGGTGCTTTTTTTATTGAATGCCCCAATTGCTTCTTAATTCCTTCGTGTCACCGGTAAATGTGAAAAAACATGATCGATTTTCATCATCGAAGAGTAATACATAAGGATCTTCGCTTGGAGGAAAAATAAAGATAACTTCGTCAACAAGTCCATGAAACCACTGGTTCTGAACGAGTAGAGGAGGAGATACAGGAACACGTACCATTGACCCTCTTGTAGGAATCGCCCTAAATTTTTTATACACCCCGGTTATATGCGTAAGGGAAAATGTAATGTCCTTCTGTACGTTAGCATCTAACGGTACATGTCGAATGATCTTGTTTTGTTCAATATCAAAAATATCCGCATTCGTCTGCGATTGGGCTGTTGCATGTACGGGGACAAAAAGCTGACATAGCAACAAGACAATTAAAAATGGTTTTATCATAAAACACCTCGCTACTAGCGTCCCCAATTTTTTAATCTGTATCGCCAACATTTCATTTTGGTATATAATGGTATAAAAGAAAAAAGGAGAACAGCAGATGAGAGATATTCTTCTCTACCTTATTTCACCGCTTTTAGCTTTCGTTGGTGGCTTTTGTACGTACGTCGTCATATTAAAGGTTGTGTATGACGAAACGCTAGTCGATGGGACAGCTGTTTTAATCTGGGGGAGTCTGATCTTTTTAGCGATCTGTATGCCTTTATATACGGTCATCATTTACGCAATCGATAAGCGATTTACCTCCTATAAAGGCCTTCTCTATCCACTTGGATGTATGCTGCTCTTTGCCGTCCCGACCGCTGCAATTATGCTCATCTGGGGTGACATGAATCCATTCCTCTCTGAAGCGCTGCTTTTTCATTCCTTTTTTATCATGTCTGGACTCATCTTTGGCCTATGTCATTGGGTGATTAAAAAAATGCCCCCGTTTTCAGATTCATCACCCACATACAAATCATAGACTTCGTCACTGTTCGTTAAATAAGTCGATCGAACTATTTCCTTTTTCATCATTTACTCTTAAAATTTTCCTGTTACAGTTTGAAGATAGGGAGCTAGTCGCGCATGAATATGTCTATAAAGAAAAAGAAGCGATGGTATCATCACGTAGGGCGCTTCTTTTTCGAGGTTGTTATTGAAGGGATTTTTGAACTTATTTTAAATCTTATTTTTTTCATTTTTCGGCTCCTATTTCGGTTTTTATTTCGTTTCATTGCCGGATTGTTTCATCATTCGTAAGCAGGGGAGACATCCCCTGTTTTTTTATATGAATGGATCGATTACCCATGCATTCATTACGGAAAATAGAGGAGTTGAGATCGTCGCTTGAGGTCTAACTCTATTCGGTAGATAGAAGAAGATAATCGTCGTACGATCCCTGATAAATACTACCTTAAAAATAGCCACTTTTTCTTCAACCATTGTTCGAATGATTTACTAATCTCGTCATACTGCTTATAATGATGCAGATGTTGTTATTGGAAAAGTAAGGGAATATCCAATACACTAACAAAACAAGTATTGAACAGGAGTGACAACATATGAAGATCAAAGACATACTACATGTATTACCTACAGCTAAAATAGAAGGCGATCACAACATCGTCATTACGGGGCTACAAATGGACTCACGAAAAGTAGAAGAAGGAAACGCGTTTATTTGTGTACGTGGAATTGATGGCTTTTTACAAGACCGCCATGTTTTTGCAAAGGACGCGGTGCGAAACGGGGCGTCTGCTGTCGTCGTTGAACAAGATGTAGAGGTAGACGTACCCAAAATCTTTGTAAAAGACGCGCGTCATGCGATGGCCGTCCTATCTTCTTATTTTTATCAACACCCGTCACAGGAATTGAATTTAATTGGAATTACTGGTACGAACGGAAAAACCACGACGGCATTTATTACGGAAAAAATCTTTTCGGACTATGGACTGAAGACAGGGCTGATGGGAAACAACGGCATTAAAATTGATGGCAACATGCATCCAACCGATATTAACACACAGGAGCCACCAGTGTTACAACGAAATCTTCGTACAATGCGTGACCATCACACCGATTATTGCATCATGGAAGTTACCTCGCAAGGCTTAGACATGGGGAGAGTCGTTGGCTGTGACTTTAAAACCGCCATTTTTACCAATCTTACACAAGATCACCTCGACTATCACGGTTCGTTTGAGGAATACCGAAACACAAAGGGGCTCCTTTTTTCAAGGCTTGGAAATACGTTTCATCCTGAAAAACGAAAGCATGCGGTATTAAACCGTGACGACGAAGCGTTTGCTTATTTTGAAGACATCACCGCTGTCGATGTTATTACATATGGAATTAAAAATGAGGAAGCAGACGTTCATGCACGTAACATTCAACTTACCGCAAAAGGAATTTCGTTTCATCTCACTACATATAAAGGAGAGACGGAGATTACACTTCCGTTGATCGGTATGTTTAACGTATATAATGCGCTTGCTGCGATTAGCGCTGCGCTAATTGAAAATATCCCGCTTGAATACATTCAAAAAAGTCTTGCTACGATGCCAAATGTGGGTGGTCGAATGGAGATCATTGATGAAAAACAGCCGTTTTTAGTTGTGGTTGATTATGCTCATACGCCAGATGCTCTTGAAAACGTACTGTCGTCCCTAAAAGAGTTTGCAACAGGAAATATCATTACCGTCTTTGGCTGTGGCGGTGATCGTGATGTGACAAAGCGTCCGCTTATGGGAGAAATTGCGGAGCGATACAGCGATTATGTCATCGTTACATCTGATAATCCTCGATCAGAAGACCCTATTGATATTTTAAAAGATATTGAGAAAAGCTTTTCCACAGAGCAATATGAGCTTGTCGTGCAGCGCGAATTTGCGATTAAAAAAGCCATTAAAGCTGCTGAACCAGGCGATATTGTCTTAATTGCTGGAAAGGGACATGAAACATATCAAATCTTTCATGATCAAACGATTCACTTTGATGATCGAGAAGTTGCAAGAAAAGTTCTTCAACCATAACCATTCAGAAAGTCGGTGAAAAGATGACGCTTCCAGTGGTCTTATTTTTTATTATTCCGATTCTTGGCGTTCTATGGTTTGTTAACTTGACGCTTTTTTTAAAAAAGCTGCATGCAAAGGAAGATACCCATAATACCGTTATGATTGGTGGATTGCTGACGTTTGCTTTTGTATTTTTCGTCGAGTTTGGATTTATTAGCATGTAATGGGAAAGCCGCATCTGCGGCTTTTTTGTTTTTTACTATTTTAGTAAAATAATGTAAAAATGATTTTTATATGATAAAGTAGTAGCGTACGCACTAGCAGGAAGGATGTCAAAAACAAATGAAGCCATATTTTCAGCATTTTATTACATCAGAAGAAGAATTACGTGCACGAATCGGTACGCCGAGTGAACGTGCGTCAAAAAAAGTCATTCATCATTTAGATGAGGGCTGCCAACAATTTATTGCTCATTCACCTTTCTTAACAATTGCGACGGCTAACGATAAGGGAATTTGTGACAGCTCACCAAGAGGCGATATGCCTGGGTTTGTCTACGTATTGGATGAGAATGTGCTTGTTATTCCCGAACGTCCCGGCAACAAGCGCGGTGACTCCATCAAAAATATTTTGACAAACCCACACGTTGGCCTGATCTTCTTCATTCCAGGAATAAGCGAATCGCTACGTGTAAATGGAAAAGCAAGCATTATTTGTGATGAGGACGTTCTTGAAAAAATGAAGGTAAATGACAAGCTACCACTTATGGGAATTGCAGTCGAAGTGGAGGAGTGCTTCATGCACTGCGGCAAGGCATTAAAACGGTCAAATTTATGGGAGCCTTCAACATGGTTACGCGAAGAGGAACAGCCGAATACTGCTCAAATTTTATCTACCCATGTTAAAATCCCCGAAATGACACCGGAACGACTCAAAGCAGATTTTGAAGAAGGATACAAAACAAAGCTGTACTAAAAACCAGCCTTATGGTTTATGCATCTTGTGTCAGTCAGCTTATGAGGAACAGGTGCTTAACGAAGAAGGAGCGAGAACGATGGCAGGATTTACGGTGCGACAAGCACAGCAACCAGATGTGAACAATATTACCATTCTGATGTATGAATACATCGTGGATTTTTATCAATGTCCAAAACCACCTCTTGAGCATGTGCAAGGAATTATCCACACGATGCTCCGTCAACAAGAGGGCATTCAATTTGTTGCCGAAGAGCATGGTCACTTAATCGGTTTTGCGACGCTCTATTTTACATATAGCACAACGAGTGCGCAAAAAATTACGGTTATGAATGATCTTTACCTAGTCGAAGAGGCACGCGGAGGCGGAGCTGCCACTGCACTATTTAAAGCATGTCATGAATATAGCTTACAAAACGGCTTTGTGCGCATGACGTGGGAAACGGCCAAAGACAACCAGCGGGCACAGCGCTTTTATGAAAAAATGGGCGGGGAAATTGAGAACGTCCTTATTTATTCCCTCTAAAAGATAGAAGGAGGCGAAGGGGATGCTAACGGTATTACTCATCATTGGAGGAATCGGAATAGTTATTTCCGGTCTGTTTATCGGAGCTTGGACAGGTGGGCAGCAGCAACGAGCCAACTTTCACTCTGAAACGAACGCTCATCAAAACTATCGTACAAAAATCGCACTTGTCGCTGGAGGCGTTGGGGTGATCTCATTCGGACTTGCTGGACTAGTGTATTTTCTGTAAGAGACGGAGAACCTTTTCAATAGGAAAAAAAGCTTGGTTTGCTGGTAAACCAGGCTTTTTCCTTGTATTATTTCGTCTGAGATGACTAAAACACGAAGGTCATCTGCACTTCCTCTCCTGTCGCCATTTCTTTTACTATAAGTTGATTTTGCTCGATCTCTTTTTCACCGAGTATGATAACCTTTTTTATGCCTTCTTTGTTTGCACGATTTAACGCTTTTCCCACTTTTTTACCCGTCATCTCAATTTCGACACGGTTTCCTTGTTCGCGGAGCGTTCGTGCCAGAAGAAGCGCTTCTTTTTCTGTTTCAAGGGGAACAATTAGGTAATCAGTCAAGCCTTCGTTTGCTGGTTGTTGATCCATTCGTTCAAGAGCGGCATAAATGACGTCTAGCCCAAAGGAGATTCCAACCGTTGAGAACGTTTCGTTTGTACCAACTAAACCACCAATGGCATTATCATAACGACCGCCGCTTCCAATGCTTGATTTGATCGTTTGGTCAGACAGAAAGATTTCATAAATGGTGCCCGTATAGATTTCCAACCCACGAGCTAAAAACGGGTGAAATACGCATTGATCGCTGACCTCAAGATAGTCTAAGTACGTTTGCAGTTCCTCTAATTCAGCAAGGCCTTCCTGAATTAGTGAGTTGTGTTTGTAGCGCTCAAAAAAGGAGGAACCCTCATACGTCGTTAAAAAGCGCTCAATGCCGTCAATCGCACTTATTGGAACATCCTTGTCCTTTAACTCTTTTATAACGCCCTCAACGCTAATTTTTTCAACCTTATCAAGCGTTAAAATGACATCATTTACGTGTGCGTTGTCTACGGAAAGCACCTCTAATAGCCCCACTAGAAGCTTCCGATTGTTGTATTGAATGATCACGTCCAGATTTAATTCCTTAAACGAATCGAGCGCCATGACCATCAGCTCTGCTTCTGCCATTTGTGACTCTATCCCGACAACGTCTACATCACATTGTGTAAACTCGCGAAATCGGCCCGTTTTTATTGGCCCATCGCGAAACACCTTGCCGATTTCATATCGTTTGAACGGCATTTTAAGACCAGGGTTCATCGCAACCACTTTAGCGAAGGGGATGGTTAAGTCGTAGCGCAAAGCAAGATCACGTTCACCGCGATCTGATAGTGTATACATCTCTTCTAAAATCTCAGCACCGCCGCCATATTTAGATGCCATAAGCTCTGTATAGTTTAAAATAGGGGTTTCAAGCGGAAGACATCCGTACTTCATAAAAACATCTTCAAGCGTTCGTTTGACGCGTTTTCGAATCAATTCTGCCTCTGGTAAAAAGTCCTGTGTTCCTTTTACGTTTTGATAATCCATCTTTTTCATCATAATGCTTCCTCCTCTAACGTTAATAAGTTTGCAAAGACCACCATCAAATAAAAAAACCGCTCTTGATTAAAAATACTTAATCAATGCGGTTTCATGGAAAATAGCCTTGCTATAAAAGATTTTTTAAAAATCTCGTAGCAAAGCTATTTTGTATGATGATGTAGTTGTATGCGAATGTTTACTTGGTCCTCTGTCATGGTCTTCACTCCTAATTTCTACCTACTTTAGCACAACAAGAATATTTTTACAAATACATTTGTGTAACTATTGAAAAAAATATATTTTTCCATTTATAGTAAAATATGGATGACATGTCATCTATATTTTAAGGGGGCATACAATGAAAATTCATGTATTACATACAGGGAGTGTCACAATAGACCAAGCCCTTGCACACCGGGAAGATTCGCTTCATCCTATGCCTTATACAGGGTGGTTTCGCAGCAAAAAGAAACGTATCGAAGTGCCGGTATCCGCTTATTTGATTCAGCACCCAAAAGGGAATATCTTAATTGATACAGGATGGCATGCTGAGATACGCACAAAGCAGAAAAAGCATTTGGGGCGATTCTCTTATTCTATGTTTCAAGGGAAACTACCAAAGGGAGAAGCTGTTCATGAGCAACTTCTTTCTTTACATATACAACCTTCAGATCTTGATCTAGTTATTCTCACTCACCTACATGCTGATCATGTTAGCGGATTGGAACATGTAAAAGAAGCACGTAAAATTTGGACGAGCGATGTGGAATGGAAAGAAGCGCATACAAAATTAGGGTACATTCGGTCGATGTGGAAGGGAATTCCCATTGAACCATTCACATTTACCGATATTCCATTTGGACCAACAAACCGTGGTGTAGACGTGTGGGGGGACGAATCTCTTTATATCGTCCATACGCCTGGACATACGAGAGGGATGGTGTCTATTTTAGCCAAAGTCTCAAACGGGTGGCTGCTTCTTGCAAGCGACGTTGGTTATAGTAGTCGGTCGTTTAAGGAACAGCTTTTACCTGGTTTAACGAGTAATAAAAAAGAAGCGCTTCAATCATTACAATGGGTAGACGACTTTTCGAAGCGCTCTGATTGCATAGGTGTTTTAGCCAACCACGATCCTAGGATTGATCAGAAATTGTTTGTATAAGGGGGGGGAAGACACGATGAGTAAAGAAGCAGAAGCTTTTCGTTATTTCATTTTAGCTGCACAAAGAAGCGGACAAAAGCTTTTCAAACGTCTTCTTCAACCAGAAGACATTACGCCATCACAAGCAGAGGTCATCAGCATTTTAGCACGTAATCAAAGGATTACATTAAAAGAACTAGGAAACCTTCTTATCTGTGAAGACGGAAGCCCGTCACGATTGATTAACCGAATGGTGAAGGAGGAATTGATTTCACGCACACCTAATGATGACGACGGTCGATCAGTCAAGTTAGCGCTCACTGCGAAAGGAATGGAAAAGCATTTGCACATTCAACGCGCAGAACAAGAGCTGTACAACATGCTAGAAGAATTGTATTCGCCTTCCGTTCTACATGAAATGAATGATAGGCTAGAGAAGCTTTTACAGGAAACACCTGACTATCTTGCACTCCAAAAACGTGGATTTGTACAAAAATAACCACGTAAAAAGCTTCGTGCCTAAGCGCACGAAGCTTTTTACGTTTCTTTTGTCTGCACGATCGGAACATCTAATTTTCGGTTCCACGCAATTGCAATAAGATTCACAAACAGGAACGTCATCGTAATGAAAAACACGTCCTGAATGCTGTAAGCAGCTGCCACGGTACTTCCGATGAGCGGTCCTAGCAAATTACCAAGAAAACGTGCAGAGGAGTTAATCCCAAATGCCGTCCCTTGGAGATTTTTCGGAGCCAGCTTTTTAACTAAAACATTCAGTGAGGGCATCATGCCGCCAATAAACAACCCGAGAAAGAATCGACCCACGAGCAAGACGGTAATACTTGTAGCGAATACCTGCGGTAAGAACGCAAGGATCGACATAATCAGGGAGAGAATTAAGATTTTCCGCTGACCAATTTTATCACCCAGTCTGCCTAAGAGAGGTGAACCAATTAGGTTAGCAATTCCCGTCACAGCGCTCACAAGACCGACAATCAGCGCTAGGTGGCTACCTGTATAGAGTGTTTTTGTATAGAGCGTAATAAGGGGCTGTATGCTCATCATCGCAATTTGTGTAATCGTTGCGGCGATGAATACCGGTAAAAGAGGGCGCAGTGCCTTCCAGTCTCCCTTTTGCTTTTTCGCTACCTGCTGACGGCTCGGTTTATCTTCTTTCACAAATAACATGACCACAAGGCCTCCGAGAAGAATGAGCGCTCCTGTCACGAAGAAAACCGCCCTAAATCCGACAATCTCTGATAAAATCCCTCCGAGCAAGGGACCAATTAATGTCCCCACCACTTGACCCGTTTGGAGCGTACCGAGCGCTCGACCAGAGTCTTTATCAGGCGTTACGGATGCTTGAAGCGAAACGGACATGGAAATAAACCCAGAAAATAATCCGTTAATGAGACGGAGAGTGAGCAGTTGACCAGGTCCTGTGACCAGTCCCATTAAAATCGTCACAACGCCCATTCCGATTGAAGATCTTAGAAGCATCACCTTGCGTCCATATTTATCAGCGAGGGATCCCCAAAGCGGCTGAAACAGAAAAGCCGTAATGAACTGAGCAGAGAAAATCCATCCTGTCCACCGAGCAATACTGTCATGATCATGAATTCCTAATTGCTGAATATAGAGGGGTAGAAAGGGGATGATTAGACTCATACCAGCGGCCTGCAG
Source organism: Priestia koreensis (assembly GCF_022646885.1). Classification (GTDB taxonomy): domain Bacteria; phylum Bacillota; class Bacilli; order Bacillales; family Bacillaceae_H; genus Bacillus_AG; species Bacillus_AG koreensis_A. Next base: position 2,584,525 of record NZ_CP061868.1, on the reverse strand, counting down.
AAAGTTTGCTGGCCATAAAATACGCAATGTTCGTTTCCAATACAACAACAATCACCTTCTTATCAAAAAAGCAGTCGCTTTTTTGTCTTTTTGTATACGAAATTAATAGTTTGATTATCAAAGTTTTAGACGTAGAGAGTCCTTGAGTAGAGACGGGGTGTGTGCTAGATCGAAGTATAAGTACTATCCTTTATCATACTCCTCTTATGTAGGGATTGCAAAGGAATACGAACCGTGAATAGGGAAAGGAATTTCCTCGTAATCTGCCGAATAGTAGACTAACGAATAAAGGAAGGAGAGGGTTTCGATCTTTACGATAAAGAGACTGAGTTCAGACAAAGTACAAGATGCAGCACGTTTCATGGCAAGACTCAATAAGAAAGCGAATACGCATGTTGGTTATTGCGGACAGGATGATCAAGAAGTAGCACATTTTTTACGCCATGAATTGTCAGATGTGCCTTACGATGAAAGCTTTGTTGTCGCATCCCAAAACGGACATATAGCCGGCGTAGCTGGTTTTGATGCTGATCTAGAAAATCAACGTGCAGAAATATGGGGCCCATTTGTTGAGGACCATGATTTAGAGCGAAGTCGAATGCTATGGAATGGACTTCTTTCCATCATGCCAGATGATATTCATACATTTTATCTGTTCCCGAACAAAGAAAACCATACGATGCTACAATTAGCAGAAGAGCTGCACTGTCAACGCATAAGTGATCAGTGCATATTGGGTTATGAAAAACAACAGCTGGCCGTGAACAGTAGCAAACCGCTAGAGCTTCCAATAAGTCTTTATGACGATTTTCAAATCCTTCATGACAATCTATTTCCGTCTTCATATTATGAGGGAAGTGAAATTTTACAAAGAATCAATGAGCATCAAAAAGTGTTCGTTGCAACGGATCAATCAACATTAGCTGGCTACATTTACGTGGAGGTTCAGCCTGATTTTGGTGAAGGAGCAATTGAATTCATCGGGGTTAAAAATGAATACCGTGGAAATAGGTTAGGGATTAAGCTACTGCATGAAGCGCTAAGCTGGATGTTTTCGTTTGATCGGATACAAACAATCGAGCTTTGTGTAAACAGTGAAAATATACGTGCTATTCAATTATATAAACGCGCTGGATTTTTATTAAAACATGAACTGTCTTTTTTTAAAGGAACCCTTAATCGTATATAGTGGACAAAGTCTAGTAGTGAACACATTACTAGACTTTTTTGTGCATGCACGTAAGTAGCTTTTCTCTTATATAAAGATATAAATAAAATCCTTTTATAAAGAAGAATCCTTTTATAGGATCTACAATCTCTTGCCTGCGTAAGGAGGAGAGGGGTTTTAAAAATGAAAAAACAGATACTAATTGAACGTTTCATAAAAAAACCATTTTAAATAGTGTTTGAAGCGATTTGCGCATAAAAAAACAAATGAATATTGAATCATTATTATTGATGTTTATTCAATCCTGATTTTTACCTGATTTTTTAGAGCTGGTTCACTAGAAAGCCCATAATAGTCCACACTATGAACATCGTTCACAATATCAACGATTTTTTGTTTGTTTTTATATGAGTATGCAGAAAATAATTTGTTAATGGTTCAACATATCATCCACACTTCTCACACTTTCCACATCATCCACGTATTCTTTTTTGCTTTTTTATGAGAAACAATAAAAACTGTATGATCATGAGCTATCGTTAAAAGGCAAAAAGGAGTAGGAGAGATAGAAGATGGAGGAGACATGCTTTTTTTGCAACGACAAATAGCTCTACTCTCTTTTTATTTTAAAAAAAGAGTAGAGCTTTGCGTACGGCTGGGCTATGAAAGAAGTCATGATCACGAGAATGACAGCAAAATGTCTTCAAGTTGAACACCAGGTGGAAGTACGGCCATCGTGTCCTGTGAAGGCAAATGCTCGAGCTGATCTAAAAGCCATTTACCAAGCTCATTCGTGACTTGCCATCGTTCCCAATCTGGATTTGCTTCCCACATTTCAAGCGCTTCTTTTTCAAGCGCGGCATAGGCAGCAGGGCACACTTTTTTTCGTGCGGCCGTTTTACGAATTTCCTTCATCATCGGCATGTGGTCAAATTCCTGCACATGCTTATAATCATTTGATGTATAAAGAGCAAGGCGCGTGTAGTAGCGCTGCAAATATGTATATCCCTTTTTAAAGAGCTTACGCAGTGTAGGCGTTGCAAAGTAGCTCATGCGACTTACAAACGCTTCCGTTCGCTGTTCTTTTACTTCACCGTTCATATGAGGAGCAATCCATTGATGAACGCCTTCTGTTCGCGCTAAATTTTCAATCGTCGCCTTCATGCGGCTACGTGAAACGTTTTGGATAAAGTCTGTTAGGGACGTAGGCAAAACGTGCTGTTCACGAATGTACTCTCGAATTTTATGTAGAACATGACGCGAGAGGACTTTGCCCTTTGGTTTCAGCGTGCTGATCAGCTCATTCACGAGCTGTATGTTATTTGTGAAGTGCTCAGTTAACCCTAGTTGTTCTAGCTCATGCTGAATAAACCGTGCAAATCGTGAGAATTTCACGACGGGTTGAATCGGAAAATGATATTTTTGCCCTTTCTTATGTGAAAGAACCCAGCTAGGATGTACAGAGAAATAAGCGACAGAAAGCTTTCGCCCCTCGTATTTGTATGTCAGCTGTTCTTTTGGACGAATAAATAACGGCTTTTCGTTGTATACCGGAATTGTGATTAACTCCTCGATTAAACGTTTTACATCGGATGCTTGATGTTTATGAAGGAATTGTTTCAGTCCTTTGTGCATCATATTATCGTGCTGCTCGTTATCGAACTGGCGGAAGAGAACTTTTTCTTTTCCTGTGCCTGTTTGAAGAAGGGCAGCAAAAAATAACTTCCAATGTGACAGGGTGAGATCCGTAAAGCCTTTTGTAAACACCACTGGAGAAGCAACGATAAAATACGTATCCTCTTCTAAAATTCGAAGCTGAATATCAAAGCGTCCATTCTCTTTTCGATTCGCAAGGGTAATGAGACCAAGCTGCTCAAATTTCTTCAATGAAATGACAAACTCATAAAAGCTGATGGGATCCTCATACCACATACAAAGGGCATCATAAAGAGAAGCATAGTTCACGTTATTAATATCATACGTTGTTGCATGACAAACTGCTTGAAGAAGCATAGCCGCATAAAAGTCCGCACGTACTAAATGATGAAGCTTTCGATAGCGACCTTCCGTTTCAGAAGAGTTTTTCGTAATGGAGAACGATTCACCAGAGTCATAGGAAAGCTCAATATTAAATAAAGCCTTCATAAATCCATAATTGATCGTAATAGGTCCGGTTTTTGTCCATGTTGAAGTCCCTTACGGTTAGCGAGTATGTGCATGAGTTTCACCACCTTTCTATGTGTATATGTTCGAGCATAATTATCGACATAATCCGCTCATTGTATTTGTGATAGTATATCAAACGCGTGTGCATAAAATTTACGTTCCTAATTAGGGGCAATATGCACGGTGCGCACACCTGTTCAACCCTTGGTACATCTATTTGGTCAAAAAAGGTTAAACTTTTGTAAGGTGAGGATAAATGTCGCCCATAAAAGGATCATGGTGAGCGGAGATGTCGCCCTGTGCACAGTTCCTTATTAAACGTAATCATCTTCTATGTATTGATAGAGAAGCATTTTGGGGGAGGTGCACGTATAAAAAGTTTCACGTGCACAAAAAAGGTGAGTGAAAGTGTCGCTCATATTGTGCATCGGAAGGTGAAGGGTAGTGTCGCTTTTTCCTGTTTTGGTGAGGGTTGGTGTCGCCCGTGTGCAAAAAAAGGTGAACGAAAGTGTCACCTTTTGATTGAAAGGTGCGTGCATGAATTTTGTTTTGTGCACAAAATGTGCACAAAAACCGTTGTAATACCTTGAAATGTGCACAAAAATATTGAAACGTGAAAGGTGAAGGAAAAAGTCGCCCGCTTGCACGTTAATGTGAAAAGAGAAGTCGCCCGAGAAAATAATCGTGACGTGTAGCGTCGCCCGTGCGTGCATTTTTTAAATAAAAAGGTTATTTAGACGAATGAATCCCCTTATTTTTGGAAAAATTATGTCGAAAAAACGTTTTCTATGTAAAAAACAAGGAGAATAATAGAGTGAAATTTCATATAAGGTGCACGATAGGTAGAAAGAAGGAGGGATAAAAACGTGCTCGCAGCATCTTTATTTGCACATGCTCACACATTAAAACGTGCAAAATAAATAGAGAAATGTTATGGATTTTATAGTATCAGCCGAAATGTGCACAAAAAACCACTTGTGAAAATGTGCACCGCTTGTATCGTGTGCAGAGAAATGAAAAAAGTGCACGGAAATGTTTCACAAGACGACCACGTTAGACAAAGATAATGGTAAAATGGTGGAGAAGTTCAAAGTGTGCACGCTCATAGAGAGTAAGAGAAAGGCAGGCGAGAGCACGTGAAGACACCCACTCTAGAAGAAAAGATTATGAAAATATATTTTGCGGCAAAGCGGCTCTATCAATTAAATCCGAACGTAGTAGCGATTTGGGAACAGGCTATTCAAGGGGATTATGAAGAGAAAAATGGTCAGTTACAAATTGAATCCAAATCATTTGCGGCGTTATATACCATTATAGATTTGATTACAAAAGCGACTCATAGTGACATCGATGAAATTATCGAGCGCTATCGCGATAAGATTGAAATTGTTCTAGAGGAATCAATTAAAGAGGACCTGGCTCGTTTTCAGAAGCAATCGAAAAAGCTAAAACGAAAGCAGGGGAATACAAGAAGCTCCAATCAGGAAATGATCTCTAGTTTGCTCAATCAAAGTTACATAGAATCCAATAGTGATGCCCTTATTTATCAATTACGAGAAGCCATTAGTAAAAATACCTTTAAGCAAAGTACGAATTTAAATGCTGCGTATCCGACGGTGAACATTATGGATAAAAACGTGAAAGCAATCGCTCAGCTTCGTGCAGACGATAACGATGAGCTTGGGTTATCAAAAGAAGAGTTTGGGATATGGGAAAATTTAATTGGGGAGGCCATCACGTCCATGGACGATTTGACAAGCGACATATTCGATATTATTTCGTACGTCTGGATGAAAAAAGCAGATCATCCAGATGCAATGATTAATTTCCATTCTGATGATGTATTGAGCCTTCGTCAGCTTCAAGGACGATCAAACGGTAAAAATTCGTCTGTTACATATCGAAAAAAACAACGCGAAGAAGTTATGAAGCGTATAGCTGCTCTTGCTGCGATATGGGTTCGCTTAGATGAAAATGATGAACTCGAATTTGTCGATCGTCGCAAGCATGCAGAGCTTAGTGATTATAAGAGCGGGAAATTTAAACGCTTGTTTTTAATGGATAATATCACCGTATTGTACGATAAACATGATAATCCGCTTGGAATCTATGAATGTACGATAAAACCAGGGCAAATTTTAGCGAACTATTTATACGGTTCGACCAATTCTGTTGGCTATTTATCGTTAAAGGCACTCGAATACAATCCTGAAAAAGAGAAATATCATAAACGGTTAACGCGCTATCTGTCGTGGCAATGGCGTATTCGAAAACGAAAAAAAGACTTTCTACGTCCGTATAGCATTAGCGGGGAGAAAGGCTTGCTGAGCGTCATGGAGTTTAAGGTGGATCGCCGTTATTCAGCACGAACAAAGGACGGATTCGAAAAGGTATTGAATACGTTAAAAGATGATGAGGTAATTGGGAACTGGGAGTATGAAGGTGGATTGGATGAGTCCATTGTCGGTGTAAAAAAAGGATGGATCGATTATTGGCTGAAGCAAAAAGTCGTTATTCAACCACCACAGTCTGTTTTGGAGCACTATCGCATTGATGCAAACGAATTAACGGCACTCCCAGATCGCCCGTCCTCTGTGACAGATAAAAAAGCTTTGCTTGATTTCTTGAGCTTAACGACGGAAGAAGATCGTGACGATGATCCGTTTGATTACTTAGCGAAAATTGGTATTCAAAAAGCTTACCAAGAAGCTGCTCCAACAAAAGAGCCCGTTCAACGGAAACGTACGGAAGAATCACAGATTCATTTCTTTTATAATGAAGATCTCGAAGTAACGGGTGATTTAGTGAAGGAAACGCGTAAGAAACGCGGATTGAATCTAACCGAAGCAGCCGAACAAATTGGTATTGTTCGTACGACGTTGTCTCGTTTTGAGCGAGGGATGATCAAAAAGCCGCTCATTGACAATATTGAAAAAATGAGGGAATGGCTCATAAAAGGATGATAAAAAAGGCCGATAAGGCCTTTTTTTATTGCCCTGAAAGAGGAAAGGTTGTGGAAAAATGGTAAAAACGACTGATAAAATATAGAATCTCATGTATAATATTCCTATCCTATAGAAGGGTACGGGTTTCGAAAATGGTAAATATGATGTATCAACTGATCGCGCTTATCCTAGTGAGCAGTATGGTCATGATTGTGTTTTCGGTGTATCGCTTTGCGAGACGTCGTCAGTACATGATCATACAGCTCGAGCAGCGATTAGCCATTCTGCAAAAAAGGAATGAGGGAGCCTAATGAGCAGAGCAGTAGACAAGCAAGAATTTTTCAGAGAACGACCTTTTACAAAGGTCATATAACGCAAAAAGAGTGCTTCTGTTAGGAGCACTCTTTTTGTATGGGTTATTTTAAAATAATTCGGCCGCCAACGTCCGTTCGCTTCTTCACGGTTACGTATTTTGTTCGTCCTGTTAGTTCTTTGCGGCCGTCCAAGCTTAACCATTCTTCCATTTTGACTTTGTAGGTTTTGTACTCATATCTTATTTGAAAGACACCTGTTTGACCTTTTGGAATGGCTCTCGAAGCTTCCGTTTTCAGATCCGTTTGTTTGGTAAACATCCCATCTAATCCAGCAGAAACGACTTTGTTTCCAAGCCCTGCATTTGCCGTAATGGAATACGTAGTAGAGACGTTGTAGGATTTTTTCATGTTAATCGGGCCTGTCAGCGTGCCCTTTTGGCTTGTCCACTTTCCATACGAAGTTGATTGATAGGATGATTTTTCCTGCATCCAATAGGTGTACGTCGGCTCATGTCCGCTAACAGCGTGAGAATTTGTAGGGGCTATAACTGCTGTAGCCAAGCCGATGATAAATACTAAACTGAATGTAATCCATTTCTTGAGCATGTTAACAACCTCCATCTGTTAATTTCTATACAAATTAACATTAATGGACATTTATGTAAACGGTACAGATGTCCTGAAAGTAAAGTGGTTAAAAAGTATCAGCGTAAGCAATGCAACGCTCAACGTATGACAATACTTCATCTGAAAGAGGGTATAATCCCGTTTCTTCAGCTGGTCGTTTCCTTACCTTCCAAAATTCCTCCATTAATGCTTGATCTCCTTGAAACGTTTCTTCTGATAGCTGTATTAACGTTTGGCCAATTTGTCGTCCTTCATCGGATTCAGGCGGGATGTTATGTGCGAGACAGCGCTCAATTTCTTTTATGATTGTGATGTATCTATGGGTAATTGCATCATTATTATGTAGCTTTGGAAGCTGCTGCTGCAGAAACTCCCGTTCATCTTCTTGAAAATAATCCATCCACTTTTTAGCGCTTGTTTCCGAATTCCGAACAAGCGTTGAAACGTGTTCCCACGATAGTGACTCCTCAACATCAAGCATGTTAAGAAGTGAAGCCGTATTTGAAATACTCCCTTGCAGCGCCGACAGCTGTTCTTGAAGGTGATTGTAGTGTGAAACTAAAATTTGTTTGTATGACAGCTTGGCTAATAGATTGCGAATATCTTCTAGTGGCAACGAAAGCGATTTCAAAATAAGGATTTTTTCAAGCTGAAACAGATCTTCCTCTGAATAATAACGTTTTCCACTTTCATCACGCTGACTTGGCGTTAATAAGTCAATGTGATCATAATAGCGAAGAGTGCGAAGCGAAATGTTGCGCTGCTTTGCGACTTCCCCAGTCGTCCATTTTTTCATCGTATCTCCCCTTCTATAAAAAAAGCTTGCAGGTGACGTAACGTCATCTAATACAGTGGAATTATATCATATGAAGAAAGAAGGATTGAATAGATGAATAAAAACTGGAAAACAGGAGATCAATGGGGAATAAAAGAGTTTACTCTGTTACTATTGCTTGAATTTGTAGGGGTAATAGGGTGTGTGAAGTTTGGTTTAAAGCCTCTTTATGAGCAGTGGTTTCAAAATGAATTATACGCCGGTACGCTGATCGGTCTAACGATAGCAGTGGTGTTAACGCTCGGAGTTTATTTTATTGCACTGCGACCAAAAAGCCTTTCATGGAGGGAAGTAGGAGTCACCTCGTTTGCGAAAAAAGATTGGAAAATGATTGCGCTATTTTCAATTATGGTCATGATTAGTGCGGTTATACTAGTGTCGGTAATGAGCTACATTGGAGGTACATGGGAAAACAGCAAGACTGAATCTCTAAAGCGGGATGTGACGTTTTGGACCGTTTTTCTTGGTTTTGTGTCGGCTGCGATCATTTCTCCGATTTACGAGGAGCTGTTTTATCGCGGATTTTTATATCGTTGGATTCGCACGCGAATGGGGGTAACGGTTGGTCTGCTCATTAGCGCACTTATTTTTACAATGGCTCATATTCCGGCGTACAGCGTGATGCCCGTTAATTTTGTGAGTGGAATTCTTTTTGCGCTAGCCTATGAACGAACCAACTCCATTTGGCCATCGATCATTATCCATGGTTCAACAAACGGCATTATGGTGCTACTTGCAAGCCTAAGTTAAATGTAGTGCACCTTATTTGTAAATGGGCGTGATCTATATTATGAAGACGCCCATTTATTATTTTTTTGTTCCACTACCTTGCAATGTTCAATAGTATATTATATAGTGTAGATAACAAGAACAATTCTACACGTTAGTACTGAACAATGTACAGTAGTAAAAGGATGTCAAACGTGAAAATCTGGGATAGAAAGAGAGACGTATGCATTTTTTTGAATAGCTATTGAATATTATACAGTAGTGAACAATAACGAATAGGGGGTTAACCATTGAATGTTCAATTTAAAAAAGGAGTCCTGGAGCTGTGTGTGTTAATACTGATTTCGAACAAAGATCAGTATGGATATGAATTAGCACAGAATATTTCAAGTAAAATTGAAGTAGCAGAAGGAACGCTTTATCCGCTTTTAAGGCGTCTAACAAAGGACGATTATTTAACGACGTATCTAGCCGAATCCTCTGAAGGACCACCGCGTAAATACTACTCGCTCACACCGACAGGCCAGAAGTATATGGAGGCCCTAATTGACGAATGGAGACAATTTGCAGGCGCAGTAAATCAGTTTATTGAGGAGGGCATAGCGCATGGGGAAGAATGAGTTTTTACAGAAGTTACGTGATTTGTTGCGTGATTTACCAGAAGTGGAGCGTCAAGAAATTTTATACGATTACGAAGAACACTTTGAAGTGGGAATGGAAGAAGGAAAATCAGAGGCGGAGATCATCCGAGACCTTGGAGATCCTTACGTTATTGCGAAAGATTTAGTTGGAGAGCAGCCAAGTGCTGTTAGTGCGCCTACTAGAAAGCCATCGACATTTAAAATGACTATGATTGCTTTTGGATTAATTTTATTCAATCTGATGTTTGTCGTTGGTCCTGCTTCTGGAATTTTAGGGAGCTATGTTGGTTTTGCTGTCACAGCGGTCGTTGTCTTTTTATCACCTTTGTTGCTCATTTTTTCAATCGTTATGTTTGGTCTAGAGGGAATTCTCTTTCAGATATTCGTGTTTACCGCGCTGTTTGGATTAGGAATTCTACTTTTAGTCGCAACGATTTACATCGGGAAGTTTTTATACCGCGTATTAAAAATGTATGTTCAGTTTAATCTTAAATTAGTGAAGCAGGGTGGATTTTAATGATGAAAAAATTTGTGTATGCAGGTCTCATTCTACTCTTCATAGGCATAATCGGATCCGCTGCTACCTTCAAGCTAAACGGTGGTATTTTATCCTTTAAAACAAGTGAAATTCATGAAAAGAAAGTCATCACTAATCCTGCTATTACAAGTATCGAGGTCGATGTCTCGGTTAATGATGTGCAGGTCGTACCCGCTGAAGATAATCAATTGACGGTAGAAGCGTCGGGAAGAGTCAACAAGCGCTATGAAGATCGCTATAAGCTCAACGTACGTGAGAATGGCAGCAAAGCCACGATATCCGTAAGTCGGAAAATGCCATCGTTTATGGTGGGAGTTAACTTAGAAGATGTGAATGTAAAAGTACACGTTCCGAAAAAGCAGTACAAAATGCTGAAGGTTCAGCTCCAATCAGGTGACATCACAGCAACGGGAATTAAGGCAGAGACGATGTCACTTCATACAACATCAGGTGATATAAACGCAACGAACAATGAGATGGGGAAATTGCTTAAAATGAGCGCAAGGAGCGGTGATTTAACGGCTCGTAGCAACACAGCAGAAAGTCTTCAAGTAAAAACAACAAGCGGCGACTTGCATGGAGTAGATGTAAAAGCGAAATCATCAAGCTTTGAGACAAATTCAGGTGACATTGAGTTGACGGGCATTAATGGCAATGTGACAACAGAAACAACGTCAGGTGATATTACGATTGACGATGAGCGAATGAAAGGAAATGTAAGTGCACGTACCACAAGCGGTGATGTGACAATGAACTATACAGAAAATCCTACTTCTCTTGCTGTTGATGCAGATACGCGAGCTGGTGATATTGAAGTGAAGCTCCCTGGATTTATGTATCAGGAAAAAGAAGACAATCGCATAATTGGTAAAATAGGTAACGGTACGTATAAAGTAAACGTACGAGTTCAATCAGGTGATTTTTTACTAAAATAGTAGAGCAGAAGAGGAAAACCCATAGTCGGTTTTCCTCTTCTTTATTTTACTAGGTTGACATTTTAGATAATTCTGATTAATATGGTAGGAAATAAAAAAAGTGGATGTCGTATAGTTATAGTGTTCACTTCTAAATGCGTAGGGTGGAATGAAGGTATGGAAGAAACGAACGAACGACCAAAAGAACTGCAGCGAACAATGAAGAGTCGACACCTGCTCATGATTTCTCTAGGTGGCGTCATTGGAACAGGGTTATTTTTGAGCTCAGGGTATACGATTAATCAAGCAGGCCCTTTAGGAACAATCATTGCCTACTTGGTAGGTGGCCTCATTATGTACCTCGTTATGCTGTGCTTGGGAGAATTATCTGTTTCCATGCCAGTGACGGGTTCTTTTCATACGTATGCGACAAAGTATATTGGACCTGGAACGGGTTTCACAATCGCTTGGCTGTATTGGCTAACGTGGGTGGTCGCTCTAGGATCTGAGTTCACGGCAGCAGGGTTGTTTATGAAACGCTGGTTTCCAGATACGTCTGTCTGGATGTGGAGTACCATTTTTGGTGTCTTTATTTTCGTCATGAACGCACTGTCGACTAAATTTTTTGCGGAATCGGAATTTTGGTTTTCCGCTATTAAGGTAATTACCATTGTTTTATTTATCGTACTAGGAGGAGCGGCGATGTTTGGCCTTCTTTCAATGAAAGGAACGGAAGCAGCGCCGATGTTTTCAAACTTTTCATCAAGTGGAAGTCTTTTTCCAAACGGTATCTTACCTATTTTTATGGTCATGCTGTCTGTCAACTTTGCGTTTTCTGGAACGGAGCTCATTGGAGTGACCGCTGGAGAGAGCGTTGATCCGAAGAAAAGTATTCCAAAAGCCATTAAAGCAACGGTTTGGCGTCTCTTGCTATTTTTTGTTGGAACCATTATTGTGTTATCTGCATTGATCCCAATGAAGCAAGCAGGTGTAATTGAAAGTCCATTTGTTGTGGTGTTTGATCGTATCGGTATTCCGTACGCCGCTGACATGATGAACTTTGTGATTATCACCGCTATTCTATCTGCAGCAAATTCAGGTCTCTATGCTTCATCACGTATGCTGTGGTCACTCTCAAATGAGAAGATGATTCCGTCTTATTTCGGGCGGGTGAATAAAAGAGGGGTACCAATGCCTGCGCTTGTTTTCAGCATGCTAGGGGGATGTTTGGCCTTGTTTTCTAGCGTTGTTGCACCAGATACTGTATATCTCATTTTGGTCTCTATTTCTGGGTTTGCGGTTGTGGTTGTTTGGATGGGGATTGCCGCATCGCAGTATTTATTTCGACGCCGATTTGTAAAAGAGGGAAACGATATAAAAGAGCTGCATTATCGTACGCCGCTTTATCCGATTGTCCCGATCGCTGCATTTTTATTATGTTTCGCTTCTTGTATCGGAATTGCTTTTGACGAAAATCAACGTGCAGCACTTTACTACGGAATCCCGTTCATTGTGCTATGCTATGTGGTCTATTATTTAACGAGCAAGTTTAAGCGTGCAGGTGTAAAGTCTACACTGCGTCATATAAAATAGAAGTTCGTGTAAAAAGAAGTATTTTAAAAAAGGTGTGAACAGATGATGAATCCAATTCAACGTATATTAACTGAGTTTCCAGCTCTTATATTAGACGGTGCTCTAGCAACAGAGTTAGAGCGTCACGGCTGTGATTTAAATGATCCATTATGGTCAGCAAAAGTATTAATGGAGAATCCCGCACTCATTAAGCAGGTGCACAAGGATTATTTTCAAGCAGGGGCTGATTGCGCCATTACTGCAAGCTATCAAACGACATTTGAGGGATTTGCCAAACGGGGAGTGGGCCAGGAAGAAGCACATCGTCTTATTCAGCAGTCCGTTACGCTTGCTGTTGAAGCACGTGATGAATTTTGGGAGACGGTTTCTGATCAACAAGTGCGTCCGAAACCAATTGTGGCAGCATCTGTTGGTCCGTACGGCGCTTTTTTAGCAGACGGCTCTGAATATCGTGGGAACTATACCATCTCAAAGGACGAGCTAGTAGCTTTTCATCGTCCTCGCATTCAGGCATTAATTGAAGCGGGTGCCGACGTATTAGCCTGTGAAACGATTCCATGTTTAGAAGAAGCAGAGGCGCTTGTGGACGTGCTTCGCGAATTTCCACAAGCCTATGCGTGGATTACGTTCAGTGCAAAGGATGAGCATTATATTAGTGATGATACGCCCATTACCAAATGCGCGCGCTTTTTAACGGATTACGATCAGGTGGTGGCCATCGGGGTTAACTGTACGCCACCCGCCTTCATTCCGTCTCTTATTACCGATATAAAAAGTGAAAGTAACAAGCCCGTTGTGGTGTATCCAAATTCAGGTGAACAGTACAATGCCGTCACCAAAAAGTGGGAAGGATCTTCTTCTGGAGATTACGCATGTGAGGCAAAAAAATGGTTTGAGCACGGTGCGCAGCTCATTGGTGGTTGCTGTCGCACGAAACCAGACGATATTCGAGCAATTGAAAAGCTCATTCGTTCATAAATGAAAAAAAGGAAAGGAGTAATCCTTTCCTTTTTTTTATGCCTGAGACGCTTCCCACTCACTTCGTAAAATCCCCATCATAATGCGATCGGAATGTACTCCGTCACGATAGACAGCATCACGAATTACGCCTTCTTGTTTAAATCCAACAGCTTCATAAGCGTGTGCTGCTCTTGGATTGTAGGAAATATAGTCAAGACCTACGCGGTGCAAGTTCAGCTCATGAAAGGCAAAACGAAGAATGAGCTGCAACGCTTCTTTTCCGTATCCTTTATTTCGATTATTTGGGTCGCCGATTCCAATCGCAAGCAGTCCGCATCGGTTGTTCCATTCGATTTTATGAATGACGACAAATCCGATTAGTTCATCGTCTTCAATAGTTCGAATTCGAAAATAAGCTTCGTTGGAGCGTGGTTCGCCCTCAAGCTCAAGCTGCTCTTGTGAGTAGGGAAAAGCGATATCCGTATCAAGATTTCGTAGATAATCAGAATCTTGTCCCCAAGTAAGCATCGTATCCACATCTTCTACACGCGGAGCTGCTAGTTTAATAGATTGACCGTTAAAAAGACTTTTGCTATGCATGAATTATATGTCCTCCATATCTACTAAATATGAAATATTCTGAAAAAGTAGTGGTCACCTAATATATGTAAGGTGTAAACTAATTATAGCATGTATGTTTTCACATATAGAATTCTTTTTTTTAAAAGGGGAAACCAGTTTGGTGAATTATATTGAAACAATGCGCCGATTTATTGGACATGAAACGCTTATGACCGTTGGATGTGGCGTTATTATTGAACATAATGGACAAATTTTATTACAGCACCGAACGGATGACGACACGTGGTGCATACCTGGGGGGTTAATGGAGATTGGCGAAACGTTTGCAGAGGCTGCGAGTCGTGAGGTCTTTGAGGAAACGGATCTGATCGTCAATCATTTAGAGCTATTCGGCCTATATTCAGGCGAGCAAAACGTTTTTGAATATCCAAATCGGGATCGCGTCTTTAGTGTTCAAGTCATTTTTAAAACCGCTTCGTATTCAGGGGAGCTTCGACAAGAAGGGATGGAAACGAAGGAGCATCGATTTTTTTCAAGAGATAACCTGCCGTTCAATCTAACAACTAGACAAAAACCATTTATTATCGATTGGAAGGAAGGAAAGGCTACACCCGTTCTTCGTTAAGCAGTGAACGCATTATTACAAACAAAGGGGAGCTACACTATGTTACAAACATTCAGCATGTATATAAAACCATTTGAGCAAGAGAGAGATGTTACCGTCTATTTACCTCGTCGCTATCATGACGAAGATAAATCATATCCTGTTCTTTATATGCACGATGGACAAAATGTGTTTGAGGATTCGGATGCGGTAGGAGGTCGATCACTTGGACTTCGCGAATTTTTGGAGCTTTCTGGCACAGAAGCAATTGTCGTGGCTATTCATGCAAATTTGTCCTCAGAGCAGAGAGGAACTGAATATAGCCCGTGGGATAATTCAGGCGAAACTGATGGGGGAAAAGGAGAAGCTTATATTGATTTTATCGTCGATAAGCTAAAGCCGTTTATCGATCAAGTATATCGTACGATTCCAGACCAAACCTCTATGGCGGGTATTTCTCTAGGTGGTCTGCTTTCTTTATATGCTGCTTGCCGATATCCGCACGTGTTTCAGAAGGTAGCATGCGTGTCAGCATATTTGGATCAGTTGGAGTCACTTGAACAGCTGATTCTATCATCGGACTTGTCTGCTCTTGAAAAGGTGTACTTAGACTGCGGAACGCTTGAAGGAGAGAACGCAGCGCAGCATCAATTCTTCTTAGAGAGTAACCAAGCTATTTATGCGCGTTTGCAAAATAAAGTCGAAAACGTGACGTTTGACATCATTGAAGGTGGAAAACATGAATATACGTATTTTAAAGAGCGAGTACCAGCGGTTTTATCGTTCTTTTTAGACAAAGATTGCCGTATTCGCCTACGCGCAGATGATTTTACTACCGTGTGGGAAAGCCCAATGTCACTGTGAAAAAATAAACGAGGTGAAGTAAATGAACCTTTCGTTAAATCCGTTACGCGTGTCAGATGCTGATAACTTATTTGCTTTTGAGCTGAGCAACCGGGCCTATTTCGAAAAAATGATTCCAGGTCGAGGCGATCATTATTACTACTTTAAAAACTTTTGGGAAAGCCTACAGGAATTACTAGAGGAACAGAGACAGGGGAAGTCGTACTTTTACCTTATTAAAAACGAGCAGGAGCACATCTTAGGGCGCATTAACTTGACCGATCTACACGATGGCTCTGCTCATCTTGGCTACCGAATCGGTGAAGCTCATACAGGGAAAGGTGTAGCTAGCCGTTCAGTGGGAATGCTTTTACAAGAAGCGCTGCGAAACAGTGAAGTTCAAGAGATTAAAGCGAAAACGACGCATACGAACATTGGTTCACAAAAGGTACTAGAGAAAAATAGCTTTCGCTACGTGGGAGAAGATGATACGCTTCATCTTCATGGTGACGATGTACGATTTGTTTATTATGAGTGGACGACTAGATGAGAAAACAAGCTACCTGAGATCAGGTAGCTTTCTTTATGGGGTGCGACAACTAGTGATCTATAAAGGATAAGCTTGATGTCTGGCATGAACTCGAGTATGGTTAGTAGAGAGAAAGTTTGTAGGGGGACACATAATGAGTATGTCTGAGCAGCAAATTGATTTAAAACTATTACGGGTTTGGAGCCGTGCTTCTAAGACCGTCTTTGATAATATTCAAAAAGATATTCAAGACCGAGGCATTCGGTTTGAGCAATTTATGATTTTAGAGCTTTTATATAACAAAGGAAGTCATCCGATTCAAAAGATTAGTGACGTATTTTCGATTCCAAGTGGCAGCATTACGTATGTCGTAGACAAGCTAGAAAAGACTGGATACGTAGAAAGACAGCCAAGTCCTGATGATCGAAGAAGCTCCATTGTCGTACTGACGGAAAAGGGAAAAGAGCTATTTGATGATCTTTTCCCAAAACACGTCGAGTATATTAGCGAAAACTTTTCCTTTGCGACATCTGAAGAGAAGCTTCAGCTCATCGAGATTTTAAAGAAAATTGGGATAGGTGCAATGGACGTATGAAAAAAGATGCCCGACTGAGTCGAGCATCTTTTTTCATTAAATTTGGATCTTTTTGTTATGTAAATTGTTTTCAATTGCGTCATATAATGCGAGCTTGTAGTTAATTTGTTCAAGGTGCTTATAGGTTTGGCGCATATCTGCTTCTACTTTTTGTTTGTGATCAAGCATCATTTTTCTGCGCTCTTGAATCGTCACGTTTCCTTGCTTATACAATTTTACATAACGCTTAAGCTCGGAAATCGGCATGCCTGTTGAGCGGAGTGCCAAAATAAAATGAATCCAGCTAATGGTTTCATCCGTATATACACGGTTGCCATTCACATCACGCTGCACAAAAGGAAGAACTTCTTCTTTTTCGTAAAAACGAAGCGTAGGAGCGGTTAAGCCCGTTTTTTTCGTCATTTCTTTAATCGTATACGTCAACGCAGAGAACACCTCTCATGGAAAGTAGATTTCATCGACCTTTCATCTATTATGAAGTATAGCGCGAATGGAAAAGGATTATGTGACAGGGTCTTATTCGTAAAAAGGTGAAACCTTTTTATGGAAAAAACGTATTACAGAGAGAAGGGTGGGAGCAAAATGAAGCGATACGCGATCTTTATTGTCACATTTATTCTCTTGTTGTTCGGATTTCAACTTGCATCTGGCATGCTTCAAACAATGATGTATACACCAAATCAAAAAGTAACGGCAGTTCGTTCTGACGTCGTGTTTGGCAGTACACAACCAAGTATAGGGCTAATTATTATGGTAGCAGCCGCAACTCTAGCATATGCTATTTCCAACCTTATTCGGGCCAAAAGAGGATGACGGCTACCTAATAGCGAATTTTATTTGCAGAGTATTCAATTATGATCATGACTGGAGGGGGAGGAACATGCAAATTAGAAGAGCAGAGAAAACCGATGCAAAAGGCATTGCCAACGTACACGTTGACAGCTGGCGCACGACGTACAAAGGAATTATTCCAGATGGATTCCTCGACCGCTTGTCATATGATCAGCGTACATCGCTATGGGAAAACAATTTGAGTAAAGACGACGATTATACGTTTGTGGCCGCAAATGAGAGTGGTGAAGTAATTGGATTTGGCTCATGTGGTAAGCGCGATCGTAACCACGTGGAGAACGCCGGCGATTTGACGTCGATTTATTTATTAGAGTCCCATCAAGGGCAAGGAATCGGAAAGAAACTACTAAAAGAACTTCTTCAGCAATGTCAGAGAGTAGGTTTTCACCAAGTATTTGTAGAGGTGCTTGAAGATAATCATACGCGCTACTTCTATGAGCATTACGGCGCACAGCTTATTAAAACAGAAACGATCACGATAGGTGGCAAGGAGCTGAGCCTTCTTATATACGAGTGGCCAAATGTTAACGATGTTGCATGGTAAGAAAAAAGCTCAAGAGACGACAGCTCTTGAGCTTTTCTGATTTAGCGTACAAAGGCAAGGACACCTAATAACAGAATTAAAATGCCGGCAAGTTTATTGACAAGACCGAGGTGAGGGGTAATTTTAGCACGAAATATGCTAACCCCAAAGCTAAGTAACAGCCACCAGAACGTAGCACCTAAAAACACACCAAGGATAAGAGAGACGGCTGTTATCGCTGAACCGCTTCCTTTTTCAAACCCCAAACCAGCAAACATCGCGACGAAGTTTAAGATCGTAGTCGGATTGGTAATCATTAATAGAAACGTCGATAAATACATCGTAAGTAAACGTTCGCCTTGCAGATTCGCTGCATGATCCGCCGGTTTTTTCAAAAATGTTTTAATTCCAAGGTAAAATAGAAAAATAGCTCCGAGCAGTTTTAAGTAAAATTCTTGTTCCAGAAGGAAAGCAGAAATAACCGAAAAACCGAAGGCTGCTACGCTGGCATATAACACGTTTGCTGTAGATGCCCCAAGACCTGTTAAAAAACCAGCCGTTTTTCCTCGGGAAAGCGTTCGTTGAATACATAATAATCCGATCGGTCCCACAGGAGCGGAAACCGAAAAACCTAAAATGAAACTTTTAAGTAATAACATAAGCTGAAAAAATTCCTTTCACATAAAATGTCCAAGCGACCAAATGCTAAAGCCGATGAGAATAACGCCAGATAGGCGATTGATCCACGTTAGGGATGGAAGTCGATTTTGAACCATTCCCACGATTGATGTTAGAAAAAACCACCACAGAAGTGATCCAGCAAACACTCCTCCAACTAGCCACAAAGCATCTAATTGTGCCCCGTGAGTGACAGATACACCTACGCCTGAAAAAATGCCTAGAAAAGAGAGAATGGTCATAGGATTTGTGATGGTTAACAAAAGCACGGACGTGTAGGCCATCCACATATTCGTTCCGCCTACCTTTGCCGGAGAAGTTGCAGCAGCTGACCGAAGCGTTTTAATCCCTAAATAGGCGAGAAACACGCCACCTACTAGGTGCAACAACTGCTGTTGTCCAAGAAGGAAGTGCGAAAGAGCCGTCAGGCCAAGAGCTGCAATAGTGCCATACAGCGCATCAGCGGTTGCAGCACCGAGCCCTGATACGAGTCCAATTGCTTTTCCTTGCGTAAGCGTTCGTTGAATGCACAACAATCCAATAGGACCAACGGGTGCGGCAATGGATAGTCCAATTAGTATGCCTTTTAGAACATAGGATTCGTTCACGGCAGTCACTCCTCAGAAAAGATGTGCGGCTGAAGAGCAAGCTCTGATGATTCTTTTGTCGTATCCATCACGATGGTTGTTTTTGTTCTGGTGACGCCTTCTACACCTTTAATCTCGTGACTAATCACCCGGTCTAAATCCTTCGTATTCCGACAGCGAATTTTTAACAAGTAATCATCTTCACCTGCGATATGATGACATTCTTGTATTTCTCTTTTGTTGTTCACAAGCTCTAAAAACGCGGCCCGGTGTTGCGGTCGTTCCAGAGAGACCGCCACAAACGCCGTGCATTCACAGCCGACTGTTTCAGGCTCAATGCTCGCACGAAATCCTTTGATGACGCCTTGTTCAATCAAGCGATTCACTCTGTCTGCCGTCGCAGGCGCAGACAATCCAATTTGAGAAGCAAGGTCTGCCCAGCGCATACGCGCATCATTCGTTAATAAATGTATAATCTTCGAATCGAAAGAATCCATCTTTTATCACCTTTTTTTATTAAGTATTTATGTATATTAATTTATTTTATAAGTTTTTTCAATGTTTTTTTCATATTAAAAGAAGAAATTCATAAGAGAATTTCTTCTTTTGGCGTCACTTAGTGTAGTTTTATGTTTAAAATGAGGTCCTCTTTGGTTAATGAGTGGCCCTGTTTGTCTCCATATCTAGGTAACACGGTGAGTGATGATGGAACTTCCTTCATAGGTGGTAAGATAATTACAATGTCATGACCATACGCTCCAGATGTTCCTTCTTGAATATCTAAAGCATCATATTTCCTTCCATTGCTGTCCATCACCATATAGTCGTACATAGGCCAGTGGTCATTCGTATCAAGAATAGCGGGATACATCACGTTTAGATCAATCCTTGTTGAAAGTGGAGAGAACGTAACGGATTTAGATGAAATGCCATATTGCCCATCAAGGGTTTTCACTGCGGCAGATGGTTGAAACTCTTTATGGTCACCTTTTACTTTTTTCAACGGAAATGAAACTTCCCATTTGCCCCTTTGTCCGAATAAATTTTCACCATTCATACTCACGTTAATCTCATTCCCATATTGAGTAGGCGATTTAAAAGCGAATTGATGATATTCAACGATGGTATGATCATCGAGTTGATCGGTTGTGGCGGAGCCGATCGCCACATTAGGGTCTTGATTATTTATTTTGATGAATGAGTAGCCCACTTTCTCTTCATCCATTGACAACTTATGTGGACTTTCGTAGATGATCGTCATCATCATACGTCCACCGTCATAAGCAGCTTCTTTTACAGTCATGCTAAATCCATGATGAGTGTCCTTTTTGTCAATGGCTGTAGCGAGTTTATTTTCCTTTATGGTCGCAGAAGCAATCTCATTAAATTGTTCATAGATCGGTCCAACAAATGGAAGCGTAGATAGAGCTTGAGCCATTCCCGTAAAGACAAAACCAGAGCTTAAAACAGTAAGAGCAAGTGTGCATGCGGCTAAGAGTGACAGTGATGCGTTTCGCTGTACCTTCTGCTTTTTTTTCGCTTGGTAGACAGCTACCTTTTCGCGTGCTTTCAATTTATCTATTGGAATATGAATGGAATGTAAATCTTGATTATTCATAAATATATCCCTCCTTAAGAATAGGTCGAAGTTCTTTTTTTGCTCGACTTATATAGGACTTCACGGTTCCTTCTGGATAATGAAGCAAAGAAGCAATCTCTTTAATCGAAAAATCATAATAGTATCGAAGAGCGATGATCATTCGGTAATGAGGCTCAAGGGTAGACAGCGCATGTGATAAATCAAGTGATTGTGAGATAGACGCGGCATTTTCCACGTAGAGTAGGGCATCAAATACTTGCTGATCACTCGTTGCAAAGTGGCGAGATTCTTTTCGAATAAAATCAATCGCTTTGCAAACGACTATACGCACAATCCAACTGATAAAGCTCTCAGGTTTTTTAAGCTTTCTGAGCGACCGATATGCCTCGTAGATGGTTTCTTGATAAAGATCAAGCGCATCCTGCTCATTTCGTACATATGAAAAGGCGATACGGTATAACTTGGTACGCACAGAGCTTACGAGCTCCTCAAATGCTTGATCATCTCCTTTTTGTGCAGCTTTGACTAAATGCGATATTTCCATATTTTTCACTCCCTTATGCACTAAAGTCGAACGAATATAGCAAATGGTTGCAATACAACCTAAATTTTTTTGAGGGAAAGACACATTCCTTGAACAGAGTATCACTTTTTTGTAAAAAAATAGATAAAAAGATTGAAAATACCATAAAGAAGAATTATGATAGTTTTATGATTATGAAACTATCTGAAGATGAAATTCGTATCCAAATTTTAAAAGCATTAGCTGATGAATCTCGACTTAATATTGTGCGTGTGTTGTATGAGGGACAAAAGGAATTAAGCTGTGGAGAGGTAGGGGAGAGATGTGATATTCATAAAGCAACAGCTTCCTATCATTTTAAAACACTTCGTGAGGCAGGATTAACGACGGTTCGTAAAGAAGCCCGCGTGAAATATGTTCAGTTGAATCTAGATACCTTTAGCACGTACTTACCAGGTTTTTTAGAAACTCTTTAAAGGGAGAGTTTCTCTTTTTTTCTTCAATAGTTTCAAAAGATTAAAACTATGAAATTATGGATGGTGTATGTAATTATGAAAAAACCAATTGTACTTTTTTTCTTTGTTATGTTTGTCATTGGGACAGATACGTTTTTAGTATCACCATTACTTCCTATGCTTCAAGTGCAGTATCATGTTGATGTTAATCAGTCGGGGTGGATTGTGAGTGCATACGCATTAGGTTATGCGATATTTGCATTAATAGCAGGACCTATATCAGATCAATTTGACCGAAAGAAAGTAATGATGTATGGGATGATCGCTTTTTCACTGACTACTTTTCTTTGTGGAATCGCTCCAACGTTCTTCTTCATGCTTTTATTTCGCTTTTTAGCAGGTGTTAGTGCTGCATTTGTTACTCCGCAAGTATGGGCTTCGATTCCTTCTTTAGTATCCTCAAATCAGATTTTAAAAAGCATCGGAATTGCTTCGTCTGGTTTGGCCATTTCTCAGATGCTAGGGCTTCCTATTGGTAGTTACTTTGCCTCTTTTTACTGGTCTGTTCCTTTTTTTGTTCTATGCTTCTGTTCTCTTCTATTAGTAGTAGGTATACGACTATTGCCTTCTATTAGATCGATTTCTTCACCCTCGAAAAGCTCATTTTTACATACGTATCAACACGTGTTTCAAAAGCCGGGGGCACGCAAGCTTTTATTCGCATATTTTCTATTTCAAATGGGGAATTTTGCGGCCTTTTCGTTCTTTGGCATGTGGCTGCATGAAGACTTTCATCTTTCCGTCACAAAGATTGGAGTTGCGCTACTTGTGTTAGGCGCAGGAAATTTGTGCGGGAGCGTATTAGGACCAGCAATCGTAAAAAAAGTTGGTTCCCGCCTGTTTTTAGCCGTTGGTTTACTGTCTTTAGCCATTCTTTATATGATCCTTCCACTGAGTTCTTCTCTTTTCATAGTAGAGGGAATGTTATTTGTGATCTATTTCCTTACGGGTATTTTGTTTCCGATTATGATGAATATGATGCAAGGCATTTCCGTATCGGCAAGAGGAACAATTGCCGCGTTATCAAATACATTCATGTACGGAGGAACGATGATCGGAAGTGCAGCCGCGGCATATCTCTACAAAATGAGTAGCACGTTTAGTACGGTCACGCTGTTTACAAGCGTATTCTTCATCATCTCTTTTTTCTTGTTCCATCATCATGGTAAAACGACTAGCGAAGTAAGGGCAACTGTTTAGTACGATGGATTTAGAAACAAAACGAGTCTCGAATTGAAAAGGATAACGACGCTTTAAGGTGAATATAAAGGTAGAGAGGTTTAAAAAAGGAGAGGAATTCAATGAGTTCATCACAGTTTGCTGCTGAGTACATAAGGGTTGTTAAAGCACGTTTTCTAGATATGAAAAGAACCGCTGAGCGGGCGTTTGATCAGTTAGAAGATGAGATGATCGGATGGTCACCGAACGAAGAATCAAACAGTATTGGCATTATCGTCAAGCATATGAGTGGAAATATGGTGTCACGCTGGACGGATTTCTTTCATTCTGATGGGGAAAAGCCAAATCGGGATCGTGATGATGAGTTTGAAGGGACGATCACAGCGCGAGAAGAATTGGATGCACGATGGAATAGAGGATGGACCGTTTTTCTAAACGCTCTTGACGGAATAGGAGAAAACGATCTTTTACGACCTGTCTACATTCGCGGTGAAGCCCACACGCTTATTGAAGCAATTGAGCGGCAAATGTATCACTATTCGTACCACGTTGGGCAAATTGTCTATGCAGCAAAGCAAGTGCAAAAAAGCTGGACAATGCTAACTATTCCAAAGAGAAAAAAATGAAGACTGCACAATCTGTCTAAATAACGTTGACAGATTGTTTTTTTGTATGATATCTTTAATTCAAGATATTTTATTTAAAGATGATGATAAAAGTGAACAATAAAAATGAAATGTGAAGAGAACAGGGAGGAATAAACATGCAAGGACTAAAAGGGATTCATCACGTAACCGCTATTACGAGCAGTGCCGAAAAGAACTATGAATTTTTTACGTATGTGTTAGGCATGCGTCTAGTGAAAAAAACGGTAAACCAAGATGACATTCAAACGTATCATTTGTTTTTCGCCGATGATAAGGGAAGCGCAGGAACAGACATGACGTTTTTTGATTTTCCTGGCATTCCACAAGGGGTACACGGAACAAATGAGATTTCAAAAACGTCATTCCGCGTACCATCAGATGCGGCCCTTGCTTATTGGGTAAAGCGCTTTGATCGACTAGAAGTTACGCATACTGGCATTCAAGAGCAGTTCGGGAAAAAGACACTATCGTTTGTCGATTTTGATGATCAGCACTATCAGCTTATCTCAGACGAGCATAACAAAGGGGTTCAATCTGGAACGCCGTGGCAGAACGGTCCTATTCCACTAGAATACGCAATTACAGGACTAGGCCCAATTTTTGTTCGTGTGGCACAATTTGACTTTTTTAAACAAGTGTCAGAAATGGTCTTTGAGTTTAAGGAAATTGCGCAAGAAGGCGATTTTCACTTGTTTGAAGTAGGAGAAGGTGGAAACGGAGCACAGATGGTTGTCGAGCATAATACCGTATTCCCACAGGCAAGACAAGGATACGGAACGGTTCACCATGCGGCGTTCCGCGTTGAAGATCAGGATGTACTTAATCAATGGATTACGCGCATTGAAGGATTTGGTCTTCAAACATCAGGCTTTGTGGATCGCTTCTTCTTCCAATCCCTTTATACGCGCGTCGCACCACAAATTTTATTTGAGCTTGCGACAGACGGTCCAGGGTTCATGGGAGATGAACCGTACGAAACGCTTGGAGAGAAATTGTCTCTACCTCCATTTTTAGAGCCTAAGCGTGAGCAAATCGAGAAAATGGTTAGACCGATTGATACAGTAAGAAGTACAAAGGACATTCAAAAGGAAATGGAATAAATCGAAAGAGGTTAGCAGACGCTAGCCTCTTTTTATGTTTATAAATCGACTCGATTGCAGATAACTACTTATAGATAAAGGAGGGTATACAATGCCTGAAGTAACGGTGATTGGATATGACACTTTTGAAGTAGAGTATGGAAAAAAACTTGTATTGGCGCTTGAAGACAACGGTGTTCCCATCATGCATCGATGTGGTGGACACGGAAGGTGTACGTCGTGTCGGGTGGAGCTTTTAGATGGAGAGTTTGACGATTTAATGATGACGACTAATTCCATAAACGGAGGAATTGACGATAATTTGCGGCTATCGTGTCAAATACGAGTTACCCATGATTTAATTGTCAGACCCATTATGACAGCGAACAGCTTAGGAGGAGATCCAGGCCCAAGACCGGCAGATGATTAATACTGTTTTCAACTCTGAGCCGTGCAATTTGATGATTAAAGAGAAAAGAATGGGGTATTTAACTCAGGTCGGCTTTTTAATCGGTATTTTGCTCGAATTGTTTTTCTTCCTGAAAGGAATTTAATACATATTTTAAAATTTGCGCAAGATACTAACTGAAAAGAAGATGCTGACTGTTTTTGTCAAGGTTAGCAACTCATCTCAACTAAATCATCTAGAGAAAGGTTTTTGAAATCATGGATATTCTATTAGCGATTTTACCCGCCATTTTCTGGGGAAGTATTGTACTTTTCAACGTAAAGCTAGGTGGGGGACCATATAGTCAAACGCTTGGTACAACGATTGGAGCGCTCATCTTCTCCATTGTCGTCTACTTATTTGTTCACCCTCATTTGTCACCCACGATTTTTATCGTCGGAGCCGTTTCCGGTATTTTCTGGGCGGTTGGACAAAGTAATCAGCTGAAAAGTATTGATTTAATGGGTGTATCAAAAACGATGCCAATCTCAACTGGCATGCAGCTCGTGGCAACAACTTTGTTTGGAGTAATCGTCTTTCATGAATGGTCAACAACGACAAGTATTATTTTAGGAACGACCGCGCTAATCTTAATCATTGTCGGGATTGTCCTCACCTCGTTACGCGACAAGAAATCAGGCGAAAAAGAGGAGTCAGGCGACTTTAAAAAAGGGATTATTATTTTAATCATTTCAACAATTGGTTATCTTGTTTACGTTGTTATCGCACGCTTCTTTAACGTCAGCGGGTGGGATGCATTATTACCTCAAGCAGTGGGTATGGTAATTGGTGGTGTTATCTTAACGGCCAAGTACAAACCATTTAATAAATATGCTATCCGAAACATTATTCCAGGTCTTATTTGGGCAGCAGGTAACCTATTCTTATTCATTTCACAGCCACGTGTTGGGGTTGCAACAAGCTTCTCGTTATCACAAATGGGAATCGTTATTTCAACGCTAGGTGGGATTTTTATTCTTGGTGAAAAGAAAACGAAGAAACAGCTCATTGGGATTGCGATTGGGATTATTCTCATCATCATTGCAGCTGTGCTACTGGGGAAAGCAAAAGCATAACGATTTGAGGAGGAATGAATGATGTATCAAGATCTAAAAGGAAAAGTAGTTGTCATCACAGGCGCATCCAAAGGAATCGGTCGTGCAATGGCTGTTCGTTTTGGAAAAGAACAAGCAAAGGTAGTCATTAACTATCGCTCAAATGAAGATGAAGCCAAAGAAGTATTAAAGGAAGTTGAACAAGCAGGTGGAGAAGGCTATATCGTTCACGGTGACGTCTCTAAAGAAGAGGACGTAAAAAACCTGGTGAAGTCAGCAATCGAAAAATTTGGCACGCTTGATGTCATGATCAACAATGCAGGACTTGAAAACCCTGTAGCCTCACATGAAATGCCGCTTGAGGATTGGAACCGTGTTATTACGATTAACTTAACAGGTGCCTTTTTAGGTAGCCGAGAAGCGATCAAGTATTTCGTGGAAAATGACATTAAAGGAACGGTTATTAATATGTCAAGCGTTCATGAGATGATTCCTTGGCCATTATTCGTGCATTATGCAGCGAGTAAGGGCGGAATGAAGCTGATGACAGAAACATTAGCGCTTGAGTATGCACCAAAAGGAATTCGTGTAAATAACATCGGACCAGGTGCAATTGATACGCCAATCAATGCAGAGAAATTCAATGATCCTGAGCAGCGTGCAGATGTAGAAAGCATGATTCCAATGGGATATATCGGGAAGCCAGAAGAAATTGCGGCCGTTGCGGCTTGGCTCGCATCATCGGAAGCAAGCTATGTAACCGGAATTACGCTATTTGCAGATGGCGGAATGACGCAGTATCCATCATTCCAAGCTGGTCGTGGATAAGTGTAGATTAAAAAGCCCGTCTAGTTCATTCGAACAGACGGGCTTTTTTAGTGTGATTCATATACAATATGGCCCATTTCAGAAATATCATAATTTCCAAGTGCTTCAATTTTAGCTTGAAAAGAAGAACTGCATAAGAGCTTTGTTACGTACTCAATGAGTGCGCGATTTTGCGCGTTTTTTAAGATAACCAAGTCATAGCATTCGTTAATCAGAGGGATAAAATCAATGCCGACCATCGTTGCGGCTTTTTCGATTCCAATTCCCACATCAGCGGAGTTAGAGGCCACTGCTGATGCGACGCTTAAATGACTAGATTCCTCGTGGTCATACCCGTATATAGTATGTGGAGGAATATGATGAAGACGGAGCTGTTCATCAAGTAAGATCCGGGCACCAGAACCTTTTTCACGATTTACAAGTCTGAGCTCACCATTCGCTAAATCTTCCCAAGACGAAAGCTTTTGTGGATTTCCTTTTTGAACATAAAATCCTGCTCTTCGAGATAAAAGGCGAATGACGATATGAGGATGACCAACGAGAATTTTTTTCGTAAACGGCAGATTGTATTCTCCTGTATCACCATCAAACATATGTAAACTAACCACATCACACTCACCGTTGTACATCGCAATCAAGCTATTCAAGCTTCCAGAGTAGGAGCGAAGCGTTTTCTGCTGCAGGTGCTCCTCAATATGATTGCTCAAAATATCCAACACCATGTCTTGGCCGCTAATAACAATAGGCTTTGCGGTTGGCTCAGCCGCTGAGATAGGAGGTGTAGGACGTGCAGTTTGAGATTGAATATAGTCATTTAAATCTGAAGCGGTCATTCGCATTTGACGTCCTACACGAAAAACAGGTAGGTCGCCTTTTTTTACGAGGTCATAAACCGTCAGTTTTGAGACTTTAAGAAGCTTTGCGACTTCTTCAATTGTATAAGATAGTTCGTTAGACATCTTGTTCCCCTCCTTTCTTTATTGTAGCTTATGAGGATTAAAAAATCATCGGTCAATCATTTTGTTATTTCATAATTAGTTATAATTGATTATAATTAGTTATATCTAAATATAAATAATTATAAAAAGGAGAAAAAATGAAACAACTTACAGCTATTATCACCTCTCTAGCATGCGTCCTTCTCATTATGACAGGGTGTTCATCAAGCAGCGAGAAGGGGAACGAAACGAAAAACGTTGATTTAACTATCTCCGCAGCAGCTAGTCTTCAGGATGCGCTACAGGAGATCAAAAAAGAGTATGAAAAAGAACATAAGCATGTCACGCTGAACTACAATTTTGGCGCTTCAGGCGCTCTTCAGCAACAAATTTCTCAAGGTGCACCGGCCGATCTTTTCTTCTCGGCAGCAGAGGATAAGTATGAAACCTTAGTGAAACAAAACAAGATTGACAAAAAGGAAGGAACAAACCTTCTCGGAAACGACATCGTACTCGTGGAGCCGCAGCAAGCAAAAGGTGATATTCAGACGTTTGAGGACTTACCAAAAGCGAAGAAGCTATCTATTGGAACACCCGAATCGGTTCCTGCAGGGCAATACGCAAAAGACACGCTAACCGCTCTAAAGCTGTGGGGTAACGTTCAGTCAAACGTTGTGTATGCCAAAGATGTGCGTCAAGTGCTTACATATGTTGAAACAGGAAATGTAGACGCGGGAATCGTATATAAAACGGATGCGTTAACATCGAAAAAGGTACGAATTTCGGCAACAGCAGCAGATGATACGCATGATCCGATCGTGTATCCCGTCGGAGTGATTAAAGATAGTAAACACAAAAAAGAAGCGAAAGCATTCTATCGCTACCTACAAACAGATCAAGCGATGAAGATTTTCGAAAAATACGGATTTAAAAATCTACAATAATGAATGAAGGGGGACGGTGTGAGAGCGCTGGAGGTCATTGAAAAAGTCCGTAGAGGGTTGCGTTCATAACGGATTCGATTCATTTCCACTCAGGTCGCTTCGCTTTCCGCGGGGCGCGCGGTGAGCCTCCTCGCTGCTCTGCGGGGTCTCACCTGTCACGCTAATCCCGCAGGAGTCTCGCACCTTCCGTTCCAAACAACCTAGAGCGACTGCATCAGATGTAAAGGCCAAGTTTCCATTTTGAAAGGAACTTGGCCTTTTTTGTCTTACGTTCTACTCATCATCTAAAAAATCCGAAGTTTTTCAGTGGCCTCCGAGCACCGTCCTCCTTTTTTTAAGAGACAAAAGCGTGTTTGCCATTCTGTTTTTGTCTCTCAGTCATAATTTGTTTGTCCATCAAAATACACTAGTATTGGGTGTCAGAAAGGAATGATCAGATGGATGCAGCAGCAGTAGGAGTTATCCGTGTGTTTATTGCGAGTCCTTTTTTTGATGAGGAGCAGCTGGATCGGGTGAAACGACTAGAGAATGCACTAAGTCAGAACCCGTATGTTGCTGATATTTTCTCGGCGCGTCTTCATCAGCACAAAGAGCTTCCGTTTGCCTCCGAGCAGTGGCGAAAAGTCGTTTTTAATAATGATCTTCGCTTTTTACGCAGAGCGGATGTTGTGGTTGTGATTCATGACTATGAAGGAATGTCCGTTGATAGTGGAACGGCCTTTGAAGTGGGATATGCGTATGCGTTTCAAAAGCCAATCATTTTGGTGAAAGAGAAAGAAAGCGTTCCGAACTTAATGCTTGTCGAGAGCGCTTACGCCTATTTTACTCGCGTTGAAGAGCTTGCGACTTATAATTTTATGAAAATGCCCCGCATCCCTTATCAAGGGGATTTAATTTAGCTAATTTCAATGAAATTGGCTATTTTTTTGCTTAGAATCATGCTTCGAAAGCATTTTTATGAGTAGTTGACGATCTGAAAAGAGTTTTTCCATCACGTACTAAAATAAAGAGGTAGTGGAAAGAACTCGTAGTATACATCCAACATTCTTATTAATATCATTTTCTGGATTGAATATAGGGCGTAAAATCAATGCTCTGCATATCATTTTTGCACGACGAAGAATAAGTTAGAGTCATTCAACAAAAGCTATGACCAAATCAATGGTTTGGTAGGGAGCAGACGGATGACAGAACAAGAACATAACATACCACTTACAAGCCCAGAAATTGCTGCGTTATGGACGAGTTATTTGCAGCACAGCGCAACCACTTGCTTTTATAAGCATTTTTTACAGCACCTAAAAGATCAGGAGATTAAGCCAATTGTTGAGGAAATGCTTGCACTCGAGATGTCCTATTTGCAAAAAATAGAACAAATCTTTGTAACAGAATCATTTCCTATTCCGAAGGCGTTCACAGATAAAGATGTGGATTTAACCGCGCCCGCACTGTTCACCGATTTATTTGCGCTGAGCTTTGTGTACCGTGTCGGACAGATGACCGTCCCGTACTATGCCACGGTGCTTACGAAGGTAGCGAGGAAAGATGTTGTGGCGTACTATGACGAGGGATTAATGTCTAGTAAAGCGTTGTATAAAAAATCGTTGGAACTTATGCTGTCAAAAGGAATTTATGATCGTCCACCAAAAATGATGTATCCAAAAGAAGTAGAATACATGGAAAAGCAGCAAACGCTGTTCGGCGCGTTTTTTGGGGAGAAAAGACCGCTCAATTCAATGGAGCTGAGTGAAATCTTTTCCACTATCGAGCGAAATTACATAGGGCTTTTGTTAATGATGGGGCTCATCCAAGTAACGAAAGACCAAGAAATTAAAGCGTATCTATTAAAAGGAAAGAAACTGTCTGAGAAGCAGATTGATACGTTTAATAAAATTTTACGAAAAGAAGAGCAGCTAGGGAATATTCCAGTGAGTATGGAAGTAACTTCTTCGACTACGTCACCGTTTTCGGACCGGCTCATTATGTTTTTGATTTCTGCTACTACGACAACGGGAATCTATATGCTGTCCTACGCTCTTTCTACATCGCTTCGCAAAGATTTAGCGGTACACTACTCCATTTTGCTGACTGAGATTATGAGTTATGGTGGGGAAGGGCTTGAAATTATCATCAAGCGTGGCTGGATGGAGCAACCCCCACAAACGGTAAATCGTCAAGATTTGTATAAGTCATAGAAAAAAGCTTGAGGGAGTTCCTCAAGTTTTTTTCGTTGAATGATGTAAAAAAATCATTAAAGCGCAAACTATTTGAATTTCTACCACGTCTATCCTATGTAACAAGTAAAAATACGTATTTTACTATTTTAAAGGAGCTCTTTAATGCAATGAAAAACAAAGATTTACAGGCCATATTAGTCACGTGCATAACTGAATATAAAGAAGATTTTTATCGACTGGCGTATAGCTACGTCAAAAATCAAGAGGACGCGCTGGATATTATTCAAGAATCCATTCAAAAAGCGCTTGTATCACTCGATCGGATTCAAGATCCTGAGTCGATTAAAAGCTGGATGTATAAAATTATTGTCCGCACCTCCATCGATTTTCTACGAAAGCATAAGCGAGTGAGCGTAACGGATGATGCAACGCTTGAATTTTTATCAACGGGACAAGAAGACACGTACACCGATATGGATCTTCATGAGGCGCTTGATGAGTTGCCGCTTACGTATAGAACCATTATCGTGCTGCGTTACTTTGAGGATTTAAAGCTAGAAGAAATTGCGGAGATTATGGATGAACATTTAAGTACGGTCAAAACAAGATTATATCGTGGATTAAAGTTATTACGCATTAACATGACCGAGGAGGAACAATGAGAATGGATAAAAAGTTGGAAACGTTACGGGAAGCTTACAAAAGCGTACCGATACCAAAAGAGTTAGATGATGTCATTGAAAAAGCACTTCAGCAAAAGCCCAAAACAGTGAAAAAGAAGCGGCTTTATATTTGGCCTGCTTCGATTGCGGCCGCTGCTGCCTTATTTATTGGAACGGTAAATGTCAGCC
Source organism: Priestia koreensis (assembly GCF_022646885.1). Classification (GTDB taxonomy): domain Bacteria; phylum Bacillota; class Bacilli; order Bacillales; family Bacillaceae_H; genus Bacillus_AG; species Bacillus_AG koreensis_A. The sequence goes on along the minus strand of NZ_CP061868.1, from coordinate 2,552,518 downwards.
CACAGGCGGCTCATGCGATGTCTAAAATTCCAGTCGTAGATAAAATTGTCGAAATCGTTACGTTTACAGAAGTAAAGGAAGAGCGTCACCATGCAAGCATAGACACTAAAACGCCGTCTATTTCAGGGCTAAAAAACAAAAATCTTGAAAACAGCTTAAATAGCAAGTACGTGGCGGAATCGAAAAAGCTTTATGAGAAGTTTGCTAGCTCTGATGCAGCCAAAGCGGATGATAAAGGCTACTATTCCGTTGACAGCACGTATAAGGTTATGACAAATACGGATACGATTCTATCCGTACAGCGTACCATTCAGGAAACGCAGGCATCCGGCTACATTCAAAAGCGATTTGATACAATTGATAAGAAGAATGAGGTATTCATTACGCTGAAAAGCTTGTTTAAAAACGATCAGTACGTTGACGTGATTAGTCAAAACATCATTCAGCAAATGAAGCATCAAATGGAAACAGAGCCTGATAAAATGTATTTTATTACGGATGAAGATATGGACCCGTTTAAGAAAATTAAGCCGGATCAATCATTCTATATTACAAAGGATCACAAGCTTATGATTTCGTTCGATGAATACGAGGTAGCTCCTGGTGTAATGGGGCCCGTAGAGTTTGAGATTCCAACCAAGATTTTAAAGAATGTGCTGGTTGGAGATCGTTATATTCGATGAGTTGAGAAGCTCTCTTCGTGACACGAGGGGGGCTTTTTATTTCCTTTGTAAAAATTGGCTGTTAACCCTATTTTTTGTGATAATATGGGCATATAGACATATTTTCTGCGACATCCCATCTGCTCTCTTTAGAACCATCATTTGGATTTCTATATCTGACTAATTCTTCCACCATAGTTCATTTTTCCTTTTTTAAAAAAGTTGCGCTAATTGTGAAACTAAATGGTAAGTCCATAACGTCTATTAGGTGATGCATGTCAAAAACGAACGGTTTAATGAATATCTATAGAGAAAGCATTGAACGGGTAATGAACAACATGAAGATCGCGCAGAAGAATGGGGGACTTACATATGTCACAAGGAAAAGGGCATCGGTACATTTATGGGTTGGATGGGCTGCGGGCACTCGCAGTTCTAGCAGTTATTGTATATCACTTAAATTTAACATGGGCAATGGGTGGATTTTTAGGGGTAGATATTTTCTTCGTGCTCTCTGGGTACTTAATAACATCTATTATCTTGCCTGCCAAGGGAGAAGAGCTCTCCTTTAAATTAAAGGATTTTTGGATCAGCCGAATTCGACGCTTGCTGCCAGCCGCGTACGTTATGATTATGACGACGATGGCATGGGTGGTACTGTTTAAGGGAGATTTATTATCTAAAGTGCGCGGAGATGCGATTGCGTCTTTATTTTATAGCAGTAACTGGTGGTTTATTTTTCATAAAGTTTCCTATTTTGATAGCTTTGGTTCGCCGTCACCGTTAAAAAATTTATGGTCACTTGCGATTGAAGAACAGTTCTACCTTCTTTGGCCACTGTTATTAATCGCAGGATTAACGTTATTTAAAAGTCGCTTGAAATTTGCCACTATTGTGCTTATTGGGGCGGTTGGGTCTGCTGTGGCGATGGGGATGATGTACGAACCAGGGATGGACCCAAGTCGTATTTATTACGGAACGGATACGCGTTCTTTCGAGCTACTTATTGGTTGCTTTTTAGCACTCATTTGGCCAATGAAGCGTTTATCTACTAAAAAGCTTCCGAAGGTGCCACAAGCATCTCTCAATATAATAGGGGGTGTAACGCTTTTAGTGACGCTTGCGAGTTTTTATGTTGTCAATGAATATCAATCCTTTGTCTACCAGGGCGGTATGTTTTTATTCTGTTTGAATGCTGCTGTGCTTATTGCATGTGTGGTTCATCCAAGCAGTTTCATTGGCAAGGTGTTATCATGGAAGCCGCTTCGCTGGATCGGAACGAGGTCGTACGGGATTTATCTTTGGCATTATCCGGTCATCGTGCTCGGCACCCCGATTCGAGAAATCGGAAATCCTGTTTATTGGCATATTGTGGTGCAATTATTGATTGTATTCGTGCTAGCAGAATGGTCCTATCGTTTTGTTGAGGTACCAATTCGCACTTACGGAATTCGAGCATTTCTGCGTCAGTACGTGCAAAATATTATGAAGTGGAGAAACTTAATCATGATTCGAAAAGTTTCCACAGGTGTGTTATCTCTTATTCTCGTCATTTGTACGACAGGGATTATTGGCCTTGCACAAGGAGTAACTCCTGCTCATGAACACACTATAAAAGTAAGCAGTGTGACACAAGGTGTAAGTGGTGTACAGGATGGTCTAAACGATCCACGAGAGGAAGGAAAACAATCAAAACCAGATTCTGCTACAGGATCAAGTGAGCAAACACCATCAGCACAAGAAAATCAAAAGCCAACGAAGCAACCAAATGAAGTACCACCGAAACAGCCTGCTCAGCAAGCGCCAGTTGTAAAGAAACCAGTCCAAACAGCCGGAACAAAAAAGAAAACGTACCGGAATGTGTTAGCGATTGGAGATTCGGTGATGCTTGATATTGCAAAAGATCTTCGTCGTACCTATCCCAACATGACGATTGATGGAAAGGTAGGTCGCCAAATGTCACAAGCTCTTTCCCTCACTCCGCAATATAAGAAATTTAATCAAAAAGGGAATGCGGTCATCATCGAGCTTGGAACGAATGGATACTTCACTGATAAACAAATTGATCGGTTACTACAAGCCTTTTCGAATACTGATATTTACTTAGTCAATACACGTGTACCTCGCTCATGGGAAAGTGTCGTCAACCAAATGATCACAAAAAAAGGACAGCAATTCAAAAACGTGAAAATAGTTGATTGGCATTCTCTTGGTCTTAAGCATCCAGAGTATTTTGCAAAAGACGGCGTACATCTAACGCCAACAGGCTCTCGGGCCCTTTCAAACTTAATACTAAGTTCGTTTAAATAACGAGTCAACTCCCTCCTCTTTTGTGGTAATATATAACAAAAGAGGGGGTTTTTTTATGAAAATTAGAAGAGCCATTCCTGAGGATGCCGCGTCTATTACTCGTGTACATGTAGATAGCTGGCGCACAACGTATAAAGGAATTGTGTCGGAGGACTATTTAAATAAGCTGTCTTATAGGAAACGTCAGGAAATGTGGGAAGGTGCTATACCAAAGGGACACGTTTTCGTTGCAGAATCACCAGATGGACAAGTAGTGGGTTTTGCATCAGGTGGTAAGGAGCGCACCGATAAGTTTCCTCTTTATGACGGAGAGCTGTATGCTTTATATATACTAGAAGATTACCAGGGAAGCGGAACAGGAAAAAAGCTCGTGCAGCAGCTAGCGGGTGATTTAAAGAAGGGTGGCCTTCACGCCATGTTAACGTGGGTAGTTGAAAATAATCGCGCACGCTACTTTTATGAGGATCTTGGAGGAGAGAAGATCGGTTCTGATGAGGTTGAAATCGGCGGAAACTCAATGGTAGAACTAGCGTATGGATGGAAGGATTTGCAGCGTATTTTATGATTAGTCAGGCTTCAGTTCTTCAGCTCATTGAATGTAATGAAATACATATTAAACAATTAGTGCAATTATCATCCTCCATAGATTGGGATTATAGTAGAGAAGACCTTGAAACGATTATGAGTACTGGTAGAATATTTGCTCATCAAACAGAGCAAGGTGAGATTGTATCAAGCGGAGCGCTCGTCACATACGGTGGAAAGATGACATGCATTGGCATGGTAATCGTTCATCCAAATTATCAGGGGTTGGGACTTGGAACAGAAATTATGCGGCATTGTCTGTCTCTTTTAGGAAACCAAAGCGCCATGCTCATTGCTACTGAAGAGGGAAAGCCGATGTATGAAAAGTTAGGCTTTTTAACGGTGAGTGCGGTTCGTAAATATTTTTGCGTGGCGCCGGTTAGGAATTCAAAACACGATTTTATAAAGCCTTATGACTCATTAGACTTGTCATCGGTTTTAAGGCTGGATGCCGAGGCTTTCGGTGACGAGCGGGAAATCTTTTTGAGAAAACGTATTGAACAAGCTACTAAGAGAAGAGTGCTTAGAAAGAGTGAAGGAATTTGCGGGTTTGGGCTGGCTGTCGAAACCTCACAGAATTTAATCTTAGGACCAATTGTTGCACCTACAGCAGAAGATGCCGTGGCCCTCGTTCGTGATCTAGTACAAGGTTATAGAGGAAAGCTACGCATAGATGTGCCTACTGAACAGAAGTCCTTTCAACAGTTGCTTGAACAAAGCGGCTTTGTATTTGTGAACGAGCCACCCATTATGATATACGGTGTGAATTCTTTAGAAAAGAGAAACGGAGATCTGTACAGCATCGCCGCCCAAATTTTCGGATAGAAGGGAAGATACATATGAAATCATTGGAGCATCATCATTAACGCACGGTTATTGCCACTGCCCGTTCGCCTCCTTATAAATGAAGCCATCATTTATCATTCAAAACGAAAAGGGAGGCATTTTAATGGAACGAGGTATGATTCAAGGGAAATATATCGAATGTGATGGTAAAAAGATATTTGTCGAGCATTACGGTCAAGAAAATGAGCAGGCGATTTTGTATTTACACGGGGGACCTGGTGAAGGAAGCTATGATTTCTCCTATCATCAAGCATATCGTTTGAGTAGGTCCTTTGAAGTAATTATTATCGAGCAGCGCGGTGTGTGCCGATCGGAAGGCATAAACCCGGGCGAATCGTTACGATTAGAGGATTTAATTGAGGATTGTGAATGTATTCGTAAGCAGCTCGGAATTAAAAAATGGTCCGTCATTGGTCATTCATTCGGTGGGTATTTAAGCGTACTATATGCTTTGAAATACCCACAATCGATTGACCATCTCATTCTAGAAGGGCCAACGTTTGATTTTGCATTGACAGCTAAAGCGTTGCTGAAACGAACGGCTAGTCTTTATAGTCAGTACGGTCAGACAGAAGAATTGAAAAAATGCGTCGCTTTTATGAAAACGAATCCCTCGACTCGTGAGCTTGTCGAGGGGTATATGGATCTTAGTCAAGGTTTAGGCGACAGGAGAATGGAAATTTACAGACGCCATAACTCTGTTTCAACCGATTTTTCGGTTTATACCGATGACGAGTGGGAGATCTTCTATGACCGATCAGAAATTCATTACAATCTTCTGCGCGATGAAGGGCGAATTTTTCAATCGCTTCTTTCACTTCTTGCTGATGTTACTGTACCGATGCTGCTTCTGCTTGGGAAATATGATGTTGTCACGTGTGAAGAGCAGGTAAACGCGTTTGTGGCAGATGCAAAAGAAGGAGCTGTTTATACCTTTTTAAGCAGCGCTCATACGCCACATTATGAGGAAGAGGAACTGTTTGAAGAAGTGGTGACGAAGTACTTACGAGAAGGATATCTTAGGTAAAAATAATCAACATTTAAAGGTGGTGTGTGTCATGAAGCAAATCGGAATGAATTAAAAGCGGTGACGTAGTCGTTAACCGCTTATTCTTTAAAAAGAGAAGGAGAGGTTAGGATGGCTAATTTTAAAATTCATGAGCGTATGCCAACTGTTGACGAGCACCAAATTTTGTGGGAGTCAGTTGGCTGGGGAAATATCCATACGGAAACATCGAGTCAATCGCTTGCTCATTCGTTATACGGTGTTGTGGCAACGGTTGACGGAGAGCCGGTCGGAATGGGAAGAATTGTAGGCGACAACTATATGTATTTTTATATTCAGGACGTCGCCATTCATCCGACGTATCAAGGAACAGGACTCGGTAAAGAAATTATGGAGCGCTTGCTCGCCTATATTAAGCAAAGACGAAACGGTGGAGTCGCCTTTGTTGGCCTTTTTTCTGCGGAAGGAAAAGACGGGTTTTACGAAAAGCTAGGCTTTCAAAATCATGCTCCACATATGACAGGAATGTTTACGGTGTTTGAAGGATAATTTTTTTTAAAAAAGTGACTGCTCGTTTACGTAGCAGTCACTTCTTATGTTAAGGTAGAAGGTAGATAGTTATCTAGTAAAAAGACAACTTAGAATTTAAATAAAGGGAATGACTGATGAAAGATCTAATTATGGTGGCGCTATTTTTAATGGCGCTCGGAAATAAAGTGTATCAAAACAAAGAATTTTTAAAGAAGTTAACCTTCATGAAAAAGGCGTTTATTAGTGTAGCTTTTTTGATTGTACTCGGTTTATCTGTAGCGGCAATTCATTACGGAGGCGTATGGCTTGCGAGCTTATGCCGATTTAATGCGGTGCAAGTGATTGTTCAGTTTATCTGGATTGTGGTAGTTGTTGTACTCGCTCGTTTGTTACTACGTGTGGTGCTGTTTTTTATTAAAGCATGAAGTAGCTACGAATATCTATTTTGCGGAGGTTATGTATTGAAAAATAGCAAGGAACATACAAAGTTTGCCGGTTTCCGGAAAGTGGATGTTACCGATGAGCATTTAGGGGTGACGTTTCCTATGCTCGTCTTGTATCCGACGGACGCACTTGAAAAAGAAGAGAACATAGGGCCTTATAAATTAAACGTTTCGATGCATGCAGAGGTAATAGGTGGCGCGCACCCACTCGTCATCATCTCTCATGGCAGTGGGGGAACGCCGCTCGTCTACAGAGATTTAGCTAGAAGCTTAGCTCAGAATGGATTTATTGTGGCGATGCCAGAGCATCCATTTAATAATATCCGTGACAATCACTTAGCGAACTCAGCCAGTATTTTAGAAAGCAGACCTCGAAATATCACTCGCGTTATTGATTGGTTTTATAGTAGTGGTTTGTTTAAACACCACGTTCATTTTGATGATATTTCGATCGTCGGACATTCTATGGGTGGTTATACAGCGATTGCGTTAGTCGGTGGAATCCCAACGACTCTTCCTTGGGAAACGGAGAATCAAATGCCTCAAATGATAAACGTAAAAGCAGATGAACGCATCAAAAAAGTCATTTTACTCGCACCTGCTTTGGGGTGGTTTAGAAGTGAAGGAGCGCTTAAAGAAGTTCGTATCCCCATCTTAATGATGACAGGTGAAAGTGATGACATTACGCCTTCTTTTCACGCTGAATTTCTCTTAAAAGGAATCACAAATCGTGAGCAGATTGAACATAAGGTCATCAAAAATGCAGGGCACTTCTCGTTTTTAAGTCCGTTTCCATTAGAGATGAGATCGCCTTCATTTCCACCTTCTCAAGACCCAAAAGAATTTAATCGCGAGCTTTTTCAACCACAATTAACCGCGGATGTTTTGAATTTTTTAACATCTTAACGAACAGGCTCTCATCATTTCTTATTGATACGAGGTTTTTACATAAAAAACAGGTTGTTCGTCGCTTAAAGGAGAGATCTATATGTCAGATTTGTTCTTGGTACTTATATTGATTGTGGCTTTGTGCTATAGGGGCTATCGTGAACGAAAATTTTTAATGCAGCTTTCATGGATTCAAAAGGTTCAAATGGCAAGCGGATTGGTATTTGCTGCACTACTTTGTTTTGCGATTGTTTATTATGGAGGGAATAAGGGGGCTCAGTTGGTGGATAATGGATTTCTGCGATTTCTTATTCGCTTAACATCACTGTTGGTTGGTTTCTACCTCGCAAGCTACTTAATCTCGAAGGTATTCAAACGATTGCCTAAGCCGGAGTAAGGTAGTCCGTCTTTTGAATGATAAAAAAGTGATAAAGGAGAGAGGAAATGTGACAAAGGGTAGGCTAGCTCTCATATTCGTTGTTTTATTGGGAAGTGTTGCGTTTATTGTGATTCGCAATGAACAAGAAGCGAATAATGCGTCTCTATATCCACTTAGCTCTCATCAAACAGCCATTTTAAACGAAGCGAAAGTATCTAAACAAGGGTTGTCTACTGACGAAATTGATCGCTTTACTATTGGACAAGGCAAGTTTTTACTTATTCAGTATTTTAACCGTCATCATCTGAATTACAGGGTAGGATCAAACGAATATATTCGTTTTTTAGCGAGTATCAGTGAACGAAAAGACCTCAAAGAAAATCCTACCTTTGTCATTATCGGTTCATACGCAAGCGTTTATCTATCCGAGCTTCAAAAGAAAGAGCCTCTGTTTTTACGTTTCCACCTTCCCTCAGATATTCTTAATACCACCATCAAAGAAAGAAGAACGGTAAATAATCATTTATAATATCTCGTAAAGGATGATGTTCATGTATCCCATTCGTGTCAGATCAAGCGCTCTCATTATTGAAAATGAGTCCATTTTATTAGTCGAATTTCACGACGAAAATGGCCTTCACTACAACCTTCCTGGTGGGGGAGTTGAACCATTTGAAACGGTGGTTGAAGCTGCAAAACGAGAAGCAAAAGAGGAAGCATCCATTGATGTGGACGTAACCTCTCTTGCGTTTGTATATGAATACGCGCCTCAACAGGTGGAGGCGCGTTATGGAGAAACGCCTTCTCTTACACTCTTTTTTGATTGTAAAAGAAAAGGAGAGTGCACGCCGAAAATGTCCTCGTCTCCAGATCCTAATCAAACGGGTGTGAAGTGGATTCCGCTTGATCAGCTAGATCAAGTGGTGTTATATCCAAATATTCATGAACACATCAAAAGCTATGTACGCTTATCTGCTCCTCTTTCATTTATTGAGGAGGAAAAGCTGCCTGTTTACAAGTGAGGAAACAGACCGTGTATCCCACCAGCAATCATTTGAATGGACATAACGGCTAAAATTAACCCCATAAGACGAGAAATAACGTTGAGCCCGTTTTGTCCGAGCTTTGAAATAATGGCAGTCGAATAATAAAATAGCACGAATGTAATCGCAAGAATGAGCGTGTAGCTAATAAAAACGCTAATCATTTTTTCCAGGTGATAGGATGTACTGTGTGACATAACGGTTGCGATTGTTCCTGGTCCAGCCATGATTGGAATCGCAAGCGGGGTAATTGAAATATCATTTTGATTCTCCGCTTCTTTTTGCTCATGAGGATGAGGGCTTTGGGCGCTAGAGTGCTTTGCCTGTAGCAGGCTATAGGCAATCCCAAAAATTAAAATACCTCCTGCGACTCGAAAAGCATGGATCGTAATGCCAAACATTGAAAAAATGTATTTTCCAAGCACTAAAAAGACGGTCAAAATAATAAACGAGATTACGGCCGCTTTTCGTGCATTACGTCGTTTTTCCTCCACAGAATAGCCGTTCGTTAAAGTAATAAAAATTGGAATATTTCCGAGCGGGTTCATCACCGCAAAAAAGGAAAGTGTTAATTTTAAAATAAGAGCAATCAACTCGCCAAACTCCTCTCAATGATAGACTATGGTTAGTATGTCCAGTTACAGGGCTTTCATTAGGGGAGTCTGTTATGCTTAATAGGAGAAGGCTGATGATTAGATATCCATTGTTAGAAAAGGGACAAACGTTTGGGGTTACAGCCCCATCATCGGGTGTACCAATCATCTTTGACATTGACTGCGGTCATGTTCCACCGCAAATGACGTTTATAAACGGTGCTTATGCTGAGGTTGAAACGCAAAATGGAAGAGGAGTAGTCGTGCAACATTTTATCTGAACAAATGAAAAAGCTCACCGCAGAAAGCGAGGAGCTTTTTTCTATTCGTTCACATATTTGCTAGTCAACAAACTTATCGTACGGCTTCTTTAGGAAGATCTTTTAAATACCATGCATCCATTGCCGAATGCTCAGATCCTTCTAGTGGTTTTTCGAGCAGAGAAAAGCCAAACTTTTCGTACAAACGACATGCGGGTGCTAGGGCGTGCTGTGTTTCTAGATAGCATTTGTCATAGTGATTGCTTGCAAAATCGAGCGCTGTCTCCATCAGCTTTTTCGCTAAACCGAGACCTTGCACATCTGGCGTTAAGTAAAGTTTTTGAAGTTCACAAACACCTTCTGCTTCATCAAACGGAGCAATTCCGACTCCACCTGCAACAGTGCCTGCAACTTCGACAACCCAGTAGCGGGCGTTTGTTAAATCAGTATAATAGTGATGCAGATCGTTTAGCTGAGGGTCAAAGTAGGCAGTGCCAGGAATGTCTAAGCCAAGTGATTTGAGAGAGTGTTGAATAATTTCTTTTACGACGGCATTGTCTTTTGATTCCATTTCTCGAATAATCATAGCAAGTCTCCTTTTAGGAGTAGTCGTCCCAACAGATAGAATAATATGTATATATTCAGACTAAATGGTAGAGAAGAGAAGATCAATACATTTTTTAGCCATAAAAAAGGAACGATCCACCTTATCGGATCGTTCCTTTTTCAATCACGACGATTTCGAACGCTCGTTGTCATTAAAAATGAGTACGAGTGCCAGTAGCATGAAGATCAGGCCGACTAAGCGAGACCAATCAAAGTGAATGACTTCGCCGCCAAATAAGCCGAATTGGTCAATGATAAACCCAGCGCCAATTTGTCCAACGATCGCTGTAATGTTCGCAGCGGTCACGCCGATTTTTGGAACGGCTAAAATCGTTAAAAATAAATAGCCAACGCCGAAGAATACCGCAATAAGCTGCCATTTAGGTGCGTGCGCGATGTTCAGTAAATTTCCATCTCCGAAGAAAATCAACCATAACGCTAAAAATAGCGAACCACTCATAAAGGTAATAAAAGCAGTTTCAAGTGTTCCGATACGATTACTTAGTTTTCCGTTCACAGAAGATTGCCCACTTAATAGGACACCGCCTAAGAAAGTGAGAAGTACAGGTATGATCGTCAATTACATTCGCCTCCTAGTAAATAAAGAATAATGCGACAAGCATAAAGAGAATGGCTAAGCCACGCTTCGGCGTAATTTTACGCTTTTTGCTGCCCATCCAGCCAAAGTGTTCAATCAGAATACTTGCGATCATTTGTCCAACGACAACCGCAATCATTGAGATCCCAACGCCGACCTTTGGAATCCCAAATACAAGAATACTTAAATAGCCAACGCCAAATATACCACCTAATAGATACCAGCGCGGCACTTTAAAGGTTTGACTAAGTTCTCCTTTTCCGAAGAACATAATAATAAGAAATAAAATAATACTACCGACAAAGAAATTATAAAAGCTGCTTTCAAACTTACCGATAATTTTTCCTAGCTCACCGTAAATGGCTCCTTCTGTACTAAGCAGCATTCCGGCAATGAGTGCAAGTACGTAAAAAATAATTTTGTTCACAGAGTGATCCTCCTTCTTCTGTTGTTTTATAAATCTATATATCGAAATAAATAGATATGAAAGCCTGTAAGGGACAGCTTAAAGCCGTTCCTTTATGTCATCAGCTAACCGTTTAATCGCCTCTTCATTTCGGCGATAGTACGTCCATTTTCCATGGCGCTCTGACTCTAATAAGCCTGCTTCTTGAAGCATAAACAAGTATGATGAAATCGTTGACTGAGATAATCCTGATTTCTCTTGAATATCTCCTACGCATACGCCACCCTTATCACTCAAATTTTTCGATAACAATGCTTCTGGTTTATCGAAATGCTCATGAGGATTTTTCAACCAGTCAAGGATTTCTAACCGCGTATCATTGGACAGTGCTTTAAAAATTTTTTTGTTCATCATGTGTCACATTATATCTATTTTTTTCGATATGTCAATGTATGTGTGCACATTGATGCTCAAATTTTCACAAAGTCATACTATAACAGGAGAAAAAGCAGGTGTAAATAGGGAAAATTTATGGTGATATTAACCAAAAATAATAAGGGATGAGAGACACGTGTTGATTGATATGAAGCGCTCATTAAGGGAACGATCTGTTTATTTAGACGAAGAAGATCGCCTTCTCGTGGAAAAAGCCATCGTATTTGCAGAAAGAGCTCATCATGGGCAGCGGAGGATGACAGGGGAAGCATATGTGATGCACCCTTATCATGTATGCGAAATTGTAATGGAGTATGAGGCAGACGTCACAACACATTCATGCCCATTTCCAAATGAATTAACAATAACAATATTATGGTAAACTTAAAACCCGAGACGGTTATGTCTCGGGTCAGTTGAATTAGGCGTGAAGAAGCTCGGATTGTTCCGTTGCTTCTTTAATGAAGCCCTCGATTGTATCACCATAGGTTTTCGGATCTCGAAAATAGCCCATTGCGTGTTCGGCGTTTGGCACAATAAGAAGTTTTTTCTTTGTTGGGCACGCATCGTATAGTTTGTAAACCATCTCTGTTGGGACAAACGTATCCGCATCGCCGTGGATAAATAAAATGGGGACGGTTGCTTTTTGCACTTGGCGAATCGCGGATACTTCACCGAATGTGTACCCCGCTTTTAGTTTTGTAATGGCGCTTGTGATTGGTAAAATTGGGAATCTTGGCAACTTGAACATTTGCTTCAGCTGATATGACAAAATATCATTTACTGACGTATACGAGCAGTCTGCGATAATACATTTTACTTGTGGTGGCAACGACTCACCGCTTGTCATAAGGACGGTAGCACCACCCATTGAAATACCGTGCAGAATAATGTGGATGTGATCGCCGAGTTTCTCCTTCATGACGTCAATCCATTTCATAATGTCTTGGCGATCATGCCAACCAAAGCCAATGTAGTTTCCTTCACTGTTTCCATGGCCACGGTTGTCTGGCGAAAGCACGTGAAATCCTTTTTGATGATAAGCATAACCAAAGCTGCTCATATCTTTTCCTGTTGCGCCGTAGCCGTGAACGAGAATGACAAGCTGATTTGAGGGAGCGTTTGGCTCAACGTATGTAGCGCTCAAACGTAATCCATCAACCGAGCGTGCGTGAAGCTCTTCACCTGGATTTGTCGCCACCCAATCTTCGCCTTCCTTGACGAGTTTTGCGACTGATTCCTCAAGATCTTTTTCATGTGCAAGAAACTTCTTTTCCTTATTTGAAATAGCAAAATCATATAAATAATAGCCTAATCCGACAAGACTAGCCCCTGCGAGTCCAATGCCAACTTTTACTGATTTTTTCATTTTTATCATACTCCTTGCTTTAAAGGTCGAATGTATTGATTAGGATACCACATCTGCAAATAAACAAACCTAAAAAATGCTCATGAAGTCGGTTATTGAATAATCAGCCTTTTTCGTTTATTTATGGTAAAATTAGGTATAAAAGGATCTTCAGAGAAACAAAGGGGGGTGGGGGATGGTTATTGGTACCTTTTTAGAGGGCGTATATGTCTTTCTTTTTTGGTGGGTTCTTTTTCTCATTTTTCATCGAGTGCTTCATCGTTCTCCAAAAGTGAATACGTGGAAGAAAGATTTACTTCTTACTGGATTGCAGACGGCGTTCTCACTAGTCGTTTTAATCGCCGTATCTTTTTTCTGGGGTAGACATTAAAAGAAACAGGAGGTGTATGTTAAATGGATCATTCAGCTCTTATTATTATTGACGTGCAAGTGGGGATGTTTTTAGAAGAAAACCCCGTTTTTGAAGGTGAAGCGCTTTTGACTAAACTTGAACATCTTATTGAGCAGGCAAGAGCGGTAGGAATGCCAATCTTCTATGTTCAGCATAATGCAGGTACAGGAAGACTGTTAGAAAGAGGAACGGAGAATTGGAGCATTCATCCTCGCATCGCACCAACAGATCAAGAGGCTATCATACATAAACGAACGCCAGATGCCTTTTACGAGACGACACTCCATGAGAAATTAAAACAGCGAAACGTTCGGCACGTGATTCTAACAGGGATTCAGTCAGAAGTGTGTGTGGATACCACATGTCGAAGTGCTTTCAGCCTCGGATATGACGTAACGCTCGTTTCTGATGGGCACAGCACATGGGATGCAAATGGTCTCAGCGCCTCTCAGATTATTCATCATCACAACCAAACCTTAACGTGGTTTGCTCGCTTAATAGAGGCAGAGAATCTATCTTTTTAATGAGTAGAGTTCCTTTTTTTAAAAGGGGCTCTTTTTTTCGAATGTACCCAAACCTACTCTCTTAAACGAACATACACTACTATAAGTGATTACAGTAGAGAAAAGAGTAGAGAGGAGTCGCTTGAATGGGGAAGATTGTAGATCTCTCTTATTACCAAGGAACAATTGATTTTGCGAGAGCAAGTAAAGAAATTGATTTGGCGATCATCCGTGTACAGTACGGGGCTCAAACGGTTGATAAACGATACAAAGAATATGTAGAAGGCTGCAAAAAATACAACATTCCGTTTGGACACTACGCATATGCCAGGTACAAAACGATTGGGTCCGCGATTCAAGAGGCACGTTTATTTATGGAGCGTGCAGATTCAGCGGCGAAGTTTTTAGTCGTAGATGTGGAAGAGATGACATTAACAAGACCTTCTGAGATTATTCCTGCCACACAGGCATTTATCCTCGCCTGCAAGCAAAAGGGATGGAAGGTAGGGTTATATACCGGTCATTCTTTTTATAAAGAGTACAACATGGGACAAATTGAGGCAGACTTTTTATGGATTCCGCGCTATTCTGGAAGTGACCGCGGTATTCCACATACTAATCGCCCGGACATGCCGTGTGATTTATGGCAGTATACCCAAGCAGGAAGAGTAGCTGGTATTAGCGGAAACGTTGATTTAAATGTACTGAACGGGCCTCTTCCGTTATCGTGGTTTACGACAAAAGGACAGCCCATTAAAACAGAACAATCAAGTGCACCGTCCAATACAACGAAGACACCGGGGGGAAGAGTCATGAAGTTAAGCGATAATCAATGGAAAGAGCTTGCGACGATTTATAAAACGGCGTACGATAAGAAAATTTTATCAAGCGATGAGTGGGTCAAAAAAGCACAAACGAAAAAGCTGACGGTTGATGAAGCGATTTTTCTGAACACGGTTTTAGTGGGAAGAACGTTATAAAAAATCGCTTTTCTCTTGCAGTATTTTTGGTATGATAGAACAAGAGACTGTGTAGAGAGAGGTTTGAATATGGACGTCTATGAGAACATCGATTTAACGAAGGTGTATGACTACAAGGAAATGCCTGATAAAACGTCAGGGCGCTGCGATCATTGTGGAAATGCACTGTTTAAAAGTACGGTAAAAGATTTCGTCTTTCTTCGTGAATGTCGAAACTGTGGAATGAAAAAGAAGATTTAATAGAAAGAGCCTTTCGTGTGAGAAAGGCTCTTCTTTATCAGGTATTTTATACATAATGGAATGATTTCGAGAAAGGGGCACGTATGAGAGGAAAGCCGGAGCAAAGGATCGAAGTGGAGAAAGTGTATAAAACAAAAATGAACGGTAACGGACTGTTTATTGCACGAATCATTCAAATTCCAAGAGAAGAAGAAAAGCTCGATTTTGTGCTGGTGGTGCAAAATTGAAAAACAAAAACGTTCACTTATCAAAAACGCTTGGTTACAACGGATAATCATTACCATTCGTTTCGACTCGCACGTGGAAGCCTTCAATGGGTCTCGTTGTATACAGTTGCCGTTTGGGATAATCTTGGTCATAAATTAGTCGAAGTATCTACCTTAACTGGACGAGAAAGCTACCGCATCGCGGATGAGCATTGTTCAGCTTATCGAGAGAAATGAGTAGGTAACGACGCGTGGGATGGTATTGACTCAGAAGACGTGTCGTTGTTTCATAAACAGTTGAATCATTACAGATGAGAGAGAGCTAAACTGACATTAGCGGGGGGATATAATGAAAGATGTAAACCAACTTATTAATCATTTTGGGCTACACGTAACAGAGATTAATAGCGTGCCAGAATCGTATAGTTCAACGGTATATGAGCTAACGCTCGAAAGTGATGAGCGCGTATTTTTGAAAATTCCGTATTCCAAGGTTAAGCTTCAGCGAGAGTATGAGGTACTTCGACTTCTACAGGATCAACTTCCGATACCATCGCTGTTAAATTATTGGGAAGGCGATGGAGAGAACGTAGGAGCCCTTTTATTAAGCGCAGTGCAGGGGGTTCCGTGTACGAATACGATAACCGAGGAGCTTGCGCATGATATTGGCGTTTGCCACGGGCGCCTTCATAATGTCCCCATCTCTTTATTTGACGGCAGTGAAGCGGTTGAACGTTATGAGCCGAGTACATTTCGCGCTTTTATAAAAGAGAAATTTAACAGTTTTTGTCCGTATGCTAAGGAGCTTTTAAATCCTTCAGTTTTTGAAGAGAGCGTGGCGTATTTTGAGGAGGCTTTTGACACCTTGCCTTCTCCAGATGGTCCGTTTTTTATTCATATGGACTTTCGACCGGGAAATATCTTGACGCAGGATCAGAAAGTAACCGGGATCATTGATTTTGAGAGTGCACGTATTGGCTCAACGGAAAATGATTTTACGAAAGTGAACCGCGATCTATGGATGAAAGATCCGAAGACGAAAGAAGCGTACATAAAAGGCTATGAAACCATTCGCCCGATGATTGATTTAACAAAAACCCTCCCTTTTTACCGCTTTTACGATGCCTTTTGCTCTGTTGGGTGGGGAGGAGCAAGAGGAAGTAAGAATCACCAGAGGTTCATTGAAGAAAACAAAGAAATTTTAATGGAGTATGTGAACGTAAAGATGCAATGAGGTGACGAAAGGTGAATTTTGTGTTTAATGTGATCGCAATCATAGTGATTATGGTTGTGATCTATGTAATGATGATGTGGGTCGTTGATCGGCGCATTGCTTTAGAACTTGTCAACTCGTTATTAAGAGTCTGTCGTCTGCATCAACTTCAGCTAACGTTTCTTCATACTGTTAAGAGAAAGTACCGAAAATATGAGCGCGAGATTGATTTTATGCTCGGCGTGAAATATGCGCAGCTAAAGCAATACGAGGAAGCTACGGTCCATTTTAATGACGTTTTTTTGAATGAGGACGAGACGTTTATGTACACGGAACAACTTCAGTGGGTATTGCCTTCCTATGAAAAAACAGGAAACGTGCAGGATGGAAAGCTAGTCATAGAGGCATTTAAACGGCAAATTCGTCATGATGCAAGGTTTGAAGATGTCATCAAACCTTATTCTCAGCTGTTTGTATAAAGGGTAGAACGAAAAAGGACAAGTCATTCTGATTGAAATAAAAGTAGGGCCTAATTCAAGCAGAAATTCATTTTGATGCATTGATCTAAATCAAATAAAAACGCTGTTGATGGTTACATTCAACAGCGTTTTTTTGTAATAGGTTAGGTTCTTATAATTCAAGATCTATGATTTTGTTTGCTGAACGCTGCGATAGAAGCAGCACAACAAGTGAGCTACCAACGGACACACCAGCGAGTAAATAAACGGCGACAATATGAATATGATCACCGATGAGTCCCATTAGAACGGTTGATAATCCAAACGTCAGCATAACGAGTGAACCTTGTGCGGCATAAACTTTAGCCAGCAGTTTTTCTTTTACAAGCCGCTGAATCGTCGTGTGAATACAAAGACTTTGCAGCTCTTGCGCCACTCCGTTTAGCCCGATGATGATCACCGCAATAATCGGAAGCTGATTGAGCCCAAAGGAGAGCGTTGTCAGAACAATAATACCGGTTGTTCCTATGAGAAGAAGGGTGTGCTTCGTTTCAATAAATTCACTATACTTCATGCCGATGAACCCAGCGAGCGTGAGTCCAATTAGCATCGAAACATTCAAATAGCTCCACCACTGTGTTCCAACGTGTAATCGTTCCTGTAGAAATGGGTAGAGAATGGCTGATACCCAAACCGTATTGGCGATGCTGTTAAAAAAGATCAGAAGGTGAAAGGTACGCATTTGTTTTTGATGAAGAATGACACGCCATCCCTCCCACATGGACTGTGTGGTACGAGTGGATGTAAATTCACTTTCCTGAAGGCTTCGAATGCCGCTCATGACGATCGTGGAAATGCCATATAAGATGAGCGTAAACCATAAAAGTCCGTTGGCGTGTAAAACGCCGGCTACTACTCCCCCAATGGCCCATCCGCCTAGCTGAATACCTTGATAAAGAGACGAGAGAATGCTATTTGCCTTTACTAGGTCTTCCTCTGTTACGAGCTGTGGAAGCAATGCGCTGCTTGCAGGGTTCGCAATTCCATCTAGTGACGCAATCAAAAAAATAAGTACAAACAGTACGGGAAACAAGTGGTTGTATCCATGTAACGTACTATAGATGGATAGGACAAGCAGTAAGATGGTTTTGCAGAGCTGCGAATAGACTAGTAGATGCTTTAGACGATACCGATCAATAAATAATGGTGCTAGAAAGCTGCTTAAAAAGCCAGCCATCGTATTGCAAAACGGAACGAGCGCGACGAAAAACATCGAGTTTGTTACGTTATAGACGGTGGAAATAAGCGCTACAATGTAAAACACATCACCGAGATTAGCAAAAGATTGCCCGTAAGCAAGTGAGTAAAAAGATTTTGTCACTGTTAAATCCCCTTTTGTGAGGCTACCTTGTACATGCCCTTACAAGGCTAGAAGGCAGGGGCATGACCTAGCAACCTTGATTTTTTCAACACTTATATGGTTGTCATAATCGTTTCACAAAAAGAAATCACATTGGACAATTTCTCCTATCAATCTTATAATTTTAGAAAATACTTACAATTACTTTCTCATAAAGAAACGGTAATTTCAACTAGAACATCATATGAAAGGAAGGAAACGATGGCAACATTCCAACAAATTATGGACTTAGATTTTGCATATTTAGAAACGTTTACGAAAAGAATTCAAACGAATTGGGGAGCAATTTTTGTAGATGAAGACAACCCGCGTTATTATGATGCTAATCATGCGCATCTCGCTTCTCAGCCGGAAAATTCAGAGGAAGTAATCCATGAAGTGAGTGCTTTTTATGAGTCAAAGGGTATTGTACCGCGCTTTTACCTATACAACACAGAGGAACTAGGGGATTTTAAAGCGGCTCTCATTAAAAAAGGCTTTCAGTATGAAGAACTGAAAACGCCTGTTCAAGTGTGGAATCGTTCTTTAGAAAATGAACGGCAGCGGGAAGAAATTACGATTGAACGCGTAACGAAACATAATAAAGAAGCGGCGATTGAGATTGAGTGCAGCATTGAGGAGTTTGGTGGGAGTATACGAAGAGAAGCCTTCGAAAAAGAGTTCGCGCATCCTGCCTTTGTACACTACATACTACGCTACAACGGAATTGCCTGTGGAACTGCCTGTTTGTATCGTCATCATGATCAAGGAAGAATAGAAAGTGTGGCCGTTTTAAAGGCGTATAGAGGCAAGGGATTAGTCGGGCCACTACTGCATGAGATCAAGCAGGAATCGTTGAAGCAAAACGTCGAAACGCTATGGCTTTTTCCTATTAATGAAAGTATTCAGCGCGTATACGAAAAATACGGATTTGAAACCGTTAAACAGCTGACAACGGGTCATGCTTATTTGAGTGGCCGAAGTATTATCGAAATTCAGGGTACGTAAGGGGGAATAAAGCAAGATTTTTATTCTGCTTAACTATGTGTCAGAGGAAAACGACTGTGGTTTTTCTCTTTTTTGTTTTGTAAAGAAATATAAGCTAAAAAGAAGGCTATTCAAGGAAAAGGCGGTGTGCTAAAATAAGCTGTTCATTTTGAATGAATACATAGTACTTACAATATTTGAGGTCATTTGTGAGGGTACGTACACGAGATTATCTTTATCAGGAGTTGAACAACAGTGAAACAAAATAAATGGTTTCTACTGGCCATCATCAGTAGTGTGTTGGTTATTTTGTATGAGTTTTTTAAGTGGGAAATCGTTGATGTGATTACCGAATTTATGCTGTTTCCCCTTGCTTTCGTTCTGTATGGTTTTTTTATTGTGGCCACGATCAAAGCGGTCATTGAACTCGTTAAGCACAGAGACTTGAAGCCGATCATTGTTCAAGTCGTCACGATTGCTCTTTTATTTTTGGTTCCATTTAATCAAATTAATTTAAGAGTTGATTTTGAGCTGCATCAATCCAAAAGAGAAGAAGTAGTAAAAAAGATTAAAAGCGGCGAGCTCAGCAAAAACATATCGGATCAGCCTACATTGATCACTTTACCATCGGAATTTAAGAATCTTTCAAGCGGCGGCGGTGAAGTAGTCGTTGCAAAAACAAGCGGTGGGTACAGCATTCTATTTTTTATGTATTTAGGAGCAATGGATAACTTTTCTGGCTTTGTTTATACACCTACTCATAAAAAACCGTCTGAAAAAGCCTTTGATGCTCATTTCAGAGAGATGACGAAGATGGATCGAAATTGGTATTTTGTTAGTTCATACTAAAAAAAGGCAGTGAAATTACTGCCGTTTTTTCTATTGAGTTTCCTTCATATCGCGTTTCATTTGAAGAAATAAATAAAGTGAGATGAGTAAGCTTCCTCCCATTAAAATAGAAGCGCTAATAATGGCTTGTGATTTTTCGGAATCCGTGAAGTAAGAGGCAATAGGTGTTGGTACGATAATAAGAAGCGGAACGACAATCGTCGACCACGTTTTCATCATGATGGAGCATACGATAAAATAAAGTGAGCAGACGATGATAATTAAGTTATTTTGTAGAGGTGTTGCGGTCCATACAGGTGTAAGCTCTAACCAATTGTTTAGTAGTTTAACAGCTATGAATAAGACAAGCGGTAATCCTCCACCGATGCCATAGAGCACCATTTGAGCGGAAGAAGACAATGCTTTTAAGCTATCTAAACGCGCAATAACAATGAATAAAATGAGCCCAATGGCGAAAATAGACAGGTAACCAATCATTTCTAATAGCGTATACGCTGCTTTTCCCTGAACGGCGTCTGGTAAAATAATGTATGCAATGGAAAGCGGGAAGAAAAGCATGAGAAGGGACAAGATTTCCTTTTTATCCGTTTGCATTTCATTTTTTACTTGTTTCATATAGGATTTAGGAGAACCCCCGGTAATATCATCAATGTTTTTCCCGCGCTGTTCGGCCTCTATGAGGTGATCTCGTAATTCCTCTACAATGTCTTTGATTTCCTGTTCATTCTTTCCATACGTTGTTAAGTATAGATGTAAGTCCGTTAAAAACTGTTCGGCTTTTTTAGATAACATGAACATCACTCCTTTATTGTTTATGAAACAGCGTGTTTACCGCCTTTGATAAGTCATTCCATTTTTCTTCAAAATCCTCTAGGCGCTCTGTTCCCAGGTCCGTAATGGAATAATATTTTCGCTTTGGCCCGCTAGGTGAAGCCTTTGTGACCGTTGTAACGAGTCCGTCTTTTTGCATGCGCATTAGAACGGGATAAATACTTCCTTCACTAATCATGTGAAAGCCATACTGTTCAAGCTTTTCAATCATTTCATAGCCATACGTTTCGCCCCGTGCAATGACGGCGAGTAGACAGCCATCCAAAATTCCCTTTAACATTTGTGTGCTTGTTGCCAATTACCCAGCTCCCTTGTAATGCAAGATAGTAAATCGAAACGAATGATTCCCTTTTGTTGGGAAGTAAGTATCTTGTAATACATGATAGAACAGAAAATATTGGAAGTCAACTATTTTGTAAAACAAGATAGTGACGAATAACAAAAAAGATGGAATAATTTTCTACATGACACCATTTTAGACGCTAGAGGAGAAAACGAATGGATACGAGGCAATTTAAGGAGATCATCACAAAACTTTTTCCTGAGAAGCTTCTTCAGGAATTTGATGATGATTATGGTTTCATATATGAAGCCAACCGCAGCATTCAACGAATTGGGTATGCAACCAATCTATCGTTAGAGGTTATTGAAGATGCACATAAGTCAGGTGTGGATCTAATTGTAACGCATCACGACGCATGGGATTTCCTTCACGGATTAAGAGAGGCATGTGTTGGCAAGCTGAGGGAATATAAGATTAGCAGTTTCTACATTCACGCACCGCTTGATTTTGTGGAATTTGGCACATCTACGTCTCTTATGAACGTCATTGGAGTAGACGTTGAACGCTATTCCATCTATGACGGGGGTGATCTTCCGGGGATTGGCTTATGTAAGCCTCCTATTTCATTTGAATCACTTTTACAAAGTATGCGTACATCTCTTCAAGAGCCTGTCCGTGGATGGAAGAATCACGATCAACCCGTAAAAAGAGTGGGTATTTTAACAGGTGCAGGTCATACAACTGACCATCTAAAATGGGCGCTGGAACAAGGATGCGATACGTATATAACCGGAGAAGCAACGCTATACGGCATTCAGTATTGCGTCGTTTGTGGGTATGAATCTCATCGCAGGAAGTCATACGTTTACCGAAATATTTGGCATGCGAACGCTGGCAGAACGCATTAAAGAATTGAATTCGACGGTTGAATTAGTCGAAATTAGAGAAGCGCACTTTGAACTTAATCATGGAAAAGAGGTGTAACGATGAAGATATCTCCACAAGTTTTTCAACGAAACGACCTGTCTTACATCATTCGTTCCGCTACAGAAGACGACGCAAAGGAACTGTCGGCCTTACGTCTTCAAGTGGACGGGGAAACCGAGCATTTTGATCGTGAGCCCGGTGAGGGGTTTATTGATGAGCAAGGATTTCAAGAGCTCATTGGGAAAGATACACGTACTCCACAATGCCTTTTTCTTGTGGCAGAAGTAGAGGGAGGTCTTGTAGGATTTTCGCGCTGTGCGGGAAGTGAATTAAAGCGCCTTTCACATCAAGTTGAATTTGGAGTAGGGGTGAAAAAGACACATTGGGGCTTGGGGATTGGAACCAATTTGCTAAAGGAATCGCTAAAGTGGGCCGATCAGCAGCAAATGAAAAAAATGACGCTCCGTGTACTGGAAACGAACAAGCATGCAATGGACCTATACATAAGACTTGGTTTTGAAGTAGAAGGCGTATTAAAAGCAGACAAGCGCTTATCAGACGGAAAATACTACAATACGGTCATGATGGCACATTTTTTTAGCGGGGAAGAGAAATGAAAAGTTGAACGACATCCACAACGGCAAAGATGCTTGATATAGTGGTGAATGTAAAATAATTGAAAAAATGTTGGATTATTGAGGTAAAGATGATTATAATAATCTTAACCTTATGATCAAAAGGCGAAGACGGGAAAAGTAGGATGAAGAGATTTTTCACAGAGAGCTTCGGGTGCTGAAAAGAAGCAAAAATCATCATTTGAACAATGGTCCCTGAGCCTGTGTAGCTGAACGTGTTTGTACATGAGTAGGCTACCACGAGAGTTGGCGCTCGTTACCATAGTCACAGTATAAGAGCTGAATGCTCCGTACTTGTTGAGATGAAAGGTGTGAGCCTTTTATAAATTAAGGTGGTACCACGAGACTATAGCCTCGTCCTTATCTAATGCAGATAGGGACGGGGCTTTTTTGCGTTCATTTTACTAAAGGAGGAAACAAAATATGACGGTATTTATCGGAGGAGCTTGGCCTTATGCGAACGGTTCCTTGCATTTAGGGCATATTGCTAGTTTATTATCAGGAGACATTTTGGCACGGTATTATCGAATGAAGGGTGAGAAAGTTTTATATGTATCAGGAAGTGACTGTAACGGAACGCCCATTACGATTCGTGCCAAACAAGAGGGGGTCGCACCGAAAGAAATTGCGGATCGCTATCACAAGGAGTTTTACGAATGTTTTTCAAAGCTAGGGTTTTCTTACGACTGCTATACGCGAACCGATACACAAAATCATCATCACGTTGTACAGCTTATTTTTAACGAGCTTATTCAAAACGGCTGGATCTATAAAAAGGAAACCGAGCAGGCGTATTGTTATACGTGCGAGCAGTTTTTGCCTGACCGCTATGTAGAAGGAATCTGTCCTCACTGCGGTCAGGCAGCAAGAGGCGATCAGTGTGAGGCATGCTCCGCCATTTTAGATCCGGTTGATTTGCTACACAAGACGTGTAAAGTCTGTGGTGATCACCCGACTGTTAGAGAAACGGAGCACTTTTATTTTGCGCTTAGTCAGCTACAGGAACAGATTGAGAAGTATGTAAAGGAGAGCACGGGGTGGCGTGATAATGCGATTCGGCTTACCAAGCGCTATCTCAGTGAAGGGCTTCAGGATCGAGCTGCATCTAGAGATCTCCCAATTGGCGTACCTGTTCCGGTGAAGGGTTACGAAGAAAAGAAAGTGTACGTATGGATTGAGGCGGTAGTTGGCTATTATTCTGCGAGCGTAGAGTGGGGGACAAAGCACCAAAAATCATACGAAACATTTTGGGAAAAGGATGTCACGTCTTATTACGTTCATGGAAAGGATAATATTCCGTTTCATACGATTATTTGGCCCGCTCTTTTACTTGGAATGAACGGTGATGCGCTTCCTACGCATATTGTTTCCAACGAGTATTTGACGCTTGAAAAAAAGAAGCTATCGACCAGCAAAAATTGGGCTGTCTGGGTTCCTGATATGATCGAGCGCTACGATCCTGACTCCATTCGTTACTTTTTAACGATTAATGCACCAGAAAATCGCGATACGGATTTTTCATGGCGCGAATTTATTTTAAGTCACAACGGTGAACTATTAGGTGCTTATGGAAATCTTGTAAATCGGACGCTAAAATTTGTTGAGAAGTATTATGAGGGATTTCTTCCAAACGGTGAGCTTGATCTTTCTATTTCACAACTTGTCTCCACGCTGTATCAGACGGTTGGAGAAGGAATTGAAAAAACAGCCTTTAAACGATCGTTAGAAGAGATTTTTCAGGGGATTCGCGCGGTCAATAAATATTTTGATGAACAAAAGCCATGGCTACAGCGACAGGAGGACCCACAGGCCGGATACAAAACAATTCGAACATGTGTGTACAGCATCGTTAATTTTGCACAGCTTTTGGCGCCCTTTCTACCGTTTTCAAGCACCAAAATACAAACTCTCTTAGGAATAGAAGAATGGCAGTGGTTGCCCATTTCCATAAGTGAAACAACAATTCAAGGTATAGAACCGCTCTTTGAACGAATCGACGTCAAGCAGATTGAAGAAGAGTTAGATCGTTTAGCGAAGCAATCACTGTGAGCCTTTTATGTTGATTTTATGGTAAAATATTGAAAATAACTAAAACGAAAGGTGAGAATATGAACTACGTAGCAAAGTTAAATATAGCAAGCGTTCTGTACGGAATCGGTGCATGGGTCATTGTTGAATGTATGCTAAACGTTTATCGGATTAGTCGTATAAGCGGGTGGGATATTTCAAACGTGACAAATAGCATGATGCTTTAAATTATTTTAATAAAGGGAGATATCAAAATGGAGTATCGAATTGAGACGCTTGATTTTGACTTACAAGTTGTAGGGAAGGGCAAGGTAGTTAAAACAAGTAGAGCCTTTAAAACAATTCCCACGCTTTGGAGTGGCGCCAAAAAAGACGGATTTATGCAGCAGTTAATTGATATGTCTTGGGAAGAGCCAAAATGCACCCTTGAAAGCCTTTTGGGTGTTTGTGGAAAAGAGGCCGCCATTACGGATGAGGAATTTACATACTTTATGGGTGTCCGGTATGATGGAAAAGCTCCAATTGGTTTGGAAACGCACACGATTCATCACAGAACTTGGGCTGTTTTTCCGGGTATCACGAATGCCTGGAAACGATTATATGTAGAGTGGGTTCCAACTTCTGGATATGAACTTGCGGATATACCTTGTATTGAATGTTATTATCCCCCAAAACATAAACCTAGAAATGAACTCTGGGTTCCGATCATGACTAAATAAATAGATAAATTACTTGGAAATCAATCGCGCAAAAAGAGAACGTCAAAATATTACGGAAAAGGGCCTGAGTATAAAAATTTCTCTAGGCCTTTTTTAGATTATAAATATCCGGTGAATGGATATGTGATTCATTATTTTACACATGAAAAGGAAAGCTATAAAAAAGAGCCTATGGTTTCTTTTTTACATGCTTGTGGAGCCTTCTTTTTCTTCATACATTCATAGCGTTTTTAACCGTTTTTATGAGGGTGCTTTTTCGTAAAAAAGTACCAAACGCTTGAGAAGATATAAAAGACGAGCATGCATGCCGCAAATTCAACGAGGTGATTAATGATCCAGCTGTTGGTAAGGTGAACGCCTTTTAAAACGTCCAAGGTGACGTAAATGATAAAAATGGTGATAAAGCTTTGGGTATTCATGTTACTCTCCTTTTTGCTAAAGATAATGTGTATATTCACCATATCATACAGTTTATGGAGCGGTCACTTGTTTATTTTGAAAGCTAGATGTATGTTTCTTAAAAAAATGAACGAAAAAATGAAACTTTTGAATCCTGTCTTCGTATGAATGAGTAAGAAAAATGAAACGATTTTTTTAAGGGGGTGATTCCATGGGGCAGAGACGTATCAATTTAGCAGTTGTTCAAGTATGGCATATGTAAAAATAGACGGTAGTGCAGCATGGAATGCCTATACAACTATTAATCTATTTTTCTATTTAACAGGAGGTGGACTCTTATCCTACATGGATAGGATAAGAATCATATTTGATAACCATTAATTTAATATTAGTTGCGGTTCTAATTTTATTAACGGCTTTTTTCGTAGCGGCCGAGTTTGCGATTGTGAAAATGAGAAGCTCGAAGGTGGATCAGCTAGTAGCAGAAGGACGAAAAGGGGCGCTTGCCGCTAAAAAGGTAACGTCGCATTTGGATGAATATTTATCAGCCTGTCAGCTAGGGATTACGATTACAGCTCTTGGAATCGGGGCACTTGGGGAGCCGACGGTTGAAAAGATTCTTCATCCGGTTTTTGATAGCTTAGAGCTGTCTGCTACAGCCTCTTATTTTTTATCCTTTGGTATCGCGTTTGCGGTCATGACATTTTTACACGTTGTAGTGGGAGAGCTTGCACCGAAAACGGCTGCTATTCAAAAAGCTGAAACCGTAACATTATTATTTGCTACACCGCTTATTTGGTTTTATCGCATCATGTTTCCGTTTATTTGGATTTTAAACGGATCAGCGCGTGTGTTAGTCGGGTTATTTGGACTAAAGCCTGCCTCTGAGCATGAGCTTGCACATAGTGAAGAAGAGCTGCGTATTATCTTGTCTGAAAGCTATGAGGGCGGCGAGATTAATCAGTCTGAATTTAAATACGTAAACAATATTTTTGAGTTTGATAACCGTGTGGCACGAGAGATTATGGTGCCTCGAACAGAAATGATGGTTATTTCCAGTAATCAAACGGTAGAAGAATTTCTGCACCTTGCCGTTAAGGAGCGCTACACGCGCTATCCGGTTGTAAGTGATAGTGACAAAGACCAGGTGCTAGGTCTTGTGAACGTGAAAGAAATTTTAAATGACGTGGTTATCGATGACTCGATTAAGAAAAAGCCGATTGATTTGTACATGAAGCCGATCATTCAAGTCATTGAGTCCATTGCCATTCACGATTTGCTGCTAGCCATGCAGAAGAAGCGTATTCACATGGCGGTATTGATTGACGAATATGGTGGAACGGCTGGTCTTGTCACGACGGAAGATATTTTAGAAGAGATCGTCGGAGAAATACGAGATGAGTTTGACGAAGAGGAGCAGCTTGAAATTCAAAAAGTCGGTGATCACCACTACAAACTTCAAGCAAAAGCGCTCATTGCGGACGTAAACCGCTTGCTGTATCTTGATATTGATAATTCGACGATTGATACAATTGGAGGCTGGATTTTAACGCAAAAAATTGATGTACAGGTGGACGATTCAATTTTTTACGAAGGATATCAATTTACAGTTAAAGATTTAGACGGTCATCAGATTAAGGCCATCGAAGTAGTGAAAGTCGAAGAAGAGCACAGCGCCGAATAAAAGAAAGCCCGGGATTTTTTCCGGGCTTTCTTTCTGCTTACAATAAAAAAACTAAAAACTAAAATATAATTACGATTGCTAACGAGCATACGACAAACAGCAAAATAGGAATAAAATAAAGAGGATAGGTAGGGTAAAATTTTTCTAACAAACGAACGGTTAAAACGTCAATGAATCCATACAAAAACCCTATGAAGAAGCCAACGACCCAAAAGGAAATTCCTTGGTGACTTCCAAAATAAGATCCTCCTAGCAATCCTAATACGCTTAAAATCCCAATGTATAGACCGTTAAGCCGTAATGAGCTAGGTGTTCCTAATCTCCCAGCAAGTAAAGATAATAGATTCATATAGACAATTGTCCACAGTCCTACAAAAAAACTGATTCCTGCTGTGATAAGCATATAATCTGTCATTGTTCGCTCTACATTTATCCCACGAATTTCTAAATAAAAAGCTGTTAGGATTGAAACAAGCAATGTGGAAATGAGGCTTGCGTTCGTTTTACGAATTAATACATGATCTAACAACTGCTTCTGTTCCTTTCTGCCGTCTACACGGCCATTTTAAGTAAACTTTTCTCTTAAGTAAAATGAGATTACCCTTCTAAATATATCCAAATTTATCTTAAATGTCATTGCGAAAAGGATAGTAAGGGGAGTTTAATCTGAGCAATCGGTCTTGCATCATGCAATCACGTCCTTCTTCTATTCCTAAAAATTACCCTGCTATATGACAATGACTACTTTGTTTTGACATCATACAGCTGAAGATAAAGTTGGAACGTCACTAAAGCAAACCGCCTTTCCTTTTGGGACGAATGATCGATTTTTAGCGGCTGCGCTTAATCTGTATTCCAATCGCATGATTCGTAAAGAAAAGAAAGCAGTCAACATCTGTTCAACAATCAAACGTGTGGACGTTTGATTGGTTTTGGTGTGGTAAAATATAGAAAAGGAGAGATGGATTGTGATTACCGTTCGACAGGCGCATCTACATGATGCAGAAGCCATATTACGCGTTCGCCGTGAACTGATTGAAGAGGAAATGTTTTTAATTTCGACAGTGGAGGAGTTTCACGTAACAAAAGAGGAACAAGAGAAAAGCCTAGAGCAGACTAAAAAACAAGGCGGTGTTACGCTTGTAGCCGAAACAGACGGGGAGGTCATTGGCTTTCTTTCTTTTAAACGAAGTCCAATGAAACGACTGTCTCATGCTGGTTTTTTTGGTATGGGATTAACAAAATCGATACGAAATCAAGGGGCCGGGAAAATGCTCATTCACGAGATGCAGCAATGGGGGAGCAAACAAGAAGGGTTAGAGAAAATTTGTTTAGGCGTTCTCTCAAGCAATGAACGAGCTGTTCACGTGTATCAAAAAATGGGATTTGTAGAGGAAGGAAGGGAGAGAAACTTCTTAAAATTTGCGGACGGCTCGTACGCGGATAATATGTTGATGGCGTTCTTTTTGTGACAAGTATAGCGAAGAGATATTCCCAGAGGATGTTGCTCTGGGAATTTTTTTGTTTCTTTTCCTGTTTTCTATACGAACGCTGACATTCCTTCCTTTTATGATGCTGTTAAATTTTTTGCGACAGCGATCAAAAATGTAACGAATGGCCTTTAAGCACCGTCTACTGTTGAAAAGGGAGGATGATGAAATGAAAAAAATGATGATAATGATTGCACTTGCTAGCTTACTAGGGTGCTCACATAAAGAGGAAAAGGATGTTCATCCACCTGCTATGTTTATTCAGCAGGGAGATCAGCAGCATAAAACGTATCTTGGAAGCTATTGCTGGTCAGGCGTAGGTCAAGCAGTGTGTGTAGATAAAGCAGCGCCTGAGAAAATCGTAAAAGGGAAAAAAGCCATAGAGGTAAAGGCCGGAGAGACATTATCCTTTGCCATAAATGCTAAACGGAAGCCTACTAGCGCCACGCTATCACAACTAGTAGATGGAACTGAAAAAAAGGTTCGTACGCATCATGATCAGTTTGAAGTGCCGACGGAGCAAGGAACGTATGGCTATGTGTATGATGCAAAATGGTCAGAGCAGAAGGAAAAGGATGTACCTGCTAACAGTGCTCCTTATGTATTTTTGATTCAAGTAAAGGAATAGAACTGTATCTTTTAACAATGGGGAGCTGGTTAATAAAGTTACGCTCACTAGTATAATGGTAATTGAAGGAAATGATTATTAAATAGGGTTTCCACCATGTTTGTTCAACGAAAGACTAATTTAAATGGTAAATGCTTTCCCTATATAAAAACCGCTCAGAGTTAAATTCTGGGCGGTTTTTTTGCTAGTTCTACGGTTAGCGTACGTGGTTAAAAACTTTTACGAAAACATTCCAACGTTCATATTCAGTTCACAGAGTCGTTTTATAGTACTCGTAGATTAGAAAAAGGAGTGAAAATAATGAAACAAGCAAAAACAAGGCGGTTTGATTTTGTACTCATCCTGATTATGTTCATCGCCGCTTTTTTAAACATTTTTAATATATGGAAGGATGACTATGTGAATCCGTATTATACGGCAGCGGTAAAAAGTATGCTTCAAAGCTTTCATAATTTCTTCTTTGCATCCTTTGATCCCGCGGGATACGTCACGGTCGATAAACCACCCGTTGTGTTTTGGATTCAAACGGTTAGCGCATATATTTTTGGCTTCCACGGGTGGAGCGTTATTTTACCACAGGCATTAGCAGGAATTGGGTCGGTCTTACTCATCTATCTTCTTGTAAAACCAAGCTTTGGCAAAACAGCCGCTCGATTATCAAGCTTAGTTATGGCTTGTACACCGATTGTTGCTGCTGTGAGTAGAACAAACAATATTGATAGTATGCTAGTGTTTACCCTTTTAATCGCTACGTGGTTATTGTTTAAGGCAACGAAAAAAGGAAAGCTGATTTGGCTGCTTGCATCGTTTGCGGTTGTAGGAATCGGCTTCAATATGAAAATGCTGCAAGCGTATATGATTTTACCAGCTTTTTATCTATTTTACGTACTAGCTACGAAGATCAATTGGAAGAAGAAGCTTGGGTTTTTAACGACAGCTACAGCCGTACTAGTTGCTGTGTCTATTTCGTGGGCACTTGTTGTGGATGCTATTCCAGCTGACAAACGCCCTTATATGGGAAGCAGTCAAACCAATTCTGTTCTAGAGCTTGCGTTTGGCTATAACGGCGTCTCTCGTCTAACTGGGCAAAATGGTCCTGGTGGTGGCGGAAACATGCCTAGTGCAAAGCAAATGCAAAAGATGATGGAAAACGGAAATGCACCTCAAGGAATGCCAGGGAATTTAACAAAGGCGCAGCAAAAGGAAATGCAGAAGCAAATGGAAAAGCAAGGCATGACGCCACCACAAATGCTTGGAGGAAATAATAACCAAGCAGGAAATCCACCGCAGATGTCCGGGGGAAATGGAAAAGGAACGCCTCCTCAAATGGGAAAACAAAGCGGCGGAATGTTTGGAACAGGAACACCTGGACCGCTTCGCTTGTTTAAAACAGGTCTTTCCGAGCAAATTAGCTGGGTTCTGCCATTTGCGATCATCGCTGCAATTGGGTTTCTCTCTACATTTAGACGAAAACAAAAGCTTAAGAGAAAACAAAAAGAAAGCTTGTTCTGGATGGCATGGCTCGTTCCAATTGCAGGATTTTTCAGCGTAGCAGGATTCTTTCATCAATATTATCTTATTATGCTTGCCCCAGCGATCTCAGTCCTAGTGGGTGCGGGATGGACAACATTGATGCAAATGTACCGAAATCGTGAAGGCTGGCGAGCTTGGTTATTGCCAGCTGGACTTCTTGGAACAACGATTTTTCAGCTGTACATGCTGATGCCGACGGTTGATACGATTGGAAAAGGGTTGATCATCGGAGTGGGCGTAGCAGGCATTCTGTTATCAGCCGTACTTCTATTCAAAAAAGAACGCAAAAACCGAGCATCGTTTTTTGTTTCGCTTGCCGCGCTGTTTGTGCTTCTTGTAGCGCCACTGTTTTGGGCGGCAACACCGATTATTTATGGCGGCAACAGCATGCTTCCAGAAGCAGGTCCTACATCAAGTACTGCAGGTGGAATGGGAAGAGGCATGCTGGGTGGTCAAACAGATGCGAAAACGATTACGTATCTAACCGAACACAATACAGGAGAAAAATACCTGTTTGCGACAACGGATTCAAATACCGCATCACCATACATCATTGAAACAGGAAAAGCGGTCATGGCAATGGGAGGATTTTCAGGATCGGATCCGATTATGACCGTGTCTAAACTGAAAAAAATGGTCGCAAACGGCGAGGTGAAATACTTCTTACTATCGTCTGACGGGCGAGGTAAAGCAGGAAATTCAGATGTACTGAACTGGATTACGAAAAACGGAAAAGAAATATCATCAAGTAAATGGCAATCAACAAAAACGTCATCCCCAATGGGTGGATCATTAAAATTATACGAAATTCAATAATAAAGGGAGGAGTTTAAATGAAAAAACATGTGCGCTATTCCATTGTGATCCCTGTCTACAATGAAGAGGCCGTTATTCATGAAACCTATCGTCGTTTAAAATCAGTGATGAATTCGACAAAGGAAGCTTACGAGCTTCTCTTTGTCAATGACGGTAGCCGAGATCAAACCGCCGCTATTTTAAAGGGATATAGCGACGGGGACGATTCGGTCAAACTGATCGACTTCTCACGAAACTTCGGTCATCAGATTGCGATTACGGCTGGGATGGATTATGCAAGAGGAGAAGCAATTGTCGTAATTGACGCTGATTTACAAGATCCACCAGAGCTGATTTTAGAGATGATTGAGAAATGGAAGGAAGGCTATGACGTGGTGTACGCAAAGCGCGTGCAGCGAAAAGGCGAAACGTTTTTCAAAAAGCAAACGGCCTCTCTCTTTTACCGTATTTTACGTGCGTCAACGGATGTCGATATCCCCGTTGATACGGGGGACTTTCGTTTAATTGATCGCCGTGTTTGTGAAGAAATGAAAGGCATTCAGGAGAAAAACCGCTTTGTGAGAGGGCTCGTTAGCTGGGTAGGATTTAAGCAGACGGCCGTAGAGTATGTGCGGGATGAGCGATTAGCGGGTGAAACAAAGTATCCGCTTAAAAAAATGCTAAAGCTTTCCCTAGACGGATTGACGACGTTTTCCTATAAGCCACTAAAGCTTGCGACGTATACAGGAAGCCTTCTATCACTTGCTGGATTTATCTATATGTTTATTGTTCTGTATCAAAAGCTCTTCACAGATAGCACCGTGGAAGGATGGGCTTCATTGATTGTTATACAGCTGTTTTTCAGCGGTATCGTGCTGATTTTACTTGGTATTGTGGGTGAATATATCGGTCGTATTTATGACGAAACGAAAAATCGTCCGCTTTATATCGTTCGTGAGTGTTACGGAATGGAGCGAAAAGAGCGCCAAGTAGTAAGTAGTGTTGTACATGAGTAGGTGGTATTCATTTTTGAAGTTTGGTCTTGTCGGTATCGTAAACACCGGCATCGATTTTCTTCTTTTTACATTACTGACGCTAGGGGGCTTTCCGTATCTTCTTGCTCAAATCATTTCGTACAGCGGTGGTTTAGCAAACAGCTACATGCTAAACCGTTCATGGACGTTTCAGCAAAAAGGAGCCGCTTCAAAAAAAGAGGTTATCGCTTTTATGAGCGTAAATCTTATCACGCTTGCTGTGACGTCAGTCTTATTATCAGAGCTTCATCAGCAGCTTGATTGGTCACTCATCGTGAGTAAGTTGGTCGCGACGATTGTAGGAGTTGGTATTAATTATGTTGGCACGCGCTTGGTGTTTGTGCGTGACGTTGAATTTGGAGGAGAGAAAAAATGAAAATAAAAAAAGCGGTTATTCCAGTGGCAGGACTAGGCACGCGCTTTTTGCCTGCAACAAAAGCACAGCCAAAGGAGATGCTTCCGATTGTGGATAAGCCGGCTGTTCAATACATCGTAGAAGAAGCGGTTCAGTCAGGAATCGAAAGCATTATTTTTGTAACCGGAAAAAATAAAAAATCCATTGAGGATCATTTTGATAAATCCATTGAGCTTGAACAATTGTTAGAAGAGAAAGGGAAGTATGATCAGCTCAAAGAAGTACAAGGAATTTCCTCGATGGCTACAATTCATTACATTCGACAAAAGGAGCCGCTCGGACTTGGTCATGCGGTCCTTTGTGCCAAACAATTTATCGGTGACGAGCCGTTTGCAGTACTTTTAGGTGATGATATTATGATGTCGGAGCCACCTGCATTGCAGCAGATGACAAAAGTATATGAACAAGCGTCAGCACCTGTTGTAGGGGTTCAGGCCGTGGCAAAAGAAGAAGTAAGCAAATATGGAATCATTCAACCAGGATTTTCACATAACGGGGTATATGAAGTGAGTACTATCATTGAAAAGCCAGCGCAAGAACTGGCTCCGTCGAACTTAGCGGTTATGGGTCGATACATTCTTCCTCCTTCAATCTTTGCGATCCTTGAAACGATTGAACGAGGCGCAGGAAATGAAATTCAGCTCACAGATGCACTGGCACACATGTGCAAACGTGAGGGGCTGTTTGCTCTAGAGCTAGAAGGGAGCCGCTATGACATCGGTGATAAGCTTGGCTACATAAAAGCGATCATGGAAATAGGTCTGAAACGTACAGAGCTTCGTCCGCATTTAGTATCTTATTTTGAAGAGTTATTTTGTAAAGAGGTTCAGAGGAAGAGTGTCTAGAGATAGCTACTCATTAACATCGTGTTGTAGCTAATGGCGATAGAGGACAATGAGGTATTTACAAACCTTTAATAATCATGAAAATAGCGCTCTATGACGGGAGATAGAGGCAATTTTATAGCGCACATGCGTTGAGTTTGTCAGGTCAAAGGTATATACTTCAAAGTGCATTCTTTTTTACAAAGAGGGGGAAAATCGTTATGGTTACAACACCGAAAGCCATTTTCTTAGATATGGATGGCACTATTTTAAACCGTCAAAATCGAGTAAGCATGGAAACGAAGGAAACGATTGATCGTTTGCGTAAGCAGGGAATCTATGTGTTTATCGCAACGGGGAGAGCGTTTGATGAAATTGCTGAATTGGTGCCTGATGGCTTTGAAGTAGATGGATTTATTACATCAAACGGTATGGCAGGGTATGTAGGCAAAGAAATGGTATTTAAGCATTCCCTTTCCCTTGAACTCGTACACACAATTATTGAAAAAGCACGAGAGCACCGTGTCTATTATGAATTATTTCCATACAACAGCGCGCGCGTAACGTTGAAACAGGACCAAGAATACGTTCTGAACGAAATTAAAGATCCAAAGCCTGAAGATGTTGAAATTAATGAATGGCTTTCACGTAAAAAAGCGATTCAAGAAGAAATTGACTGGAAGGATCGTGTGGAAGGCAGTGAGTTTTCAAAGTTTTATTTCTTTGCGCGAACAACTACACATATTAATGCGTTTAAAGACGAGCTTGAAAAATTAAAGCAAGACACCGATTTTTCAACGTCTACATCCTCACATCATAACGTAGAGGTTATGGTCGCAAACGTGAATAAAGCAACAGGTATTCAGCAGATGCTGAAGCACTTTGGTTTATCTTCTGACGGAATTTTAGCGATTGGTGACAGCAACAATGATTTACCAATGTTTCAGTTTGTAAGCTACGCAGTGGCGATGAAAAATGCTGGCGATCATATTAAAGACGTCGTTGATGATGTGACAGAATATACGTGCGATGACAACGGCGTGGCTCGTTATTTGTCTCAATTTATAAAAGAGGC
The DNA here is from genome assembly GCF_022646885.1 of Priestia koreensis. GTDB lineage: Bacteria > Bacillota > Bacilli > Bacillales > Bacillaceae_H > Bacillus_AG > Bacillus_AG koreensis_A. The sequence goes on along the minus strand of NZ_CP061868.1, from coordinate 2,517,032 downwards.
ATCCGCTGAGCGTGAAAGCGAAGCAGCAACCAAATAACGAAACGAATGAAACACCGATCTAACAAAATCGGTGTTTTTTAGTTGTAAATTCCATGTGAGGTTTCATTACATAAAATGTAAAAAGATTCTCTCAACTCGGTATAATGGTGAGTACTTTACATCAGTGAAGCGTACACGGGGAGGAGAAAATAGAGATGAAGACAATTTTAATCCGAAATGCTGAAATTGTGACGATGAATGCGAATGAGGAGATTATAACGGGAGATATTTATATTGAGGACGATATCATTAAAGCAGTAGGCCCCAACTTAAACGTCGATCGGGTTGATAAAATGATCGACGGGACGAATCGTACGGTTATTCCGGGCTTTGTTCAAACCCATATTCACTTATGTCAAACGCTTTTTCGCGGAAAAGGCGATGATTTGGAGCTAATGGACTGGTTGAAGCAGCGTATTTGGCCATTAGAGGCATCACATGATGAGGAATCGATTTATTATTCTGCGATGCTTGGGATTGGTGAATTAATTCAAAGTGGAACCACCACCATTGTAGACATGGAAACGGTCCACTACACGGATTCGGCTTTTCAAGCGATTGCGGAAAGCGGCATTCGTGCTTTATCTGGAAAGGTCATGATGGATAAAGGGGATGAGGTCCCGCTTCCGTTACAGGAGAATACATATGACTCGATTCAGAACAGCGTGGATTTAATGGAGAAATGGCACATGTATGAAGGCCGAATTAAATATGCCTTTTCGCCTCGCTTTGTCGTTTCGTGCACAGAGGCGCTGCTTCGAGAAGTGAGCGAATTATCCCGAACGCACCACATTCATGTTCATACGCATGCCTCTGAAAATCAAGGTGAAATTGCACTAGTCGAGCATGAAACTGGGATGCGCAACGTTACGTATCTGCATCATCTAGGGCTTGCGACGGATCGATTAATTCTCGCTCACTGCGTATGGCTTGATGACGAGGAGCGAAAGATTATTAAGGAAAACGGCGTTCATGTGAGTCACTGTCCCGGTTCAAACTTGAAATTAGCATCTGGAATTGCCGATATTCCAACACTTTTAGATCATCACGTATCCGTTAGTCTAGGAGCAGACGGGGCCCCTTGCAATAACAATCTAGATATGTTCAACGAAATGCGGCTTGCGGCCCTCATTCAAAAGCCGGTTTACGGTCCTACGGCAATGAATGCAAGGGCGGTTTTTAAAATGGCGACCATCGGCGGAGCACGAGCGGTAGGGATGGAACGTGAAATAGGGAGCATTGAGGTTGGCAAAAAGGCAGATATAGCAATTCTTAATCTACGTGATTTTCACACGTATCCATCGTTTGACGTAGACCCCATTTCACGAATTGTGTATTCGGCTACTCGTGCAGACGTTGAAACGACCATTGTAAACGGTCAGATTTTAATGGAAAACCGCCTTATGAGAACGCTCGATAAGGAAATAGTTCTACACGAAGCCAACAAGTCGATCAAACGCCTTTTACGAAAAATTCCGCATCTATCCGTTTCACGTTAATCACCTCCTCACAATGGGAGGTTTTCTTTTTGTCTACTAAAAAAATAATTTCACTTCAAAACGTAACTAAAATCTATTTTTATATTTCGTTTCGTATGTTAGAATGAAAAAGTTCATGAAAGAGATGGGAGATGACCGAAAATGAATTCAGACTACCGCATTCCGGATCTTAAAATTGATGACGTCGATCGAGAAATTCTATCAAAGCTGCACGAAAATAGCCGCGCTTCTTATACGGATATTGGAAAAGAAATTGGCTTATCGCGCGTAGCGGTTCAAACGCGCATTAATAATCTGGTCGAACAAGGCGTGATTGAAAAGTTTACGACCGTGATCAATCCAGCAAAAATCGGCATTCATGTGTCCGCTTTTTTTAATGTAGACGTGGAGCCGAAATTTTTAGAAAGCGTAGCAGAACAGCTTGAACAAGAAGATGCGGTAACGAGTTTGTATCATATGACGGGACCGAGCAAGCTACATATGCACGGGATATTTGCAGATAATCAAGAAATGGAACGATTTTTAACAGAGAAGCTTTATAGTGTTGAAGGGGTCGTAAGCGTAGACTGTCAAATCTTAATTAAACGCTATAAAAGTCGAATGGGGATGAAGTTGTAATAGAGGAGGAAACAGCGATGAGTATCTACAAAGAGCTGATAATCGCTATGGTGCGAACGGGAATTTTAGGATTTGGCGGAGGTCCGTCCGTGATTCCACTTATTCGCCATGAGGCCGTGAAGCGATTCAAATGGCTAGAGGATGAAGAATTTGGGGAAACATATGCGATCGCGAATGCACTGCCAGGGCCGATTGCGACGAAGATGGCTGCGTATCTAGGATATAAGCTAAAGGGAACGGTAGGAGCGATTGTTGCGACACTGGCCCATATTTTGCCGTCAAGTTTAGCGATGATTGTATTGTTCGCACTAGCGGATGCGTTAAGCGGGTCAGAAGTTGTCGCAGGAATGATTGCAGCAATTACGCCAGTCGTTGGTGTGATGCTTGGTATTATGGCCTATGAGTTTGCTGCTAAAGCGGTGAAGGGTCTTGGGAAAGTATTAGGAGTCATTTTATTTGTGATTAGCTTTGTACTTCTGCAAACCTTGAACGTTCATCCTGGTATTGTTATTATCATTTTTCTTGCGTATGGATCTGTTCATTTTAAACTGCGGGATAAGTTCAAAAAAAATAACGGGGATAAAAACGAAAAAGAAAACAAAGGAGGTGCATCAGCATGAACGTACTGATTGCCCTGCTTGCAGCGTTTTTTATTGCAAATCTTCTTGGATACGGTGGAGGTCCTGCATCCATTCCTCTTATGTATCAAGAAGTAGTGGATCGATATCACTGGCTTACTAATACAGAGTTTTCAAAAATGCTAGCGCTCGGTAATGCCCTACCTGGACCGATCGCGACGAAAATTGCGGCTTATGTTGGCTATGATATAGCGGGCTGGGTCGGTCTACTCGTAGCGATGTTTGCGACCGTTGTTCCGTCAGCCGTCGCATTGATTTTATTATTAAAATTACTGCAGCGTCACCGCCAATCAAAAGTCGTAAAAGGGATGACGCTACTCGTACAGCCCGTTATCGCGATTATGATGGTGATTTTAACGTGGGAGATGGGACGGGATTCCGTTGTGTCACTTGGGGTGATTCAAACTGTCGTCATTGGCCTTATTTCGCTCGTGGCAATGACGAAGTTCAAGGTGCATCCAGCCATTCTCATCTTAATTGCCTTTGCATACGGTGGTCTGGTCGTTCCGCACATTTAAGTTTAAAAGCATTCTTCATTGGAAGGATGCTTTTTTTATATGTTTGTTTTTATATATTTAAAATAAATATTAATTTTATTAATTAATATAAAATAAAAAGTTAAAAAATTAATTTATATATTGATTTATTTAATTAAGGCGTTATATAATGATACCATATTAAGGAAAGGGGCTTGTTATGAGTTATACAGTTTTAACAAGTTGTCCGGTGTGCAGTCATTCCTTAAATGTAACAAAGCTGCACTGCGGTCACTGTCAGACGACGATTGAAAATAATTTTCAGCTTTCAAAGCTTGCTTCTTTATCGGCAGAGCATCTACAGTTTGTGGAGACGTTCCTTGTTTGTCGCGGAAATATTAAAGAAGTGGAAAAGGAGCTCGGTATTTCGTATCCAACGGTTCGTGGAAAACTGTCCGAGATTATTCAAGCACTCGGTCATCAAGCAGAAGTACCAAAAAAACCAGAGCGAGACGAGAAAAACATCGTATCAATGCTTGAAAGAGGCGAAATTTCAGCAGAAGAAGCGCTTAAAATGTTAAAAAAATAATAGGGGGATGAACGATGAAAGAGGAAATCACAAAAGTATTAACAATGGTGCAAGAGGGACGAATTGATTCAGATAAAGCGGCCGAACTTATTAGCGTATTGAAAGAGAAAGAAACAGAAACAGCAGTAGCGGTATCTCCTTACTCAGATCGTACGCTTCGGATTCGGGTCATCTCAAGCGATAAGGACAATGTGAGCGTTAATTTACCGATTAAACTCGTAAAAGCCGTTTTAAAGGCAGGTCATGGCATTGCGAAAAATATCCCTCAAGCGGAAAAGTACGTGAAAGATTTGGATATTGATCTGTTGATTACTGCGATTGAGCAAGAATTAGTAGGGCAAATTGTTGATGTAAAATCTGCTGACGGTGATACTGTCGCTGTGTATATCGAGTAGGTAAGTTGATGATGACGGTGCGTGTGCAAGTAGAAAATCGTCGACAAATTACGGTTCCACTTCCTTTTGCATTTCTTCGCCTTATAGGGGCAGTGGTTTCATCAAAGTTCGTTTGGAAGCAGGCCAATCGTTGGGTGAATCACTCCAAAAATAAAGAATACGAGAAATGGTTGCTTGCGATGGATGCCACGATGATTCGGAAGATTGTTCGATCCTTTTTAGCTGAATTGAAGCAGCATAAAGGATTAGTACTCGTTGATGTTGCGCTTGAAGATGGAACAAAGGTGAAGGTTCAGCTCTAACAGATGAGCAAAAACATCGGCTCAGAGCGAGTGATGAAAAGAGCCGGAATGACGTTAGAAGGCACCATTCGTAAAGGAATGCTGATGAAGGGAATTCATCGCGATTTGCGTTTGTATTCTATTTTAAAAGAAGAATTTGTGGATTAATAAATTTAAAGCAGCTTGTTCATCGCAAGCTGCTTTGGTCAATTAGGAGTTGGAATTTTCTTTTTTTATGCTTTTATAGCCATAAAGGATCAAGAAGCCCCCAAGGCCTATGAGACATGTTAATGGAAACAAAACGGTATTAATAAAGTAATCGTAAATCCATGCGTACATCTATTACCACCTCAATTCAGTTTTAGCCGTCGTTTAATATAGACAACGAGAAGTAAAAAACTTGGAAACAAGACTAAAAACGGCATATGTAATTTTAAAGGCGTAATGCGTAGCCCTTCGTACAGATGCTCAGGAAAGTTGCTTGCAATAATCATTGATGTAAATAGGATAACGAGACCGAGCGGGTATGAAAGCCGAGATGGAGATTTGATGTTAAATAAATCTGCCGTCCCCATCATCGCTGCATAAAATAAGATCCCTATTTTAAAGAAGATCCCAATCACAAGCGCAAGCATAAAGAATACGTCTAATCGCTCTAAAAAATCAGCTACTTGAATACTTTGAACCGTTGACAGAAGAGGGAATTGAGAGCGAGAAGCAAGATCTACTCCGAGAACGGTTACATTAATAAGCGATGTAATCGTTAAGTTAATTCCAGTAAGTCCGGTTGCACAAATCATCGTGAATTTCGCTTTTTTCGGATGTTTTAAGTACGGAAGAATCATGGTAAAAACGATTGATTCTCCGAACGGGAAATAGAGTGTTTCAGTAAAGGTAGTATTTAGAACAGGTCCTAGTCCATTCCCAAGAGTCGGCTGTAAATTTGATAAGTCAATGAGGCCCGAAAAAATGATTAAGATAAATCCGATTACAGCGAGAATATAGAGGAACATGAATAAGAGCTCCCCAGACCTTGCGAGCACTTCAATGCCTTTACGGATTGTATAAATAATGACAAGCATTAGCAACGCATTCATAATGAACAGCGGTGTATCAGGATAGGCGAACGTTAAAAGCATTTCGCCAAAATCACGCAGTACTCGAGAAGAATTGTACATGAAATAGAGAAGATAAATGAACGCCACGGTTTTGCCAACGTGTTTTCCTAATATTTTTTGTACATACGTAGTAGGCAGTACGTCAGGATAATGGCGATACAGCTGATAATAAATAATCATGAGGGCAAAGCTACAGACGCTGCCTAAAAAAATGGCTAGCCAAACATCTTGCTTAGCTCGCATTCCTAGTGGGACGAGTAGGGCACTTCCGAGTTGGAAAAGTACCATCAAAATAAACAGCTGACTGGCACTTATCTTCGCCTTTTCCATGAAGGAAGACCTCCTTTCAAATAATTCTACAAATTCGAGTAAGATTCGTTACTTAGAGAGAAATGATTTATTGCGAAGTCCGGTACGACGAACGTACGCCTCTACTGATACCTCCACAGTAGCTTTAGGAAAGTATTCGCTGTTCCATCTGTTCCCGATTTTCTTCCATTCTTGAGGATGGTTGCGATACATGTCGGAACCGAAGCCAAAATAGTCCACGCCGTGCCTTTGACCACTTTGTATAGCTTTGTCAATATCACTTTCAATTTGCTTTGCTAGAGCCTTTTGTATTTTCACAACCTCGGTCGGATTTGAGAGTTCCACCGGCACGTCCAACTCACTAATGTCTCCTTCTACACGACTGTGAACAAATAGAGTAGGTATCCCATTCTTTATATGGGTTGAAATTTTTGTTTTTTGCCTAACGGTTTGATACGCAATCGCTTCTTTTTGTCCATTCCAATCGATATTAAAGTCGGTGCCGTGTATTTTATTAATGACCCAGACGGTACCTCGTGCTTTATCTCCGTATAGCCAGTCAATTAGTTTCCCATCCTTTAGTACGGCAATTCCATCTGAGCGAAGAGTGGATTTTGGTGCACTTTGTTGAAGGTTCGTGAGTTGTTTTGAGTTCTCAACGTTGCCGATTAGCTTAAATCCTGAGACTAGTGTTCCTTTACCCGGAGATTTCAGATTAACCATCACGTCTTTGAGTGATGATTTGATATTATGTCCCCAGCGTTTTTCCGTTATTTCTAATGTTTTATTGATTTTATCTGAAGGTATTTTATCTACTGGAGTTAGGGTTTCCACTAAATCTGCAGCGCTAGAGCCATTCGCAATGACAAAGGTTGCAGTAGTTCGAAACTCCGGATCACGATCAAGCCCATCAATCAGTTTTTCTACTCCTTCTTCTCTCGCCATCTTTTCTCCGATGACCACCAAGTTCGTATGTGCATAATAGAGTCGGCGCGATACATGACCAGAGGCGCGTCGGCTTGCTTCTGTTAAATTATCTCCCGTTGCTTGATAAACGGTGACGGGAGGACTTTCTGTTCCACCGCCACCACCCTGTAAACTTCCCGCTACGGTACCAGGATTTAAAATTTGAAACGACAGCAGATATTTTCCGTCCTTCGTCTTATCGATCCCAAGCGCTGATACGAGTGCAAGATCTGTGAGCTCTTTTTTACTCCAGCAGCTGGTTAAAAGAGGAGTAAGAAAAACGATTAGAAAGAAGAGAAGCCATTTACGTTTCACGATGATCACCATCTTCTGCTTTTTGGTTCACAATTCCGCGCGAAGCTGGAACGTCTGGTCCTTGATCTACCGCTTCCCTCGTAATGTTTTTATCAGCAATTAAGCGAGGTCGCTTTCGCAATGACCACCACGGGAGACGGATCGCTGTATCTCCGGCATCACTAAGAATGAAAGGAGCAAGTGGTGCCATATAAGGAACACCAAAGGAGCGAAGGCTTGAGAGGTGAACGACCATAATTAAGAGCGATAGAATAATGCCGTAAAAGCCAAACGTTGCGGCGCTCACCATGAATAAAAAGCGAAGAAGTCGAGCCGAAATGGCAATGGCAAAAGATGGCGTCGCAAAGCTTGCGATGGCGGTGATCGCAACAACAATAACCATCGCAGGAGAAACAATCCCTGCTTGCACCGCTGATTGACCAATAACAAGCGCTCCAACAATGGAAACAGCGGAGCCAATCGTTTTTGGTAAGCGTAGTCCTGCTTCACGTAAAATTTCAAAGGTGACCTCCATGAGTATCGCCTCAACGAAGGCTGGAAATGGAATGGCTTCTCGCTGAGCGGCAATCGCCACAATGAGCTTCGTCGGAACCATTTCTTGGTGAAAGGTCGTGATGGCCACATACGTAGCAGGAGCGATCAGCGAAATGAAAAAAATCATGACGCGCAAAAACCGAAGAGACGATGCAATATCAAATCGTGCATAATAATCTTCTGCTGATTGAAAGAACTGAATAAATACAGCAGGTGCTACTAGCACAAACGGTGTTCCGTCCACAAAAATCGCAATGCGGCCTTCTAGTAAGTTCCCCGCGACCGTATCAGGACGCTCCGTGTGATAGATCGTAGGAAAGGTCGTAAAGGTTTTATCCTCAATGAGCTGTTCGATATATCCAGACTCTAAAATGCTATCAATGTTAATGCGTTTTAGCCGATCTTTTACTTCCTTCACAATCTTCTCATTTGCAATTCCATCAATATACATAATCGCCACGTCCGTTTTGGTGACGTTTCCGATTTTCATTGATTCCACCCATAGACTGGGATTTTTAATAATACGACGTACGAGTGAAATGTTCGTCGCAAGAGTTTCGTTAAATCCTTCTTTTGACCCTCGTACGACCATCTGTGAGCTAGGCTCTGAAATAGCGCGGCGCTCACCACCCTTTGTATCAATGACAATACATTGCAAATGGCCGTCCACTAAAATCATTGTGTCACCACTCATAAGCGATAGAAAAAAATCTTCCCATGAAGTGGCCATTGACACGTCACCGAATGCTAAAATATCTTTTTTGATCAGTGATAAGACATTCGCATTTGTAACCTTTTGGTTTAGATCATCATCTTTCATCATCGATTCCAATAAAAAATCTTGAATGGCTTTTTCATCGACCATTCCATCTACGTATACAATCGCACTTTGAATGGTCGTTGTGTCGCCAATGCTGAGCTGTCTGATTACAATGTCTGGGCTGTTTCCTGTTTTCTGTTGAATATAGTGAACATTCTCCGAAAGAGACGAAAATAAGTGGTCATCAGATGAGGAAGAAGTTTCTTCAGCTTGCTCACTAACACGTTCTTTTTTCGGCTTTGAATGCTTGAAAAAGGAAGGCATGCGTTAAAACCTCCTTTGATTAGACAATTAGTATGATTCTAGTGTTCGACAAGGAAGGGAATTTTATGTAAAAATGCTCCTCTCGTTTGTATAGAAAAATGGAATCGCGGGACGATAAAAGCAGAGGAGGCTTGCGATGAAGATTTTGTTGATTACTGTCTCGATGTTTGTATGTTTAGTAGGATTTGCGACGATGCTGAATATGTTTGAAGGGTTTACGCTGTATGAATCACTTCGGAGCACGTTAAGCCCTTTTCGCGTCATGGAACTAGCAGAAATTGTTGTCTTAATTGTGTTCATTCTATTGTTTGTGGCTGAATCAGCCTACGTTTTGATCAAAAAAAGAAAAAATATGAATTAGCTGGATGCTTTAGATAGTTTTTTTAGAAATGCGAAGTGAAATAATGAAGGAGGGTTTTTGTACATATGAAAGGAAAATGGTTGCTTCTTATTTTGCTCGTTGTTCCATGGCTTACTTTAGTGAAAATGGACCGCCATACGTTTAAGCGCTATTTGCCCGTTTTAACGTTCAGCTCGCTTGTCATTGCATTAATTAGTGAGCTCTCTCATAAATTTACGTGGTGGAAGGTAAGAAATCCGCTCTTTCCTAGTCTAGCGAGTGATATTTCTTTTTTGTTTGGCCCATTTTTTGTGATTAATTTGTGGATCTTTAAATTTACGTTCGGCCGCTTTTGGCTGTATTTATCGAGTAACATCGTACTTGATTATCTATTTGCTTATCCACTCACATCTCTAGCAGAGAAGCTGAAGGTTTATCGCATGGTCAACATGACAAGGCTGCAGTTGTTTCTACTATCGGTTGGAACATCAGTGCTGAACTATGGTTATCAATGGTTTCTGAATGATATGATGCGTTCAAAATCTTCGAAATAAATGATTTGGCTAGAAGAAGCACACTCACTGTCGTTGAGCGCTTCTTTTTTTGTGTCTGTAAGAAAAATTAGTATTTTCAGTCTATTGCTACTTAGAAAAAATTGGTATGATTACATGTAATACCGATTTGATGCGTCAGATCGTAGAAATACGAATAGATAGACGAAATGCCACATAGGGGGAGAAGAAGATGAATCCAATTTTACGAGACATTCCAACAGAGTTTTCAACTGATCGATTGCTTATTCGGATGCCGAAACCGGGAGACGGGGAGGTAGTATATGAGGCAATTCAGGCATCTCGTAACGAATTTAAGCCGTGGATGCCGTTTGCACAGCGCGAACAGACGCTTGAAGAAACGGAGATTAACATTCGAGAATCATATATCAATTATTTGAAGCGCACGGATCTGCGTTTGCTGGTGTTTTTAAAAGAAACGGGTGAACTTGTTGCGTCATCAGGTTTACACCGAATCGATTGGGACGTTCCGAAGTTTGAAATTGGCTACTGGATTGATACACGACATAGTGGAAAAGGTTACATGACGGAAGCTGTGGAGGGGATTCAGCAATTTGCCTTTCGGGAGCTAGGCGCGCGTCGAGTGGAGATTCGATGCGATTCTCGTAATACAAAAAGTCGCGGAGTAGCAGAACGCGCGGGCTTTAATCTAGACGGTATTTTACATAGCGACAGCTTAAGCGTCGAAGGTGATCTACGAGATACGTGTATTTATTCACTGACGAAATGAGAAAAGAAGGGAAAAAGCATAGAGCTTTTTCCTTTTATGTTTGAAGCTGCTGCCACTTTTCCACAATAAGCTCTGATAACAATTCATAGCCTGCTTCACCGAAATGAAGTCCGTCGTCCTCCATTCCTTTTAGTTTGCTTTGATAATCAGGCTGTGACAGAAAATGAGCATAAAAATCAATGAGGTGACAATTTAATTCAAGCGCTACGTCTTTCACTGCCTTTGCGTATTGACCGAGCAGATTGTTTGTTCGATCCGCTTGCTTTTGCTCATCAACGGGAGAAGGCGTGATCAAAATCGTTTTATAAGGTCCAATGAAACGCACGATCGTACGCATATTTTCCGTAAAGGTAGAAAGATCAACAGGTCTCTTTTTCCCTGCATCGTTTGCTCCGAATAGTACCGTCACAAAATGAGCATGATGCGATATCACATCCTGTTTAATACGAGAGAGAGCATCGTTTGTGTTATGACCGGGAACGCCTGCATTTATAATGTTAATAGTCGGCAATCGACTGGCAATCTTTGATGTTAGCATTGGCTCTGTAAAGCCTTCATGTCTTGCTGTAATACTATCTCCAAAACAAACGAGTGTCTTCATAGCCTTTCTCCTCCTTTTAATCCATATTATACCATGTTGTGTCTGGCAGTTTGCGTTTGTTTACTATTTCACATAAAGGGTAATTCATTTATATCAACGACAGATTCACTTTATAGGAGGCTATGATCATGGGAAAATTAGATAATAAAATTGCAGTTATTACGGGTTCAGCAACAGGAATTGGGCAAGCAACGGTCGAGCTATTTGCATCAGAAGGAGCGACCGTTCTTTGTGCGGATGTTAACACAGATGAGCTTAAAAAAACGGTAGAATCTGTGAAGCAAAACGGTGGAAAGGCAGAAGCCTATGAACTTGACGTATCAAGTGAAGAGAGCGTCATCTCATTTGTGAATCAAGTAAAAGAAACGTACGGAAAAATCGATGTATTATTCAACAACGCAGGGATTGACGAAGAGGGCGGAAAGGTTCACGAATATCCGGTTGAATTGTTCGACCGCATTATTTCGGTGGATCTTCGAGGGACATTTTTATGCAGCAAATATCTACTTCCACTCATGATGGAGAACGGTGGTTCTATAATTAATACGTCTTCCATGTCCGGACAAGCAGCAGACCTAGATCGCTCAGGATATAACGCAGCAAAAGGCGGAATCAGAAACTTCACAAAGGCGATGGCGATTGACTATGCACGTGACGGTATCCGTGTAAACTCCATTGCACCCGGTACCATTGAAACGCCGCTCATTGACACATTAGCAGGAACGAAACAAGACGATATGGGCCAAAAATTCCGTGAAGCGAACAAGTGGATTACGCCACTTGGACGTCTTGGAGAACCGAAGGAAATTGCCACTGTGGCCTTATTCCTTGCAAGTGATGACAGCTCATACGTCACGGGGGAAGACATTACGGTAGACGGCGGAATTATGGCGTACACATGGCCTGGTAAGATGTTAATTGAAGAAAAGTGGAAAAAGACGACGGAATAAGAAAAAAGCACCTCTTAGTGGGTGCTTTTTTGATGTGATCATAGTTTCTTTACTAGTTCAATATCAGCGAATGAGTGAGAGTCGTGGGTACGATCACCAAATACGCCTTGAATTCGATCAAGCCCTAGACTCGTCCAAAAGCGAAGCGCAGGCCAATTTTTAATCGCAACATTTGCTCTAATTTCAGTATAGTTTGCCTCTTTTACACACTGAAGCAATTTCTCCATCGCTTCACGGCCTAACCCTTGACTTTGCAAGCGTTGATCAAGATAAAAATATGTAATGTAAAAGACCTCAGGTGATGGATGGCCATGATACGTTGTGAGAAGGCCAGTGATTTTATTGGTTTCCTTCATCCTGAGTACTTGAATTTTAAAATGGTCTTTGCTTCCGTCCGGAGGGAGGTCACCGGTTGTAAAGCACTGTGTGATATAGTCAGAGTCATAGGTGCGTCCGTCCCATTCTCCAAGATAGCTGCCTTGAAGATAGAGCGCTTGAACGTCTTCTATTTCTTCTTTCCGTAAATCTCGAACAATAAGCTGATTTGTCTCCCACATGCTCGGTATTAATGTTAATTCCATAGTGTAAATTCCACTTCCATTCGCGTTGTCGTTAGATATTTTCTTTTATCACTCGTGCAGGATTTCCAGCAACCACCACGTTGTTTGGGACGTCTTTTGTGACAACAGCGCCGGACGCCACGACGACGTTGTCTCCAATGTTGACACCAGGATTAATAATACATCCGCCTCCGAGCCATACGTTATTGCCGATTGTAATCGGCTTGGCGAATTCACGACCGCTGTTCCGCTCTGCGGCGTTTAACGGATGAGTCGCAGTGTAAATATGAACGCCAGGTGCGAGCATGCAGTTTTCCCCGAATGTAACGGAACACACGTCTAAAATAACGCAGTCAAAGTTAGCAAAAAATCCGTTACCAACGTGGATGTTATACCCATAATCACAGCGGAAGTTTGGCTCCATATAAACGTGTTCGCCTGTAGAACCAAATAATTCTTTAATAAGGCCGATGCGTTTTTCATGTTCGGTTTCAGTTGTTTCGTTGAACAAACGAACGAGACGACGTGCGTTTATGCGTTCGGCCATTAGCGTAGGATCTGCCGGATCATACATTTCGCCTGCTAGCATTTTTTCTTTTTCGGTCATCATTTTTATTCCCTCACTTTTCTTAAATTTGCGCAACCGTTTGCACTTAAATATAACGCTTACATCCTTTAATTTTAGCGAACAGTAAGCTAAAATGCTATCATTTTATTATGAAATACGCCCAAAGCATTTTTCGTTTGTTTTTCTGTTAGGTATGTTATGATAAAAAATATCTTGAATTAAAGAGGTGTCGATATGAAAATCGAAGTATGGTCAGATTTTGTGTGTCCATTTTGTTATATTGGAAAACGTCGCCTAGAGCAAGCGCTTGAGGCATTTCCTCATAAAGAAGATGTTGAAGTTGAATTTAAAAGCTTTGAACTAGATCCTAATTCAGCATTTAACACAGGTCAAAACATTCACGAAATGCTTGCGAAAAAATATGGCATGAGCGTTGAACAAGCGAAACAAGCGAACGTTGGCGTCGGTCAACAGGCAGAAAGCGTCGGGCTAACGTTCAATTTTGATGACATGAAGCCAACAAATACGTTTGATGCGCATCGCTTAGCTAAGTTTGCAGAAACAAAGGGACAAGAAAAAGCGATGACGGAAAATCTGTTGCACGCGTATTTCACCGAATCAAAGCATGTAGGAGAGGTAGATACGCTTGCAGACCTTGCAGAAGCATCTGGCTTAGATCGCGATGAGGCATTAGCCGTCCTTAACGACAAAAATGCGTTTGCTACGGATGTACGTCAGGATGAAAGTATTGCACAGCAATATGGCATTACAGGCGTTCCGTATTTTGTTATTAACCAAAAGTATGCCATTTCAGGAGCACAGCCAAAAGAAACGTTTGAGAGTGCACTGAAACAAGTATGGGAAGAAGAAAACCCAGCACCAAAACTACAAGATTTATCAGGTAGCGGAGCAGAGGATGCTTTTTGTGCAGACGGTAACTGCGCAGTGCCACCGAAAAAATAATCAAAAAGGACTCTACGAATTGCTAGTAGAGTCCTTTTTTTATCATTATCCGTTTGGTTGCTTAAACGAATCATTCACTTGTCTTAAAAAGTCTTCCCCGTATACTTGCTGACTAGTAGAAGCATTTTTTATTCCTTCTTCAGGCTCAAACTTTAATTTCTTCTTTTTCGCTACTCGATCTGCAAATGCACCAACACCAAGTAATCCTCCGACGATTGTAACTAAAAAAATCCAGATAGGCATAAATAGTCTCCTCCTTCTGAGGTTTCTTTCTTCAATGTTAACATAATTCTGAAAAATTAGTCAAATATTCCTTTTGAATATAGTATATTCACTTCGACCACGCCCACCGGGAACGACTTTTCGAAATAAATGGTTAACATCATGTTATAGCCCCCTCTAATTGAATCAGAGTGATGGACATCCCGAGGGGGGAAGGCCACTGACATTAAAAATGCGTCTGGACTACCAACCAGACTGTGATTTTACACTCTATTTGTTAGTATATGGATTTTTATGGATCGTGTAAATTGTCATAGGGTAAAAAAATAATAAACAAAAGTATTGCATTACACAATTAAATTGTGTACAATTCAATTGTAGATAAGATAATAAACAAAAACAGATAAAAAGGGAGAGATACAGTAATGAAAACTTTATATGAAACAACCGTAACAAATACAGGTGGACGTAACGGAGAGGTATTTTCTCCAGACAATATTTTTAATTTAGATGTAGCAACACCACCAGCATTAGGCGGAGAAGCAACAACAGCAACAAATCCTGAACAACTATTCGCAGCTGGATATAGCGCATGCTTTAACAGTGCGTTAGAATTTCAATTGAAAAAGCATAAAGTTGAGATCGAAAGCAGCCAAGTAACGGCAACGGTTCGCCTTCTTGCAGATACAAAAGATCAAGGTGTGAAAATTGGCGTATCCTTGGAAGCGCACATTGAAGGATTAGACCTTGAAACAGCTAAAAAATACGTGGACCTTGCACATGCATATTGCCCATATTCAAAAGCAATCAGCGGAAACGTTGAAGTTGATGTAAAAGTCATTTAATAATCATAAAACCCTCGAGAAATCGGGGGTTTTTATGATGGTCTATCTATAAATATATTTATAGATAGATGTTTATTTTCTAATTTGTATTATAGTTAAAATGGGCTTACAATTAGTCTTGTATTTCACATACACTACGTTATTTTTAGGAGGAACTTATAATGAGTAAACATATATTAATGGTTGTGACAACAGCTGATAAAATGAATGAAGGACATGAGACAGGTCTTTGGCTTTCAGAATTCGGCGAAGCGTACGTTGAGTTTGCAAAAGCAGGATATGAAATTACAGTTGCGAGTCCAAAAGGTGGAAAAGCACCGGTCGATGATCGCAGCTTAGAAGGCGAAACGCCACAAGAAATTTTAGACACAGCGGTATATCTAGAAAATACGTTGAAATTAGAAGATATTAAAGACGCGTCTGCATACGATGCTATTTTCTTACCAGGTGGACACGGAACAATGTTTGATTTACCAGATAATGAAAAATTGCACGCGCTTCTTCGCGAAGCATATGAAGCAAATAACGTTGTAGCAGCTGTGTGCCACGGACCAGCAGGTCTTGTGGGAGTAAAACTTTCAGACGGTACACCGCTTGTTGCCGGAAAAGCGGTAACGGCATTCACAGATGAAGAAGAGCGCGAAACAACGCTAGATCAATACATGCCGTTTTTACTTGAAACACGCTTACGTGAATTAGGAGGAAAATTCGTTGCGGCTCCAAACTGGACGGATCACCTTCAAGTAGACGGAAACTTAATTACAGGTCAAAATCCACAATCAACAATTAGCGTAGCAAAAGCGGTTGTTAAAACGTTAGCATAAAACATGGGGCCACATATGCCGAGCTATTTTCATGCATATGTGGCTCTTTTCTTGTATGGTAAAAAGTAAGGTGGAAATACTGGTGATTAAAAAGACGAGGAGGAGATCGAATGAGTGCCATTACGATTAATGCAATTTTAACGGCTAAGCCTGGAAAAGAGGAGCTACTTCGTAAAGAGCTCCAAGCTGTACTGGAGCCGTCTCGCGCAGAAGCAGGCTGTGTTCAATATGTGCTCCATGAATCAATGGAAGAACAAGGCGTATTTGTTTTTTATGAACTTTGGCGAGATGAAGAAGCGTTAAACGCTCACGTTGAGGCTGATCACTATAAAAACTATCGTGAAAAGACGGCAGATCTCGTAGCGGAACGCCAAGTTTTCCGCTTGCGCCAGATATAAAAGAAGCATCGTCTCTATGACGATGCTTTTAACATGTCAAAGGAGAGAAAAAAGAAACATGATTGATTTTGAATGGTATCGAAGTTTTATCTCCATCTACAAGCACCGTTCGGTATCCGCTGCTGCAAAGGCTCGAATTTTAACACAGCCTGCGATGAGTCAGCACTTAGCGGCATTAGAGGCAGAGGTAGGAGAGCCTTTGTTTATTCGGGCTACACGAAAAATGATTCCAACGGATAAAGGAAAAGAGCTGTATACAACGTTAGTACCGCTCATTGAAAAACTAGAAAGTACCACCCTTGAAATTCGCCACGTGGCCTCTGAGCCCCAAACTCCTATTGTTCGAATTGGTTCACCTGGGGAGTATTTTACAAAAAAGGCACTCCCTAGTCTTAAACGAGTAGACGGTCGCCTTTCCATTCAATTTGGCGTTGCGACGAAATTACTAGAGCTGCTGCAAGGTGATGAAGTGGATCTCATCATTACGACTCAAAAGCTTCAAGTACCAGGAATTGAAAGTGTGAAAATAGAGGAGGAGCAGTTTGTTGTGACCGCTCCTTATGACGTTGACTCAACGCTTACCGAAATTGGTGAGATTGAATCATGGTTAGACGAACAGAGATGGCTAAGCTATGGTTTAGAGCTACCCATCGTACGCCGCTTTTGGCGAGAGCACTTCGGAAAGCGACCGCCCATTCAGCCTTATCATATTATCCCTGACCTGCGTGTTGTGTTAAAAGCAATCGAAGAAGGAATGGGAATTAGCGTCCTTCCTACGTATTTAATTGCGGATTCGGTTGAAGCGAACAAAACGAAAATTCTCTTTCCTCATCTAGCAGTGAACAATACGATTTACATGGCGTATAAAAATGATGTCAAAGATTATCCGCCCATTCAGCAGGTGCGACATTTGCTGAGCGGAGACGATTGATGTTTGCAATAGGGCAGTAGAATGACTGTAAAAGGTCTAGGAGGGAAACATGGTCATAAAAATGGAATTCGGATACGAAGACGAGTACATGAGCTGTGCCGCAAAAGTTGGTCGCAATATTCATCAACTTCAACGTGAGTTTGATCAGTGGATATACGACCGGGGGAATGACCATCCTTATTGGCAAATTGCGTATATCGATGAAGAGGGAAACGAAGGCTACGGCGTGTCTTTCAGCGGTGAAACCTTTGTGAATTGGCTGAACAACGTAAAGTTTCGTAAAAGAAAAAAGGTTGCCAGACTGGTGAGTGCAGTACCAAGCCACTACTAAAAAGTGCTTCGCTTTTAATGTGAAGCACTTTTTTGTTTAATAAAACGTCATATGCGCTTTTTCTTTTTGATAATAGCTCATTCGGTCCTGAAGTGATCCGGTATGAAATTCAAATTTGTGTCCATCAGGATCTGTAAAATAAATCGACTTTTTGTCTTTTTGATCTCTTTCACGACCAGGAAGAATATGTACGCCACGCATTTGCAGCATGTGAAGCGTCTGATCGAAATCTACTTCCTTAATCGTAAAGGCTAGATGTGTATAAGAATGATGAATTTCCCGACGCGGGATGTCTGTTTCCACATTTAACGCAAGCCAAATGCCGTTGAGATCAAAATAAGCGGTTGTTCGCCCTTTTACTAACAGTCTTGCACCGAATACATCCTGATAAAACGCAACGGATTGGTCCAGGTCGGAAACCGAAAATAACAGGTGATTAAGTCCTTGAACAGGCACTTGTTGCTGCCATTCAATCCGTTCGTTTTTAGCCTTTTCAATGATCGTTCGGATAAAGGGGCCTTTTGCTTCGGTATACGCGGAGCGGTCATCTTTGTATGTAAGGGCGAGCGCGCGTTTTAGCGCCTCGTAGGCATGTAATGCATCTTCGTGTTTCTTTAAATAATCACGGAACAAACGTTTTTCCTGCCAGTCTTTGCTGCCATACGTGTAAAAGTGAAGGTGAAACCGCTGTCCGTTATTCGCTTCTCGCCAGAAAAAGCGGCGCTCGGGAAATTCAGCGTGTAGCACGTGATGATAACCGAGTGCTTCTAGAGATTGAATGCACGCTTCTGCACAATCTAATGTTTCCACGGCGACCATGATGTCAATAATCGGTTTGGCTGCTAGTCCCGCAATGGACGTACTGCCAATATGTTCAATGCCCTTTATATGCGACTCAATGACAGATAATAATCGATTCTTCTCATTCTCAAAGTATTCGACCCATTTTATCTGGGAATCTTCGAGCGTAACGTGTTGATTCAAAAAATCATTCCTTTCGTGTGTAAAGTGAGTGCGAATCCTTATTATACCATGGGTAAAAATGGACAAAATGAATGATTGGAATTTAGTATAAGAAGGTTACTTGTCTACAAATAATACACCATACTAACTAAGCGTAGGGAGGAAGGGAAATGCGGAAAAAAACGTTTATCGCAAGCCTTCTTGTAGCCATCTTTTTATGTCCACTTTATGCGGAAGCGAAGCAACCTATTTATCAGTACGGACCAGGTGAAAAGCTAGGGAATACGTGGGGAGGATTGCCGCTTCAACCGTATCTTGATAGTCTTCCGAAAACCTCTAAAAAAGCGGTGGAAGATCGTACCGTTGTCTCCATGCCAAAAGGAGGCGTTCGCGTATTTCGGTTGTATCGACCATCCGCGCCTCATTACCACACGAAGTCAGATGCGATTTTATATGTTCTATCTGGAAAGGGAACGTATGAAGTAGCGGACGGGAAGACTATTGAAGCAGAGCCAGGTACGATGATGTACTGGCGAGCTGGAACGCCACATGCTCTAGTAAAACTTACAGAGGGACCACAAGATATACTAATTTTTGACGTAGGTGTGAGAAGTCCAAGTGATATCATTTATCTTGATCCAAAAGACGAAGGAAAATTTTCGTTAGACTGAGGGGAAGCGAATCGATGAGAAACTGGATTATAAGTAGTGTGATAATCGCTAGTATGATTGGCTGCCCAGATCGGAGTCATGCTGTTTCCTCTCTTGAAACGGTGACAACCTTTGATAAAGAAAGGCCCGGAAATCTAGCTACTACTTCAGATGGTCGTATCATTGTTACGATGTCCGCATTATCACATCCAACCGTAAATGTAAGAGAGATTTTGCAAAACAACAAAACAAGAGCGTTTCCCAATCTAAAATGGGCGAGCAAACCCACTGATAACGAAATGGGAATTGAACGAACAATTGGCATCAAAGTATCTTCAAAAGGAACCGTATGGATGTTAGATATGGGAAGTGAAGACCTGAGAAGATTACCAAAGCTTGTAGGATGGAATACGAAAACAGAACGGATAGAAAAAGTCCTACCAATTCCGAAAGAATCACTTTCAAACCATCCATTTCTTCATGATTTTGTGATAGATGAAAAGCGACATAAATTTTATATTGCTGATATGGATTTTAGCAATGAAAGCAAAAGAAGTGAACGTCCTGCTCTTATTGTCGTGGATATGAAAAATGGGCAGACAAGCCGGATTTTGGAAGGTATTAAGCCATTTATGCCGAGCGGCGATTCGATTCGCGTAAATGGGAAAATCATCTCTAGTAAAACCTCTGCTGGTACTTTAAAAGCACATCAGTACGGATTAAATCCTATTTCTATTGATCCTCAAGGGGAGTGGGTATATTTCGGTGCAATGAGTGGAACAGATGTGTTTCGAATTCGAGCTGAAAAGCTATCCACGCTGCCAAGCGGATCAAAAGAAACAAAGAACGTTGAATGGTACAGTAAAAAGCCTCACTGCGATGGATTTGTCGTGGATGATAAGGGAAATATCTATGTAACGGATATTGAACAGTCTGCAATTGGTATTAGTAATCCAAAAGGCTACCGAATAGTGATTAAAGACGATCAAAAACTGCAGTGGCCAGACGGCTTAAGCATCGGGACAGATCATTTTCTCTATATCACCGTTAATCAATTAAATACGCTTCCCGAATTAAACGGGGGTGTAGATGAAAGTAAGCCACCTTATTATGTCCATCGAATGAATATAAAGAGCCTTAAGTAAGGCTCTTTGTGTTTACCTTCCAAATCATGTGAGGAAATCCTTTCCCCCAGTAATCGTTCAGGTGGTAGGTGGGAGCGCCAAATTTCTTTGTCCAAATGCGCTGTGCTCGTTTGTAGCCACTGTCTAGGCAGAATTCGTCAAGACCTTGATTTTGTAGAGCAGTGCAAATCGCAGCCAGTAGCTGATTCCCAATCCCTTTTTGCTGATGACTTGGGTGAACAAAAACCGTTCCCACCTCTAGTAAATAACTTAACTCTCCGTTTGTACACGTCTGAATAAGCGCGCTACAAGGCCCATACTCAATCGTACCGATGATTTGTCCGTTTAGCTCCGCGACTAAAAAATATCGACCTTTTCCGTTGCTTTTCATATCCAAAATCGAGATAGTGCTTTTTTGATTGAATCTCATCGTTTATATCATCTGTCAAGTGACCAATGCCCTCATGCTGATACGTATCATGAATAACGAGCTCAAAAAAATGATGCAGATCATAAGTATCTTGATCCGAAGGTCTTCTAATGTGAACGTCCATTTTTCCACCTCCATCAACATAAATTAAACAAACAAGAGAAATATCCTGCCAAACACAAAAACACCAGCAGATGAAAGCTCATCTGCTGGTGTTGCTTTAGTGCGTTTCGTTCTCTTCTGCGATGAGTAATTCTCTCATCGTAATGTTTTGACGTAGGCGCTGTGCCATATCAAAGGAAATGCTTTTTTGTTCATACATTTCCTGTACTTTGTCACGCTCCGCTTGGATGGCATCGTGTGAAAGAGCGTCCATCACGGATTGATTGCGGCCTTTTCGTGAGACCAATTTGCTAATGAGTGCATGATACTCTTTAATGACGGCCATAGAAGCATCACGGTTCTCCGCTGTCATCGATTCACGGATTTTATCGACAGCCGCACGCGAGCTTTCCATCTTCAAGGTAGCCAGTCTACGTTTTAGCTTACGTTCTTTACGAGCACGCTTAACAGCTTTTGAGCTGAATGCACCTAAGAAGCGGAAGACAAGTCGCTTGAATGTGACCCACATCATGACGAGGCGATGACCGAACTTGGCGGTTAAAGCAAGCTCCATACGCTTTGTGTGAGTAAGAGAAAGCTTAATCGCCTCTTTATCCGCATCGGGGTTTTCAAGTTGCTGTTCTAAATATTCCTTTTCTGCTTGAAGACCTGTCAGCCATACTTGATTTAAACTTTTTTGGTAACGGAAGCTATTTTTTTGCGTTTGGTCGATATATGCATCATTAATAAGCTGCTTATACTGAGATCGTAAGACGACAACTTCCTCTTCGTTTTCTTCGTTGGTTGAAGAGTTTAATTCGTCGATTGCAGCACGACATACCTTTACAAATGCTTTTCGTTCTTTGACATAGTTATCTGTTTCCGTTGGTTGCTTTTCTTCTTTTTCGGCAATCATCGGTAAGAAAATACTTGCGATGAGAAGCGAAAGGAGAATTACGCCTGCAGCAATAAAGATAATTAACGATCGTTCTGGAAAAGGACTGCCGTCTGCAAGTGTAAATGGAATTGAGAAGGTACCGGCAAGTGTAACGGCTCCTCGTACTCCAGAGACGGTCACAAGACCAACGCCTCTCCATGACGGCTTAAACGAGCTCTTGTTTAATTTCCAACCCGCAGACCAAGACAGATACACCCATAAGAAGCGCATCGCAAATAGCGCAAGCGTAATAATAAGGATGTACATAAGCACTTGTCCATTGTTGTAGTTAATATCGTTAAAAATGGTTTGAGCAATCGCTGGAACTTGTAATCCTAACAAAATAAATACAAGACCGTTTAGCACGTAAAGGATAACAGTCCATGTGCTTTTAGAAACGATACGTAAGCGAACGGTTGGGGATTCCTCACGATCACGTTCAATCGCATGAACAATTCCCCCAGCAACAACTCCAAGGATTCCTGATAAATGGAAGTGTTCAATCACTAAATAAATCACAAACGGCGTTAAAATTTGCAGAAGCATATGAACCGTTACGTCTTCCATACCGAATCGGCGTATAAGTACGCGGAAGCGAATAATTAAAAACGCAATGACCGCACCTCCAGCAAATCCACCAATCGCGATTCCTAAGAAGCTGAGCGTAGCATCGGTTAATGAGAAATAGCCGGTTACGGTTGCAGCTACCGCAAATTTAAATGCGACAAGACCCGATGCATCGTTCATCAGTCCTTCACCTTCAAGTAAGTGCATAATATCTTTTGGCATTTTCACACGCCCTGACATGGCACCTACTGCTACGACGTCCGTTGGCGATAAAATAGCGGCTAAAGCAAACGCTGCTGGTAATGGGATCGTAGGAATTAACCAGTGAATGACGTATCCGATGACAAATACGGTTACGAAAACGAGGCCTAGTGCTAAAAATAAAATCGGCTCACGCAGTTTCCATAATGCTTTTCGCGGCACGTTTTTCCCGTCATTAAATAAAAGGGGAGCGATAAATAGAATGAAAAATAATTCTGGCTCCAGAGGGATATGCATTCCAAGGGGAAGTAAAGCAACGATACCACCAAGGGCAATTTGAATAAGTGGTACAGGGATGAATGGAATAAAGTGATTGATCATGTTCGACAGTAAGATCGCTACTAAGAGTAACATGATCATAATAAACATTTCCACGAGTTTTTCTGCCTCCTTTGTTTGATTGTTTTGTCCATATTGCATGTGAGAATGAGTGCTGTTATGTATGAAAGTACCTCATGTATGAGTAAGTGAAACAGGTGTTACTTAGTATGAAACAAGATCACCTATTTCATGACGAGGTGATCAGAAAACAGCAAGAAAATATGGAGGGCACGGTTTTCATCATAATATGGACAGGCTTTCTTATGCAAGCAACTAAACCAAGGAATCGGCAAAACGATTCATTTAATGAAAATTGCGAAAAAAAAGCGGTTTTATTTGTAAGAATAATGGTAAAAAAACTGGTTTTTTACTATAGTGAAAGCATATAGAAGAAAAAATGAGGTGCAACAGTTAAATGAAGGCATTGGTCATTGAGAAGTTAGAGAAACGAATCGGAAATCAAATCATTTTTCCTGCGATTGATTTAACGATTACGTCAGGAGAAGTGGTGGCAGTTCAGTGTAACGCTGAGATCAGAAATCAATTCATACATATGCTAGTTGGTGGAGTACCTGTATCAGCAGGAAGGATTATGCTGAACGATGAGGAGCTGCCAAAGCATTTTAAAAAACTTTGTGAGAACGTAGGTCTTTTATTCGCACAAGAAGCCTTTTATGATCGGTTGTCTGTTTACCAATATTTAAGCTTCTATAAACGCCTGTACGCTGGGAACAGAGAGGTAGACGAGTTTTTAAAAATGGTGGGTCTCTTAGAAAAAAAGAAACAGAGGGTAGACTCTTTGACCTTTTCGGAGAAGAAACGCCTGCAGCTTGCTCGAATTATATTACATGATCCTGATCTACTCGTGCTAGAAGAGCCGACTCAAAATATTGATTTGGAAAGTCAAATTATTATAAAGCGCGTTATTGCTGAGCTAGTGAGAGAACAAAAAATCATTTTAGTCTTGAACAATTACGTCGAAACGGCAATTGAACTGACAAGCCGTGTATATAGCTTAACGAAAGAAGGATTGCGCCAAATTGAAGTAAAGGACGAAGGAGACTTAAACAATGGGGAGGTGGCGGTTTCTGTACAGGAAGAGGAAGAGATCCTGATTCGTCCCATTCGCTTTGAGAAAATCCCAGCTAAAGTAAATGAAAAAATTATCCTGTTTGATCCAACTGAAATTGCGTTTGTTGAAAGCCATGATGGCGTATCGCATTTACACGTGAAAGGAGAAACCTTTCCTTGTACCTATACATTAAATGAATTGTTCGACCGATTACAAATGTTCGGTTTTTTTCGCTGTCACCGTTCATACATCGTGAATCTCCAAAAGGTGAGAGAGGTCATTACGTGGACTAGAAACAGCTACAGTCTCGTTTTAGATGACGCAGAAAAAACATCGATTCCGTTATCAAAGGGGAAGTTAAATGAGCTTAAAGACATTATCGGCTTGTAGATATTGCGAGGAAGACATGCTTTTTTTGCTCCATTCAGCTCCAAATAGCTCCATTTACACCGAAAATCACTCCTTTTATCGCTTTTATAATGCTGCCTGACACGTGACATCGTACAGTAGAGATAGAAAGCGATCACAGTGAAAAGGGAGGAAGTTAGGTGGAACATGCGATTGAAATTAAAAATGTAACAAAAGCCTTTGAAAATAAGGTGGTGTTAAAAAACTTATCATTTTCGGTTAGGAGAGGCGAAATATTCGGATTTTTAGGGCCGAGCGGATCTGGAAAAACAACGACAATTAAGCTTTTAACGGCGCAGCTCTTACCAACAAGCGGTGACATCACCGTGCTTAATCAATTTATCCGGGATCAAAAAAAAGATACATATATGAATGAAATTGGTATCTTAACAGATAACAGTACTCTCTATGAGCGATTGACTATTTATGATAACCTGCTCTTTTTCTGTCAGCTGTTTGCCATCCCAAAACAGCGAATTGAGGAGGTGCTCGAGGTAGTCAACTTGCAGAGTGAGAAGAAAAGTATAGTCAAAAAGCTTTCAAAAGGAATGAAGCAGCGCGTTTTGTTAGCAAGAGCTCTTTTACATAAACCATCCATCTTATTTTTGGACGAGCCTACTTCGGCACTAGACCCGGTGAACACAAAGCACATCTACAGTGGGCTACGTCAGCTTAATGAGAACGGAACGACGATTTTTCTTACCACGCATGATATGTATGAAGCAGAAGAGTTATGTGATCGCGTTGCCTTTCTCCACAAAGGTGAAATCAGCCTTTTGGACACGCCGAAAAAGCTACGTCTTCAGCATGCCAATGACACCATTACCTTAACGCTTCAAAACAACCGTGAAATAACAGTAAACAAAGATGAGAAAGGTGCAAATATGATTAAGGACTATATGATGAGTGGTGAACTGGTTGCCGTTCATTCAAATGAACCGACGTTAGGTGATCTATTTGTCCAGCTAACAGGGAGGGAACTGTGATGATGTCATTAAGACGCATGAACGCAATTTTAATCAAGGACTGGAAGGATCTGTTGAAAAATTCATATATTCTTTTTACGCTTGCGATGCCCCTTGTATTTTCCGCGTGGATAGGAAGCAGGCAGGATGTGAACGCTTATAGCGCGGTTATTCTTGTGAATTTGGCGTTAGTCATTACGGCCTGCTTCGTTCAGGCAGCAATGGTAGCGGAAGAAAAGGAGAAAAGTACGCTTAGGGGCCTCTTGCTTTCACCTGCGAGTACGATTGAAATTTTAATCGGTAAAAGCGCGCTGACCGCTATTTTAACCATTTTGATTATCGCTGGCTCAGTGCTTTTAGGAGGAATTACCGTACCTGCCATAGGTATTAGCGTATTAAATATACTGCTGTGTCTGATTATTTATGTGGTAGGCGGGACGTTGCTTGGGCTTTTATCAAGAACGGTAATGGAAACAAGCATTATTGGCATGCCGATTATGCTTTTGATTGGCATGGGTGGAATTATAAAAAGCGTCATTGAAAATGATACGCTCAAAACGTTGATCAGCTATCTTCCAAACGACCAGTTTGAGCAAATTTGGTTAGCGCTTGATAAAGGAAAGAGTTTTAGTGATGTTGGAAGTCATTTTCTCATTCTTGTGGCGTGGGCAATCGGTGTCCTTGTGATAACGATCATCGTTTACCGAAAGCGGCAGTTTGATTAAAAAGGAGACCAAGCGCTTGGTCTCCGTTCTGATCTTATTGCGGGGCTTTTAAGTGTTCATTTAAAATGCTGTCTTCAAGCATAGAGGACGTATCGCCATGCACGCGCACGATATGCTTCTCACCCCATGCACAAAGGGAATCAAGAATGGTTTGCAAACTCCATCCGTATTCACTAAGCTGATATTCTACTTTTGGTGGAACTTGGTTGTAAATCATGCGGTCAATAATGCCGTCCTCTTCAAGCTCTCGAAGCTGCTGAGTGAGCATTTTTTGCGTGATGTTTGGCATTAATCGTCTTAATTCACTTGTTCGTTTCTTACCGTGCGTTAAGTGACAGAGAATGACACACTTCCATTTTCCGCCGATCACTTCAAGTGTTGCTTCTACTGAAATGTTGTATTTCTTTTTCATGTGTACCTCCTTCTAAGTAGGAGCGTGATGAGCGCCTTTGTACGATCTAATTTTAACCATTAGGGTAGTTTTTGTTTGTACGGTCTTTATCATACCATGTTTTGAAACGTTCGATCTAAGAAACGAACTGGGCATCAGCTTGTGAACAAAAAAAGTTCAGTTTCAAATGAAAAAGCCTGCTAGAGCACAGGCTTTTTAGGTAAGGAAAAAATTGTGACTGGAGATCGTAACGCCGTTCACTTTAAGAGACAGCGTGTGAAGGCCTTCGTAATGCTTTCTCGTCGTTAAATCCTTAAAGGAGTGGCGCTTTTGAAATTCTCTTGTTTCATTTTCCTTCATTTCAAACTGCTTTAAAATAAAACTTTTCGCTGATCTGCTTCCTGTTGCTTTGACGAAATCAATTACATATTCAATGCGAACGGGTTGATGATGGGAGGAGTGAACCGTGAACGAAACGAGTAAATCATCGCCAATGGCTAGCTCACTTTTGTCGAGACTAACGTGATCAATCGTAATGCCTGTCGGATCGCCGTAGCCAAACAGTGTGAGAGCTCGTTCGTTCCCTTTCTTTAAGAGAGAGCGACACGCATGTTTAACGATCCAGTTTGTTTCAGAATGATTTCCATACCAGTCGTAGGCAATATCTAGAACAAAGTCAGCATCTAGGTAAGAGACATCATTGAGATGGTTTGCTACGCTTTTGCGTACATAGAGTGATTCATCTTGTTTCAATTGGTTAAGAATCGCAAATGTTTGCCTTGGATTCGATTTCAATGAGGGGACGGTTAATCCCCATGGAAGCCTCGGTCGAGACCCCTCGCTTGCCAGCCTTCGTACATGTTCGTTGTCACTCTTGGACCATTCAATCATTTGTTTCATCATCCGCTCATTGTCTTCTAATAGAAACGGACGAACAGCAAACTCAGCGCTTGATAGCTTGGTGAAAAACGCCAGTGCCTGCATCGATTTTTCCCAGTGTGCAAGGCCATAGACTTGGACAAAGTCAGGGAAGACAAGGCCAGGTAATCCTTTTGAAACTTTGGGTGCTACCTTATATAAAATGGAAAGCGCCTTTTCATACTCCGTCGGTAATGTAGCATAAAGGGAAGTAGTGACTCTTCTCATTCGCTCCTTTAGGGTTAAGTGCTCCCAATCGTTCTGAAACACGCTTGAACGAAAAGAAGGTAAGTCAAAAGAAGGGAGTTCCTTCGTTACTAATTGTGATAAAGTGTCAATAAATTGCGGACTATATGCATGCCGTAATTCCCCAGCCATTTATGTTCCTCATTTCATATAAGTGTGCGATCGTATGTTCTATTATAACAGAAAGAAAAACCAGGCGGGCATTCTCCACCTGGTTTTCTTATTTTTCTACCCATTTACCATCTTCGTTTTTATAATACGTTTGCTCGACAGCACTCCACGCAACTTGATGTGCAGTTTCGTCCTCATCATACTCCTTCGTCGCAGAGTTAAATGCTTTTTTGTAAATTTCCTGTGCATGATGTGGAAGGTGATCGGTAACGCTCTTCGGTAAATCCTTTAAAGATGTATAAGACATAGTATCCATCCTCCTTATCTGCTTATTTCCCAATTTCATCCTAAAAGAAACCTAGAATGAACGTGTTCACGCATTTCTGAGCTGTTTTGCTCATATAGTAAGATGGCTGAATTTTATGTAGTAAGTCGTTTTTCCCTTATAGCTAACGAGATAGGAGCGAGAGATATGTTTTCTAAAAAGAAGGGAAATGAACATGAAGGCAAGAATGAAAAACAAATACAAGTAAACGGAGAGATTCATCTTCCGAAAACGCATGTGCTATGGAAGCAAATTCATATGGTGAACTTGACCGTTCAAGATTTGGGTTATTTACAGAAAGCCAAACCGTTTATAAAGGAAAATATCACATGGATTGTCGACGAATTTTACCGACACTTAAACGCTGAAAAAAGCTTAACGACTATTATTGAAAAGAATAGCAACATCAATCGCTTAAAGAAAACGCTAACTGATCATGTAGGAGAGATGTTCGACGGTGTTATTAACGAGCAATTTATTCAGCGCCGAATGCGAATTGCGCAGGTTCATGTGCACATCGGTCTTCTACCTAAATGGTACATGTGTGCCTTTCAAAATTTACTTCTATCTATCATGAAAATCTATCATGATCATTTTCATGATACAACGGAATACGGAAATTATTTAGCAGCGACGACTAAAATATTGAGTCTAGAGCAACAAATTGTGCTTGAAGCATATGAGAATGAGCGAGAACGCATTCGTCTAGAAGCGGAGAGACAAAAGCAGCAAATTCTTCTACAGGTAGATCGCACGTCAGAGATGCTAGCGGATGTGACGGTAGAAACGAGTGCGGCTATTCAACAACTATTGTCGCAATCTGTGCAAATTATTGATTTTTCCAGACAGGCAAGTTCAATGGCGACGATTGTAGAGTCGCAATCAAAAAATGGAATGCATCAGCTCGAAAATCAAAAGAGAGAAGTGGAGAACGTTCAGGCATTCATGAAAAGTATCCAAAAAGAAATGGCGCAACTTGAAAATATTGCAACAGACATTAGTGCAATTGTTGGCCTTGTAACGTCTATAGCGGATCAGACGAATTTACTTGCCCTTAATGCTGCGATTGAAGCGGCCCGTGCAGGAGAGGCTGGAAAAGGATTCTCCGTTGTGGCTAGTGAGGTACGAAAGCTTGCAGAACAGACAAAAAAATCAGCAGGTGATGTGTCATCGCTCATCGAAGCCACTAATGAACAGATTCAAGATGTTGCAACATACATGAGTGATATTAACGAATCAGTGATCAAAACAGCTGAAAACGTGAATCAAATTCGAACCTTCTTTGGTGAGATTGTCGAGACCATGAAGGACAGCAAAGAGCAAAACTTATTAGTGGAAGAGCAAATGAACGAATTTAAGCAAGCGATTCAGCAAATTAGTCATTCGATGGAGAAAGTAGCAGATACCGCAAAAGAACTAGTGTCGTTATCGTTTATTCAAAAAGAAAAGTAAAAGCTAAGCGCGATGCTTAGCTTTTTTGCGTGAAAGTTAAGGTACAAGATACTCATTTGCAAGACTTGGATTTTGGTAGCGTGCCATACCTGTTTTTGTCTGTTTTAACCCAAATCGACTGTAAAACGCTTCGTTTCCGGTAGTGGAAATTAAGTGAACGCAAGAGACGTCTTTTAACCGTCCTAAAAGATTTTCCATGATAGATTGTCCAATTCGCTGTCCTTGGAAATCATTATGCACAACCACGTCATAAATCGCTGCATTAAAAACTCCGTCTGAAATGGCACGTCCGATTCCGACCACTTTCTCTTGGTGGAAGGCCAGGCAAATGACGTTGCTTGCGGCAAAAATCGTTTGGATCGCATCTGGAGTATGACGGTTCCATCCAACAGATTGATAGACGCACTGCAACTGGTTAACATCAACGTTCTCGATCGTTTCAGATAATGTAATCATCAACAATTACTCTCCACGTCTTTTTTCGTAGCTTTTAAAAATAAAAAGAGCGGAATTCGTTTTCGTCGTTCAAACGTTTCGTCGCTCAAGAAGAACTCACGACGAGGAGAGGACTCCTTTAAACTTTCTACGGTAAAGCCACTTTCTTGTAAAAGCTGAAAGTATTCCTCGAGCGTACGGTGATACTTTTCAACACTTCCACCGAGCCATTGCTGTGTTCGATAACCCATTGAAAAATAATTATCAACGACCCAGCTTGTCCGTAGTCCAGCAGGCTGAAGAGTGGATGTAATAACGGGGTGCTCCACCGAGAAAATGATTGTCCCCCCAGGTTTCAATGCAGTATGTATGCGGTCAAAGATTGTTTTTAAATCTTCGAGGTAGTGAAACACAAGACGTGAAACGACAAGATCATACTGTGCTACAGGAGGATTCCATTCCTCAAGATCTACACGTTCGAGCGTAATTGATTCATGCTCAATCTGTTGCTGAGCGAGATCAATCATATTTTTGGAGCCGTCAATGCCGTGATAGAAGGAACAGCCTCTTTGTAACAAATCAACTCCAAATCGTGCATCTCCGCATCCGAGATCTAGAACGGCTTTATCCCCCACATCACCAAGCAAATCCATCATAACCGGCTTTTCGAGCGTATCGTTTGCATTCTCTGGTCGTTCTCGAAGACTAGTATACTGTGAAAACGTGTCGTTGTGATCGTAAAATCTAGAGCCGCGATCTTTCATTAAAAAGTCCCTCCTTTTACACAAATTACCTTATTATAGCGCTGTTGGTCATTAAATTCAATATTTTCTGCGAATTAATACCCATCCTCACTCGTTGGCAGAGGGATATTTTCCTGCTTTTCTAACACTTTAAGACGTTCGTTCAGCCGGTCAAGGGCGTTGTCTTGTAACATGGTCACTTTATTAAAGTTGTTAAGGGCTTCTTCTTTTTGAGCGCTTTTCACCTCTAATAATTCAACTCGTGGCTGTAAATTGACAAGCTTTTGAATGGTTTCCCGCGTATACCTTTGCGGCTGGTAATAGGGCCAATACTGGTACATCTCACATCCCTCCTTATGGAAAAATAGGTTCTAGGTAGATCATTACAAATAATGTATGTATGAGACAAGCAAAAGGGAACGATAAATGCCTAAACGGAGAGCGAACAAGGAATTCTCTTATTTATGTCGAATTTTGGTAAAAGACTATTTTGCTAGAAATGAGGATGAGGATGGATTTTACCGTTAAGCAAGCAACGTTTAAACGAGTTATTTCAGAGGCAAGCAAAGCTGTTTCAGCAAAAGGAGGAACAGCCGTCTCGTCAGGAATTAAAATTACCGCTCAGCCGGATGGATTAGTAGTGACGGGAGCGAATTTGGATATGATGATTCAGCTATTTGTCCCGACCATTGAGAGAAATATAGAAAAGGTACATATTAGAAAAACAGGTGAGGCGGTCATTCCTGCCAAATTACTTACTGAACTTGTGCGAAAACTGTCTCATGACATTCACATTACGACGAGTAAGACAAAAATTACGATTCGATCTGGGGAAGTAGTTACTACGCTACAGGGGCTTGATCCATCTCACTATCCAACACTGCCCTCCTTTGAAAAGCAGGATCCCATCGTTATACCTAGTCAGCATTTTGTACAAATGATTAGGCAGACGGTTTTTGCGGTGGCGAAAAACAGTACGAGACCGTTATTGACAGGTGTTCATCTGTCAGTTCAAGGGGGAAAGCTGAGATGTGTGGCAACCAATTCTCATCGATTAGCGCTAAAAGAACAGCACGTTACGTATGATCAAAATATTTCGCTCGTTGTTCCAAGCGCGAGTTTGCAAGAATTGGTGAAATTAATTCAGCAAGAAGAGCAGGACCTTCACCTTTTTTTCACGACCAGTCACGCGATCTTTCAATTAGGATCGTTAACGGTATATTCTCGTCTAATTGAAGGTCGATATCCTGATGTGAGCGGCTTGTTTCCAACGGATATGAAGACTACTCTTGTTGTTAATACAAAATCATTTTTACAAGGAATTGACCGAGCCTCTTTATTTGCAAGTGAATGGAAGCACAACAACATTCGGCTTAAACTAGAGGATGGGCGCCTGAACATTGCTTCATTTGAATCAGAAATGGGGCAAGTACAGGAAAAGCAGGAAGTAGAAAAGATAGAGGGTGAAAGGGAGTTTCATATTTCGCTAGACGGTTCGTTTCTGCTTGATGCGCTAAAGGTAATGGAGGAGGAGCATATTCAAATTCATTACGACGGTGCGATGAAGCCCATTGTGATTGAACCTCTTTCATCATCTTCACATCGCCATTTGATCTCACCTGTTCGCTCATAGGAAAAGTCAGGTAGAGATCTACCTGACTTTTCTCATTTAAAATCCGTCTTCAGCTGTGAATGGAATATTAAAGCGCTTTTCAAGTACACGAAGGCGCTGATTCAAACGGTTTAATCGAAACGTGTGGCGCTCTACGACTTGATTTAAGCGGGTAATTTCCCGAATTTGCTGAACGTTTTGACGCTCAAGTTCTGCTACACGCTGCTTGAGGCCACCTACGTTTTGGTTTTGAAATCGTGTGTCATATGAAGGGAAAGGCTGCGCATACGAATAGGGAACATAGTAGTGAAGGTACTCAGTTGTATACCCGGTATGTTGATAGTGATTCATAAACAAACATCGCTCCTTATATAGGTCATTACCCTATACGTTATGTAGAAAAAGAGAAAGTGAGAGGGCGAACGCCTATAAAAAACGTTATTTCTTATTCGTGATCAGAAGGTTTCTGCATCTCTTCTATTCGCGCTTCTAAACGCTGAATGGTCTCGTGTAAACGAGAAGAATCAACCCCTCTTCGAACCGCAGCTTCAATAACTGCATAAAGGATAAGTAGACCAACCCCCCAGAAAAATAAAGGTGCCAATACATTCATTTTTCTCCCCCCTTTTAGGAACACTTCCGTTGTATTTTAGTGCTTCATAGAAATATATTCCATTTTATCACAGATCTATTCTTTTGTGTTTTAATGCGGGCAGTCCATCAGTCAAGTAATGAAATCCGATACGTGGTCGCTTTTTGCATTTGAAGAAGGAATGTTCGGCGAGGAGTCAAACACGTGATGTAACAAATAAATAATCTTGTCTATGTAAAAAAATGGTAAAATTAGGAATGGATCATATGTAACTGAAAGGAGCATAGAGATGCTACAAATTGAACCTGTTTCTCTTCCTACTGTTAGCCAAGCTAAGGAGCTTATTTACGAGGGTTTCCTCGATTATTTTCCTTCGATTGATGAGTCCCTTAATCCAGATTTACACCATATCCTACAAACCTATGAAGGCGCGGGTTCGCTGTTTTTGATCGGGAAAATCGGTGAGGAACTAGTATGCACAGGTGCTTTTTTACGAGAAACAGCAGACACGGCACGGATTTGTCGTATGTCTGTTGCTCATCGCTATCGAAAAAATGGATACGCAAAGCAGATGGTTCATACGTTAGAAACACAAATTAAAGCACTGAAGTACAAGCGGATTGTGATTGAAACAACAAAAGAGTGGACAAAGCCTATTCGTTTATATGAATCGTTAGGCTATACGATCGTAGATAGAGATGGAGAAGAAGTTCATTTCGAAAAGGTGCTATAGAGTAGCCAGACTGGGTCTTGAACACTTTCTCATGGGAGGATTTGCTGTTTTTTCGTGGAATAGATTACCTAGTATACATAGTTAAAGGAGCTTAAAATAATGGGATCAATTATTGATTATTACACAGCGTTTGATGAATGGGGAAGGCTAGACCGTGAACCGCTTGAGTTTCAAATCAACTGGCATTACATACAAAAATATCTTCCAAGCAGTGGTCACATTTTAGATAACGGAGCCGGGCCAGGAAAATATGCAATGCGCCTCGCACAGGCAGGGCATACGGTGACGCTCACCGATCTTGTTCCACGCCTTGTAGAGGTTGCAAAAGAGAAAGCAGTGGAGCTTTCAGTGGCTGAGCAATTTGCAGATTTCCACGTAGCCGATGCGCGTGACTTGTCTCACTTTTCAGATGAAGTCTTTGATGCTTCTCTTGCACTTGGACCGATGTATCATTTGCAGGAGAAGGAAGATCGCAACAAAGCGATAAAGGAATTATATCGCGTAACGAAGAAAGATGGTTTCGTGTTTGTTGCCTTCATGCCACGAGTTCGCCACGTATTAAATTCGCTTCGTTCACCGCTACGCTGGAAGCCAAATCATGAAGCGGAGAACTTAGAGAAGTTCTCAGAAACAGGCATATTTAATCACGCTGATGAAGGTCGTTTTACAGGAGCGTATTATTTCAACGTAGAAGAAATCGCTCCATTTATGGAGCAGCATGGCTTTGAAACCGTACAGCTGATCGGATCATCTAATCTAGGGGGGTTAATGACGGAAGAAGAAATGGCGTATTGGCAAGAGCGAGGCGAGGCGCAGCATATGATGAATGTATTTATTGAAGCTGCAAAAGATCCCGCTCTTTTAGGCGTGTCAACGCATCTTTTATACATTGGACGAAGAATAGGATGGAGCAGTTAAAGAAGCTGTTTCCATCAGACGTTTATCGATTGTCCGTAGCTGATTTCAATCACCGTGCGATTCACTTGTATAAAAAGATTGGTTTTTCCGAGGTGGAGCGTTTTCAACATAAAAACGTACCGTTCATCGTTATGAGCATGTAAATATTAATAAAAGCAAGAACCTGCTTTCATTCAGAAGTAGGTTTTTATTATGTAACAAACAAAAGAATAATAAATAATAAAAAATAGTTGACGAATGACTAAAAATGAATTAAATTTTTAGTCAAATGATTAAATGTTTAAAAACTTAAACATATAAAAATAACAGAGGTGAATAGAGAATGAAAAAAGGAACGGTTTTAATTACGGGAGCATCAGGTGGAATTGGGAAGGAGTTGGCCACACATTTTTCCAAAGAGGGGCATTCGCTTGTTCTCGTCGCACGAAGCGCAGAAAAATTAGCTGAAGTAAAGCAGAATTTAGAGGCTCGGTATGGGGCAAATGTCATACTATTCATAAGAGATTTATCTGATCCAGATCAAATTCAGCAATTGCATCAAGAACTTCAGGAGCGGGGCATCATTATTGATTATTTAGTCAATAACGCAGGATTCGGTCTGTTTGGAGAATTTACAGAAACGGATACAGAAAAAGAATTGAATATGATTGATTTGAATATTCGTTCATTAACTCATTTAAGCAAGCTGTTTTTGCCAGGAATGGTGGAACGACGAAGTGGTGGGATACTAAACGTAGCGTCTAGTGCAGCCTTCCAGCCAGGCCCTTTAATGGCAGTCTATTATGCAACAAAAGCGTATGTTCTTTCTCTTAGTGAAGCATTGGAAAACGAAGTGAAGGGAACAGGGGTTACGATTATGGCTTTGTGCCCTGGTCCGACAGATACTGGCTTTTCAAACCGCGCTGATTTAGGGAAGTCAAAATTGTTTCAAAGCGGCGTGATGGATGTTGAAACCGTAGCAGAAATTGGCTATAAACAGTTCAAAGCTGGTAAAACGATTGTTATTCCAGGCTTTAAAAATCGCGTAATGGCAAATTCGGTTAAATTTTTGCCAAGAAAATGGGTGACAGCTATTGTTCGAAAGGTCCAAGCTAAAGCATAATCATAAGTAAGGAATGAAGCAGAAAGATGAGGAGTGATGAAGTTGACTGAAGAAGCGATGATAGGGGAGCAGACGCTAGAAGATGTGAAGGCGTTGGTCGAGAAACAAAAAATATTCTTTCGAAGCGGTGAAACAAGACCTCTTGCGTTCCGAGTTCAAGCACTAGAAAAGCTAGGAGCGGTCGTACGACAAAATGAAGCTCGAATTATTCATGCATTAAAAAAAGATCTGAATAAGTCGGAGGCAGAGGCGTACACAACGGAAATTGGCATTTTATTAGAAGAAATTAATTTTACCTTAAAGCACTTGAAGAAGTGGATGGCACCTGAAAAGGTCAAAACGGCTAAAACACATATTGGTTCAAAAGGCTACAAAATTGCCGAGCCGTATGGTGTTACGCTCATTATTGCGCCTTGGAATTATCCGTTTCAGCTACAACTCTCACCGCTTGTGGGCGCCATTGCAGCAGGAAATACGGCTATTTTAAAACCATCTGAATTAACACCGCACACGTCACACTTAATGGCTTCGCTAATGAAAGAAGCTTTTTTAGAGAAATATGTCGTTGTTGTTGAAGGTGGTGTCAAAACAACGCAGCATCTGTTAGAGCAGCCGTTTGATTATATTTTCTTTACAGGAAGCGTTCCTGTTGGAAAGGTGATTATGGAAGCAGCGGCCAACCAGCTCATACCCGTTACCCTAGAGCTAGGTGGGAAAAGTCCGTGCATTGTAGATGAGACAGCCGACATTGCGCTAGCAGCAAAACGCATCGCATTTGGAAAGTTAACGAATGCGGGGCAAACGTGCATCGCACCTGACTATTTGTTTGTTCATGAACAGGTTCGTGAGGCGTTTATTAGAGAGTATATAAAAGTGGTTCAAGAGTTTTATGGCAAAGATGCAATCGGCAATGAGAAATACGTCAAAATCGTTAACGATCGCCATTTTAATCGATTAAAAGAGTACTTGCAGGACGGAGAGATTTTATACGGTGGACGAGCAGATGAAGAGGTTGAAAAAATTGAACCAACGCTGCTTGTGCCGCGAAATCATAATGTCCCTGTGATGACAGAAGAAATATTCGGGCCGATTTTTCCTGTTTTGAGCTACAGCGATATGGAAACGGTTGTTGATTTTATTCTAAAACGACCAAAGCCACTGGCGCTCTACATGTTCACGACGAATAAGGAGAACGAGCGTAAGGTGATGGACGAGATTTCATTTGGGGGAGGCTGTGTGAACGACACGCTTATGCATATTGCTACTCCATACTTACCTTTTGGTGGAGTAGGTGAGAGTGGAATCGGAAGTTATCACGGTGAATCAAGTTTTACTACTTTTTCACATTATAAAAGTGTGCTAAAGCAAACAAACAAATTTGATTTTAGCTTTCGCTATCCAAATGCAAAAAACGGGTTGAAAATTATTAAGAAGCTGTTGAAGTAGCGAAGAGCTGTGGGGATACCACAGCTCTTTTTTTATTGTAAAAGTGGAAGAAACCCCCGCCATGTTTCAAGCTTAAGTAGGGAATAGTAAGAATGGTGTTTCAAGCCGAAATAACACACGCTCTCCCAAAAGGGTGTAAAGCAAGGGGAAAAGCAAATTGGAATCAATGACATTTGTTTTATTCGGAGCGACGGGAGATCTTGCTAAACGAAAGATTTTTCCCGCGCTCTATAACTTATACATCGACCAAAAGGTACCAAGCACTCTTTCTGTGATTGGACTCGGTATGGATGAAATGTCGCTTGCTGATTTTCATCAGCATGTCAAAGACGCGGTGACATCGTTCTCACGCCGAGACCCGAGCGAAAATGAGCTACAAGCCTTTTTAGAAAAAATTCTCTATACAACGCTAGATGCGAAAAAAGAGGACGACTACAGCAAGCTTTTACAGCTCGTAGAAGAGCAGGAGAAAACATATGATATTCCCGGCAACCGCCTCTTTTATTTATCAGTCGCCCCGATGTTTTTTGACACAATTGCCCTTCATATAAAGAAAAGCGGGCTCGGATCGACAAAAGGGTTTAAACGATTAATCATTGAAAAACCGTTCGGACATGATGTGGAGTCCGCGCAAGAGTTAAATAACCATTTGAATCATGCGTTTGAAGAAGAAGAAATTTACCGCATCGATCACTATTTAGGAAAGCCAATGGTTCAAAATCTCGAAGCACTTGAGTTCGCAAACCCGGTGTTGCAAGCACTTTGGAATAACCAGTACATTGCAAACGTTCAAATTACCGCGAGTGAAACCGTCGGAGTAGAAAAACGAGCAGGATATTATGATGGAGCTGGAGCAATTCGGGATATGTTTCAAAACCATATGCTTCAACTCTTAATGATGACAGCAATGCACCTACCGAAGAAAATTTGTGCAAGTGATATTCGAGATGAAAAACGTAAAGTGATTGAATCTCTTCGTCCGCTCACCTCAACAGACATTCAAGCAAGCGTTGTAAGAGGACAGTACGGAGCAGGAGAGATGAAAGGAAAGGCAGTGCCTGCTTACACGGACGAACCAGGCGTGAAGGAACATTCACAAACCGATACGTTTGTTGCCGCTCGTCTGTGGATTGATAATGAATTTTGGCAAGGCGTTCCGTTCTATATTCGAACTGGGAAGCGTCTAAGCGAAAAATCAACGCGAATTGTGATCGAGTTTAAAAATCCATTAAAAGATCTGTACGTCGATCAAAATCAAGAGGTCGCACCAAATCTCTTTGTGATCCAAATTAATCCGAATGAAAGCATGTCTCTTCAGCTTAATAGTAAAAATCCGTTGAAGAATGGCCAGCTTGAAACCGTTTCGATTCATTTTTCGAGCGATCAGGATGAAATTCCAGAAGCCTATGAGCGATTAATTTATGATGTGTTTCGCGGGGACTCCACGTTTTTTGCTCATTGGAAAGAGGTAGAGCTTGCGTGGAAATGGATTGATCCGCTTTTACAAGCATTTCAGGAAAACACGCTGCCGCTAAATACGTATGAAGCAGGAACAAACGGACCAAAAGAAGCAGACGAGCTCGTTCAAAAAGATGGATTTACGTGGTGGACGGGAAAAGATCCCGCAGAATCAAAACTATCGGTTACTTTATAACTTATTTGGAGGTTAACATTATGAAATTTTTTATTGATACAGCAAACATTGACGAAATTAAACAAGCACATCGATTAGGTATTTTATCAGGAGTAACGACAAATCCGTCATTAGTAGCAAAAGAGGGAATTAAGTTTGAAGATCGCATCGAAGAAATTTGTAAACTCGTTCCAGACGTTGAATCTGTTTCAGCAGAAGTGACGCCTGATATTACAAAGTCAGAAGAGATGATTAAACAGGCAGAAGAGCTAATTAAAATTAACGGCGGAGACAAAAAAATCACCATTAAACTTCCCATGACGATGGACGGTTTAGAAACATGTCGCTATCTAACAAAAAAGGGTGTCAAAACAAACGTTACGCTCATTTTTACCGTGAACCAAGCACTTCTTGCCGCTCGTGCTGGTGCAACGTATGTATCACCGTTTTTAGGGCGTCTTGACGATATTTCAGAAGACGGAGTACTTCTGGTAGAGAAAATTGCCGAGCTGTTTTTAATTCATAATTTAGATACACAAATTATTGCGGCATCTGTCCGTCATCCAGATCACGTAACGCGTGTGGCATTAGCAGGGGCTAATATTGCAACCATTCCGTATAAAGTCATTGAACAGCTTACAAAGCATCCGCTCACAGATCAAGGAATTGATAAGTTTGCGGCGGACTGGGCGAAGGTAGGAAAGTAGCCGAAAAAAGAAGCGGGTGGTCCACCCGCTTCTTTTCTATTTGAACCAGCCTTTTTCCGTAAAACGCGTAATGGCTTCGATTCGATTTTTAACTTCTAGTTTATCTAAAATCGTGGAAATGTAGTTGCGAACCGTTCCTGTCTTAATGGAGAGTTGGGTAGCGATTTCCTTTGTGTTTTTGCCGTCTGCAATAAGCACCAGCACTTCTTTTTCACGAGCAGTGAGCGGGTTTTCTTCACCATATGCATCGTCGACAAGCTCAGGCGCGTAGACGCGTCTTCCTGACATAACGCTTCGAATGGAGCTAGCTAGCTCATCGCTTGGACTATCTTTTAGCAAATAACCGCTTACGCCTACTTTTAAAGCACGTTGAAAATAGCCTGAGCGGGCGAAAGTGGTGAGGATAATGACTTTGCAATTTAATCCTTTTAGTTCCTCTGCTGCTTCTAAACCGGTCTTAATCGGCATTTCAATATCCATAATGCATATATCAGGCTGATGTTGCTTTGCGAGTGCTACAGCTTGTTCACCGTTTGATGCTTTGCCTACTACTTCCATATCATCTTCTAGATTAAGAAGAGAACCTAGCGCTCCGAGCATCATTTGTTGATCTTCTGCAATCACAATTCGAATCATTTTTCTACCTCCTTGACGTGTGTTAAAACGTTAGGAACTTTGATAATAAGGGTGGTACCGTTCTCCGTTCGTACATCAAGTGTTCCGTTTACAAACTGAAGCCGTTCCTGCATACCTTGAAACCCATGTCCTCTAGAGCGAAAATGCTCATCCTCAATTCCGATCCCATCGTCACAAATAATAATTTGTACTTCTTTGACGGATTGCGCAAGGGTAATCGTGCAGCGAGTAGCTTTGCTATGCTTCACGATGTTTGTGACCGATTCTTTTACACACATACTCAAAATATTTTCTACAAACAAGGAAACGCTAGAAAGCGTCGTTTTTTTGACAACGTTTAGTTCAATTTCAGCTGCTTTTAAAATTTGTTGTACGTGAATGAGCTCATCGTCTAAGCGAATTCCTCTCATCTGTGAGACCATTTTTCGTACTTCATTGAGTGCCGTGCGAGCGGTTTGCTGAACGTCTTTTAGTTCGGACTTTGCTTGTTCGGGATCTTTGTACACAAGCTTCCGTGCCAAATCGCTTTTTAAACCGATCAGCGAAAGCTTTTGTCCGAGCGTATCGTGAAGATCTCTTGCAATGCGCTGTCGTTCTTCATGCTTGCTTAACTCGGCGATGCGCTGATTCGCATCTTGAAGCTTTTCTTCAAGCAACCCACTTTTCTTTCGGTTAAAAATACTAAAGGGAAGCACGACTACGCTGAGTGAGATAACAAAAATGAACGGAAGCTGACGTAAAAACACTTCTGCTTGAATGGCCACGTTCACATTGACACTAATGACCGTAATAACTAAATGCACGATATATAAAATTAAAAACGTTGACCGCTTTTCAATGTTGCCAATAAAGTAAGCAATGAAAAAGGCGAAGTAGAACGCAAAGTAAATATAATTAAAAAGAAAGGTGAGCGTAACGGATAGGGCAATCAGCAGGAATGTCCAGATGTAAATGCTTCGGCCACGCGAAATAAAGGCAAATCGGTAAAAAATAAAAAAGAGAATGGTACATAAAATTCCTAAAACAATGTGGTTGCGGGAGGTAGACTGCACAATAAAATAAAAAGGCAAAATACCAAAAATCGTCCAAATAAACGGGGAAAGACCCGTAATTTTGTGGAAGAAAGACTGCTTTTTTTTCATCAAAAAACCTCTTTGTCTTATAACGTTTATTTCAGTGTATCATAAAACATAAAAAAGGAGTCAAGCCTTATAAGAAAAGGCTTGACGGTTTAATTATAACTCTGCTTTTGTTTGGGTCGTAAACGCTTTTTGACGTTGTACTTTCGCGTCTTTAAAACGCACAAAGGTTTTCTGATCTTCATCCCATAATCGGAAGCGTAGGGAAGTAAGACTTGTTTTTAGCGTAATCGTCGGAACATGTTGTAATGGAACGCTGCTATTGTGAGCCGCTTCTAAATGATAGTTAGGGACACGTGGGCTTAAGTGATGGATATGGTGGTATCCAATGTTCCCTGTCAGCCACTGCAGTGCTTTTGGGAGCTTATAAAAAGAGCTTCCTTCAACAGCTGCCTTTACATATTCCCATTCGTCATTTTCTTCAAAGTAAGAATCTTCGAATTGGTGCTGTACATAGAACAACCAAATGCCTGCTGCTCCTGAGATCCAAAAAATCGGTAATTGTACAAGAACAAATGCTTTCCATCCTACAAGTAAGCACATAAGCGCTACGACGCCAACGATTGCTACGTTTGTTACATACGTATTTAATCGTTCTGCTCGCTTAGCACCTCGTCGGTTAAAACGATT
This sequence comes from Priestia koreensis, assembly GCF_022646885.1. GTDB lineage: Bacteria > Bacillota > Bacilli > Bacillales > Bacillaceae_H > Bacillus_AG > Bacillus_AG koreensis_A. Next base: position 2,475,042 of record NZ_CP061868.1, on the reverse strand, counting down.
CTTTAAAAGGAAGACGTAAATTGGGCCAAGACCAAACATGATGATTGGGTTTCGGTACATACGATAGCGTAATTTTGTCCAAAGAGAAGCGTCTTTATATTCTTGAACGGTAAGAATCCACATATCGCCTACACCGCGTTTATCTAAATTTCCACTTGTTGCGTGATGAACAGAATGATCATGTCCCCATTGGTGAAAAGGAAACAGTGTTAGTACACCTGTAATCGTTCCGAGTATTTTATTATGTGAGCGTTTCTTAAAAAACGAGTAGTGACAGCAATCATGAAAAATAATAAAAATCCGAACGAGGAATCCGCCCGCTATGATTGCTAGTAAAAGGGTAAGTACGTAAGAAACCTCTAAACTTTTATAGGCGAGAAACCAAAGAGCCATAAAGGGTAAGATCGTGTTTATGAGCTGCTGAACGCTTTGTTTTGTATTCGCTTTTTCGTAAGGAGCCATGTCTTTTCGTAAATTTTTTTGCTGTTGAATAGTCATTATTATATCTCCTCTAAACGTGTTAATAGTAGTATAGAAGAAAAAAGAAACCGCTTTAAGTCATACATGTAATAGTACATATATGACAAATGTCATATATGTGCGAAAATTCAACAAAAATATGACAATAAAAAAGAAACTGGAGCGAGGTCCAGTTTCTTTTTTGATCATTTATTATTGGCAAAATACTGTTCAAAAATCGATTTGACCTTTGGTACAACGTAATGACTTCCGCCTTTTTTAACATCTGCCACCATCATAGCTACGAGAAGGCGAGGATTATCGGTATTAACGGCTACAAACCAACCGTTTTCTTTTCCGCGTGTTCCTTGTTCTTCTTTTAATTCTGCTGTACCAGTTTTAGCTGCAAGCGTTATGTTTGGCAGTTTGGCTGCGTGCCCCGTCCCATTTGGTGCTTCAACTACTTGAATGAGGTCCTGCTTAATAATGGACGCTGTTTCAGGAGACATCGCTTGCTTCTTCCAAACTTCACCGTCTTTGCTATTGGCTAAAAGCGTCGGTTTGATGATATTCCCATCGTTCACTAATGACGTGTACATCATGGCTAAGTGAAGTGGGTTTACTAAGACTTGCGCTTGACCGTAAGCAGAATTCGCTAAATCAATTTCAGAACCTAGAGAGCCGCTGTTGGAAAGCTGTGATTTTTTAAAGGCTGGATATTCAATCGGTAGCGATTCACCGAAGCCGAATTTTTTGGCACCTTCTTCGTACTTTGTAAGTCCTAGCTTGACAGCTGTTTCTGCAAAATAAATGTTGTCAGAGGTTACGAGCGCATCACGCAAGTCCACTGCGGGCATACTGCCTACACGATTTACATGGAATTTACCCCAGCTTTCATCTTTTTGCCACGGGCCGTCAATTTTTAATTTTTCATTAGGCTTAATCGTTTGATTATCTAAAATAAGCGCTGACGTTACCATTTTCATCGTTGAGCCAGGTGAGAACTTGCTTGTAATTCGGTTAATTAATGGTTTTTTCGGATCATTTTCAAGCGCCTCATAATCTTTTGAGGAGATACCGAGTGCAAAATCATTTGAGTCAAACGATGGTGCGCTGACCAAGCCAATCACTTCACCTGTTTTAGGTTGAACGGCTACGCCAACGCCTGTTTCCGTTTTTAACTGGTCGTACATCGCAATTTGGGTGTCTACATCGATTGTAAGCTTAATGTTTTGCCCGTTTTTCGCATCTTTTCGAGCGATTTCTTTCTTTCGATTACCACGAGCATCTTGTAAATAGATGACTGCTCCATCAACCGCACGGAGCTTATCTTCATATGCTTTCTCCATACCTGCACGCCCGATCGTAGACTGTGCATTGTAGCCATCTTTTTCTTTTTCCTTTAGCACATCTGCTGTGATTGAACCCGTATAACCTACGATATGCGAACACGCTTCTCCGCAAGGATATACGCGTGCGTTGATTTGATCTGTTAGCACTCCTTGCAATTTTGTGACTTTATTTAAGAGACTTTGATTGTCAAGCGGTACTGTTTTTAACGGTACAAAGGAATCTTCTTTTGCCCATTTTTGACTGAGCTGCTGGTTAATCCACTCAGAAGAGAGTCCGAGCTGTTGACTAAGAGCAGTTACGGTTTGCTCTTTTTGATCTCCTAATTTCCCTGGAATAATGCCAATGCGTGCAGCAGTTCCATCAGTCGCTAGGGCGCGATTATCACGGTCAAGAATATCTCCGCGTTTCGCTTTTAATGTTTCCACACGAACTTTATCATCCTTTGTAAGGGATGGGAAGATCAGAGAAGGAGACCAGTTCACATACCAGTTCTCATCATCCTGTTGTTTTTCGTTTATCACGTCTACGTTTTGAGAAAAGGAGACCTCACCACCCGCTGTTTGCATATTTACATCAACCTTAAGCGGTAGCTCTCCATCTTTTTCTTTTACATCTTTTTTCGACGTCACTTTTACGGAAAGATCTTTTACATCCACGCCGCTGTAAATTCGCTTATAGCGGTCTACAAACTCTTTTTTCGAAATTTGTTTTTTTGACTTTGTGGATAAGTACGAATACATCTGATCAAAATCCTGCTTGTTCCACAGGCTGACATATTCATCTAGTCGCTTTTTGCCGTCATCTGTATTGGAGCAGGCGGCCAAAGCAAAAATGACCATAAGCATCATGGCCAATGCGATGATTTTTTTCATTTAGAATCCCTACTTTCTTTCGACATCATTTTCCATTATAAACGATTTTCATTAAAAACATGGAATAAGAATCTCTTTTTTAAAAAAACATACTATATATACCTTTTGCACAATTCTTGCCTCGTAATCAAAAAGAGGGGAGTGGGAGCTGTTAGGTATAAACAGATAGCTACTTGAAAAGTATGCAAAAAATGGGCTTTTTCGATACATATTTTTGAATGAATATAACATGGTATTCGCTTTGAGGAAAAAATGAAAAAATGTGCTCGTTTGTCCAGTATAAAGCGAATTTACGGGATTTTGATGTGAAATCTATTCGTACAGTAGTGCGTATGAGGTGACGGTTATAGGAAAGTTCATGTATACTAGACATATACATAAATAAGATAAACGAAGATGGGAGGGAAGTAGAGGTCATCTGAACAGCACGGGTTCGGAAGGAAGCAATGGACAACGAAGGCAGATGACAGCTAGTTTATTACGGAAAGGGAGGGATGCGCATGGAATTAGCGCAAAAAAAACAAGATGCACACGTACAGTCTGTACACCGAAAATTACCTAAAAGCGCCGTTTTAAAACGAACGATCTTTATTACGTTTGGGGCGATACTCATGGCATTGGGGCTAGAAGTTTTCCTTGTGCCGAACAATGTTATTGATGGCGGAATTACCGGAATTTCAATTATGCTGTCACATATTACAGGACTAAGTCTAGGAATTTTCCTCTTCTTACTTAACCTACCGTTCTTTTTCCTCGGCTACAAACAAATCGGAAAGACTTTTGCATTTTCCACTTTATATGGGATCGTTGTATTATCTGTCAGTACCGTTCTGCTTCACGACGTGCCGGGCGTAACACAAGATACGTTGCTTGCGACAGTCTTTGGAGGAATCGCACTAGGGGTCGGAGTAGGGATCGTTATTCGCTATGGAGGATCATTAGATGGAACGGAAATTTTAGCGATTTTGTTCAATAAGAAGCTGCCGTTTTCCGTTGGCGAAATCATCATGTTTATGAACCTGTTCATTTTAAGTGCAGCAGGATTCGTGTACACATGGGACCGTGCAATGTATTCCTTAATTGCCTACTTCATTGCCTACAAGACGATTGATGTAGTCGTACAAGGGCTAGATGAGTCAAAATCTGCATGGATCATTAGTGATGCCTATCAGGATATTGGTGAAGCGATTATGGCTCGACTTGGTCGTGGAGTAACCTATCTGAACGGAGAGGGTGCTTATACGGGAGATGACAAAAAAGTAGTATTTTGTGTCATTACACGACTCGAAGAAGCAAAATTAAAATCGCTTGTAGAAGATCACGATCCAAATGCGTTTCTTGCCGTATCAAATATCGCAGAAGTTCGCGGAGGGCGATTCAAAAAGAAAGATATTCACTAAAAAAAACTGGGCCGAGAGCCCAGTTTTTTTATTCATTCTTATTCGTTTTTTGATTGGATGGTTTTTGGGATAAAAAGTCTTGCATCGCTTCTTGGTTTTTATCAAGATCAATTTTGAGAACAGATCCTGCATTTTCATAACGTGCATCTTCATAGCTTCCGTCTACCGGAATACGAAGTGTCTCAATTTTACCCGCTTGTTTCGTAATAAAGTCTTTTCCGATTGACAATAAGGTCATGTTTGGAACGTTACTATCTAAATATGGATCCATTGTTCCTAACAACTTCGGTAATTTAACGATACTTGAGACGCTGATCGCCTCTTCTTTTAATTTACCGATGACTTCTTGTTGACGACGGACGCGGCCGAAGTCACTTTCGCGGTCATGACGGAAACGAACATAGCCTAGTAGCTCTTTACCGTGGAGTTTTTGTTTACCAGGGTATAGGGTTAAACCAAGGCCGTGCGACATTTTGTACGGAATGTCTACTTCAATTCCATCCGGTGCAACAATATCGACCATTTTTTCAAATCCTTTAAAATCAACGATTGCATAGTATTGGATATCAATGTCAAAGTTTTCTTTGATCGTTTGGCGTAGAAGTTCTGGACCGCCAAACGCATAAGCAGCGTTAATTTTATTTTTTCCGTGACCCGGAATATCGACATACGTATCGCGCATGATGGATACGACCTTTGGTGTGTTCGTTTTTCCATTGTAGTGAGCAATCATGATTGAGTCTGTACGCGCGTGTTTTTCTCCACGAGAGTCACTTCCAAGCAATAGTACGTTTATGTTATCAATATTAGGCGCTTTTCCGTTGAAGGTTAAATTTCCATCTGACTTAAAGCCATCTCCAGCTTGCGATTTCCCCTGGTAGAATTGAAACACGGAGCATCCGCCAATAATTAGTATTAATAATAACAGTATGGGTAGAACTATTCTTCTAAATCGTTTCTTTTTCTTTCTTCTGGTTCGTCTTTCATTTGTCATTTTCGTTTAGCACCTCTATTAATGTCGAATCTTCTCAAACCTTGGCATATTAAGGCAAATAATATTTATATTACCATACTACTTCAAAAAGGAAAGAAGTTTATCAATAACTTTTCTTTTTAAAGCGAACGATGTTCCCATTCTAACATTGAAATATGGTTCAAATATGTTTAAATGCCAAAAATGAACCATAATCTTGCGGTAGTAAGGAAGAAAAAAAGCGGTTTCTCTATTATTCATTTGCTATTGTGGGAGGGTTTATGCCTGAAATGAATACGTGACCTGGATTAACATAAACTAAAGTACGATAAAATTTAGGACAGGGACGGCAAATTGGCATGACTTTTTTCTTGTATACAGTTCTTTCATGGGTAGCGATTATCTGCTGGGTAAGATGTTCAAAAACATTATCTTTGCTAAATAATTTCTTTTTGTTTTGCGTCTTCTCCATGCTTACAATGAACGTGATTACGATTCTTGGGTTAGATTTAAAGTTGTTGGAAGTTAACACAGATTATGAGGCATTTTTAGCACTCGTTTTATATCGGAATTTTATTATTCCTTTAAGCTTTCTGTTTATTATTAACAAGTATGTGGATGCTGGCTCAAAAACGAAGCGGTTTTGGATTATGTGTCTTGGTGAAGGAGTGCTCGTACTAGAAGATTTACTTGCACAATATATGGACATCTTAACGTATATAAAATGGAGCACATGGTACTCACTAGGAACCATCTTTCTTTACATGATAGCGGGAATTTACTTGGCACGGTGGTTTGAGCGAGTTGAAAAAAAGGAGGCGTAAGTATGATTACGTATGATACGCATTTTAATGCGAATGAATGGTTTGTTATCATCCTTTCCATTGTGTCTTACGCGCTTGTTTGGTCGTTGCCTAAGTATTTCTTAAAAGCTGAAACGATCACGTATCTCGCTATAGGAGCATTTATTGGTTTTTTCTTTGATCATACCATTTCTGTTCAACCATTTAATTTTTATGACGTTAACGATCGTTCTGTTTTTCAGTTTATGGATTTTTTGTCCTACGTGATGTACGGACCGTTTGCTTATTTCTTTTTATACATATGGGCGCGTTGGCAGCTTAAGCTGAGTAATGCGCCAATTTACATTTTCGTATGGTCGTTTTTTAGTATGCTAATGGAATGGTTCGGATTAAAGTGCGGCGTGTATCATTATCAAATGGGGTACAAGCTTTATTACTCATTTGGAATTTATATTGTTACGCAAATCGTGTTATTGTCGTGCTACTATGTTATACAAAAACAGCTGATTAGCCAAGAAAGTAACGGATAACATCGGCTGTCACGATCCGTTAAAAGCCTTTTAGCAACTAATCAAAATGGATGATGTAGCAAAGAAAGGGGAATGAAGCCGTTCATTTGCACAGGTAATAGAGGGCAGAAGGAATTTATTTTAGGAAAGCGTAAAAATATCATAGACAAGCTTATAAATTGCGTGGTAATTTAATAAAATGGATAGGGGAATTTAGTGAAGGTGTGATTCACTTATGATGTACGTAATTATTTTCATTATTACTTTATTCGAGATTGCTTATGTAGTGGTAAATAGCCCTGTCTACGCGAATGTTCCACCAGTAGCTCTGTATTTAATTCCACTTATCATAATCATGGTAGTAGTTTGTTGTTTGATGAAATTTCGACCGCGAATGTCCAAAGTTGTTCGGCGTAGCATTTTAACCGTAGAAATTATCGGGCTACTAATCGTTCCAACAGCATACGTGAGAGATGTGCCACTTTATACATATGGTGAAGCGCGTGAGATTATTTCACAGCGCGAGAAGGTTTTCCCAGAGCAGTTTAGCAAACGAAAGTTGCTAGAGCTTCCTCACAGAGAAGACGGTCAATACTTATATGTATTGAAGGTAAATACAGGACAGGACGCTATTTATTATGAGTTTAATCCTTACAACGGCGGATATCATCAACGTATAGAAGAATAAAAGTAAGGAGCTGACCCGCGTGCGAGCGGGTCAGCTTTTTTTGCATGAATAAAAGCAATGAAGTCCCCTCAAAAAACGTGTTTATTTCTTATCCTATTCACAGAAGCCTGGCGCAATTTGCGAAATTAAGTGTCACCTGTGAAATCGATACGTATTATACAAATAGAGTAGAGAATTTATATCGGAGCGATCCATTATCCAGACCGTTCCTCATCTCATCATAAGCTTATTGATATTGATGTCATTGTGACTTGCACGGGATGCAGAAGGATCTGAAAAAATGGTTATTTGGGGGGAGAACATGGATCATCGGCACAAAGAAAAGCGACAACAATTTTATGAAGGAATACAGGATTTTTGGCCAGATTTATGCAATCAAGAATATGCTCTATATGATATTAAAGTAGAACCAAAAGCACAAATTGACAAAATTCGTTTAGCAACGGGAAGGGTAGGCCATATTTTCTTTAAGACGGCTAGGCTCATGAGACATTTAGATGATGAAACGTTGCTGCGTTTAGGTTTTCAAAAGGAAATGCTTTCTTACATTCGTCTTCAAACAATCGCGATGGAAACGGTGGTGTCGCGTATGGAGTTTGCTGTGAATAAACGCAGCGTGAAGCTACTTACGCTACATGCTAATACACCACTTTTAATAAAAGAGAGCTTTTCAGTTAATGGGGATGTGTGTAGCCATTTTAATGTACTGAATCCAAATGAGGGGCTAGAAGAGGATTTACAAAAAGCGCTGCGTAGCGCCATCTCTTACACCAAAGGGTATGTAGGAAAGGCAAGGAATGCAAATATTGTATTCACATCGTATGAAAAAAGTCTTGAAGATTACTTAACGACTCAATATTTGATGAAAGTAGCGAATACAGAAGCGCAATATTTGCCGTTTTCAGATCTACGCTTAATTGAGCAGTCGCTTTCTGGAAATAAAGAAGTGTTATTTAAAGCAGGTTTATACGATCCTAAGGGCGATTACGTGGATATTTTGCTTCAGCGTAATCAGTTTAGTACATCTACTTCTAGCGTAGGGAAAATGGAGCATATGGTAATGAACTTTGTAGAGAATGGTGTGCTCGGAATTATTAATCCGCCTTCAGCTTTTCTGCTGCAATCAAATGCTGTTCAGGCGCTGATTTGGGGACTGCATGAGGAAACACATCCTTATTTTACAAAAAAGGAACATACGTGGATTGCACGTTATTTTGTGCCGACCTATATGGAAGAGGATTATTTTAAGAAAAACAACGTAAAGTATGTGGCAAAGGATTTATTCAGCCGAGAGAGTGGAGCGGGCCAGATAGGTGCAAAAGATGGTGAGGGTTGGATAGGGAAGGAAATCAAAAAGCAATGTGTGTATCAAAAGCAAGTGGATCTTCCGAGTCATGAAGTAAAAACGACCGAGGGGTTGAAAGCAGTCGATGTGCTGTACAGCTGTTTTTTAGTGAATGGAAAGCCTAGTGCAGTCAGTATTTTAGCCAAGAAAGAGCCGGGTGATCACTGTGACTATTATTTGCCAATTGGAGTAGAACATCCGGTAGAAGAAAATAAGGCAGAGTAAAAAAGGCGCTTTTTTAAGCGTCTTTTTTTTGTGGGAACAATAGTTATTTTCCCTGCTTCTGGATAGGGGAACGTTTGGTAGAACGATGAGTTGGGATTTCCGCTACAGATTGCTCCCTTTCCGCAGGGCAGCCGCTGAGCTTCCTCGTCGCTTTGCTTCCTGCGGGATCTCATCTGGCCTGCTAATCCTGCAGGAGTGTCGCATCCTCCGCTACAATCCTTGGTGTGAGGAATGGTTCTTCTTTAACTAATGTGCCTCCATTCATCTCTCTTTTTGTAGGAGTATTTAGTCCAACGATGAGTTGGGGATCTTCGCTACAGATTGCTTCGCTTTCCACGGGGCGAGCGCTGAGCTTCCTCGTCACTTCGTTTCCTGCGGGATCTCACCTGACTCGCTAATCCCGTAGGAGTCTTCGCATCTTTCGCTCCAATCCTTAGTGTGAGGAACGTTTCTTTCAGTATGAAAGGCGAGTGAGATGAGGGGTTGATTGTGATGTTAAAAGGTTCGGTAAGCAAATGAATTGAAAGATTAGATTCTCCTTGATAGAATAGGCAACACTTACTTATAGAAAAGGGGAGAGAAACGATGACAAAATACAATAAATTATTTGAACCAACTAAAATCGGCGCATTTAATTTGAAAACTCGTACAGCGATGGCACCAATGACACGCTCTTTTGCAGATGATAATACAGGAGTAGTGAATGACCAAATCGTTGAGTATTACCGCAAGCGCGCGAAAGATGGAATTGGCTTAATTATTAGTGAAGGGGTTGTCGTGACTCCTCGCGGAAAAGGAAACCCTGGCGTTCCTGGATTATATTCTCGTGAGCAAATTCATGCGTGGAAACGTGTGACGGACGCCGTTCACGAAGAAGGAGGCACAATTGTTGCTCAAATCTGGCACGTAGGTCGCTTATCTCATCATGAACTTATCAAAGGGTCTGCTCCTGAAGCACCAACTGAAATTCAAGTAGATGCACTTGTTCCGCGCTTCCGTAAACCATACGATAAGCCGGAAGAAATGACGATTGGTCGCATTAAAGAGGTTGTGTCTCTCTACGCAGCAGCTGCGAAGAATGCAATCGAAGCTGGTTTTGACGGTGTTGAAATTCACGGAGCACATGGCTATTTAATTGATCAGTTTGCTTCTGACGTTTCAAATAAGCGTACAGATGAATACGGCGGAGACCTTGCAGGTCGCTTAACATTTATGAAAGAGGTTATTAAAGAAGTGATTGATGCAATCGGTGCAGACCGCACAATTATCCGCTTCTCACCTCATAAAGTTGATAACGTTGAGTATCGCTGGGAAGATGCAGATGCTGCGATTCGCACATTTACAGAAGCGTTCAAGGAAGTGGGCGTAAAAATCATTCACCCATCTGTTCTTGACTTCACAGAAAAATTTGCGGGAGATCAAACCATTTATGATCTTGCTCGTAAATATTGGGATGGTCCAATCATTGGTGTAGGTAGCTTAACGCCAGACCTTGCTGAAGAAGCACTTGAAAAAGGTGTGATTGATGTAGCGGCGATTGGTCGTCCATTAATTTCAAACCCAGATTACCTTGAAAAAGTGAAAAACGGCGAAGAGCTTGTCGAATATGATGCAAAAACACATTTACCAGAACTTGTGTAAGTAAATAGAACGAAAAAAGCGCGTGTGCAAATTTCTTTGTACACGCGCTTTTTTTGAGTGAAATTCACCGAAATGAATCTTTTTTTACAAGATGGATGCTTGAACGCCCAGTTTTTCATATAATGAGTGAAAAGAAGTAAGGGAGGATGGAACAATGAAGCACTATATTTGTCAAACGTGTGGAACACAGTACAATGCAAAAAGGCAACCGATCGCGTTCTGTCCCATTTGCGAAGATGAGCGCTTGTATGTAAAAGACGATGGTCAAACTTGGACGACGATTGAAGAAATGAGAGAAAACGGTTATCAAGTTGAGCATCGTGATGAGGGGGAAGGACTTATAGGCATTGGAATTAGCCCCACCTTTGGTTTTGGGCAGCGAGCACTATTGCTTAAAACCGAGCATGGAAACATTTTATGGGATTGTATTTCGTACATGGATCAAGAAATCATTGCGATGATTAAAGCGGAGGGAGGAATTGATGCCATCGCCATTTCTCACCCCCATTACTATGGAAGCATGGTCGAATGGGCAGAACAATTTGATTGTCCAATCTACTTGCATGCGGACGATGCGGCTTTTGTTATGCGGGAAAGTGAGCGAATTACCTTTTGGGAAGGAAATCGTCACGTTATTAATGAGGATGTTACAATTGTCCGACTCGGTGGACACTTTCTTGGGAGCGCTGTTCTTCATTGGGCGAAAGGTGCTGATGAAAAAGGAGTTCTCCTCACGGGCGACACGATTCAATTAGTGGCAGATAAGCGATGGGTAAGCTTCATGTACAGCTATCCGAACCAAATTCCTCTACCAATTCGTGAAATTAAACAAATGATGAAGCGATTAGAATCGTATCCGTTTCATACCCTCTACGGGAGCAAATGGGGAGAGGTAATACGTGAGGATGCGAAAGTGCGTGTGAAAAAGTCAGCGGTTCGCTATATTCAAGTGTTGGATAATTAAACGTACATAGGAAATTAATACTCTTCGTACATACATTTTGAAAAAGTATGAAACACTATGGGAAAACAGCTGCGAAGGGTATGGTTGGAATGAAAAAAAGTGTAAAAATCATGCTAGGATGTATGATGTGCGCGGCAATGCTTGCGTTAGCTGCTTGTAAAAACGATGAAGCAGGTGAGCCGAGTCTTTATTTAATTCCGAAAGATTATACAGGGTGGGTTAACATTAAGTATGACAAAGAACGAGGCGACAAAACGACTCGTGAGGGAAAATACGTTGTATTTAAAATTAATAAGGACGGAAATTGCTTAACGAAATCGTTGCTTACTCATAAAGGCTGGGCTACAAACCAGTATTACTACGTTGACGATAATGGAAAGCGAACGAAACTCCATCCAGGCAAGCGAATTCATGGTGCGACAGAAGGAAATCAAAATAAAAATTATACGGAAGAGCACTTCTTTGTCGGTTCAGCAAAAGAGTTTTCCAAAAGCGAGGATTATCGAAGAACGGAAAAGCAGCTAAAAGAGGATGAATAAAAAACAACGGGCGAAGAGTTTCGTCCGTTGTTTTTTATAATTATATTATGTAAACAAAAAAGTGGAAATGATCTTTTCCACTCCATTGATCTGTGATATAGTATGAAAATTACGTATTAAAAGACGAAAGGAGAATACAATGAGTCAGAACGCTCAGTGGGCCTCTAAGATTGGTTTTATCCTCGCATCAGCAGGTTCTGCAATTGGAATTGGTGCCATTTGGAAGCTTCCTTATGTAGCAGGAACAAGTGGAGGCGGCGCTTTTTTTCTATTGTTTATTTTATTTACAGCCGTTATCGGACTTCCATTATTAATGGGTGAATTCGTGTTAGGGCGCCATACGCAAAAGGAGGCCATTCGTGCCTATCAGGCAGTTGCTCCAAACAGTGGTTGGAGTATTACAGGATACATAGGTGTCATCACATGTTTTATTTTACTTTCTTTCTATAGCGTAGTCGGTGGATGGATTATTCAATACTTAGTTTCAAGTATGACGGGTCAGCTATTTCATGTGACGGACTACGCCGCACATTTTGAGAAAACGATTGCGAACCCATACGTGGCCGTTGGATCACAGTTATTGTTTATGCTGATTACGATTCTAGTCGTATCAAGAGGGATTCAAAACGGGATTGAAGCGGCCAATAAATATTTAATGCCGGGTTTGTTTGTCTTATTTATCGCCATTATTTTTCGATCTCTTACGCTTCCGCATGCGATGGAGGGTGTATCATTTTTCTTAAAGCCTGACTTTTCGAAATTAACTTCGAGAAGCATATTGGATGCGATGGGCCAGTCGTTTTTCTCGTTAAGTGTAGGGGTGTCCGTTATGCTCACCTACAGTTCCTATTTAACGAAAGAACAAAACTTACCCAAATCAGCGGTTTCTATTTCTATCATGAATATTAGTATTTCCCTTCTAGCTGGACTTGCGATTTTTCCGGCCGTGTTTTCGATGGGCTTTAAGCCTGAAGCAGGACCTGGACTACTATTTATTGTGTTGCCTTCAATCTTTTCACAGCTTCCATTTGGCGTAGTCTTTCAAGTATTATTTTTAGCGCTCTTTTTATTCGCGACGCTAACATCCGCGTTTTCGATGCTTGAAATAATCGTTGCCGCTCTCGCAAAGGGCGAACAAACGAAGCGAAAAAAAATATCCTGGAGTGCGGGATTCATTATATTCCTTGTTGGAATTCCTGCTGCCTTGTCGTTTGGGGTATTAGGAGACGTGAAGATAGCTGGGAAAATTATTTTTGACGCCGAAGACTTTTTAGTTAGCAACATTTTAATGCCGCTTGGTGCATTGCTTATCTCCATTTTTGTTCCGTTAAAAATGAAAAAAGAGGTGCTCATTCAAGAATTTAGCTATGGATCTTCAAACGTAAAGCGCTGGTTCGCCCTCTGGCTGTTAGCGCTCCGCTATATTGCACCTATCTTAATTATCATTGTCTTCTTAGACGTATTAAATATTATTTAAAAAGAACGGCGCATTCGATGCGTCGTTCTTTTTTTGAGGAAACATTTCCTTTTGTTTGATAAAATAACAAAAAAAGGGGTGTTTGATGTGAAGGAATTGCTGTTAGCAATTAAAAAAAGGGAGCGGGGGGAAACGCAGGCTGCCAGAGAGCTTCTTTTGTCTCTTGTAAGGGAGTATCCAGAAAATCCGGAAGTGCTGTATCAAACGGCTTGGGTTCACGACGCGCTTGGTCTTGAAACAGAGGCAGTCCCGTATTATGAAAAGGCGCTTCAAAACGGTTTAGACGGAGAAGACAGAAAGGGAGCCTTTTTAGGTCTTGGAAGTACCTACCGAACGATTGGTGAATACGATCAGGCGAGGCGAACGCTTGAACGAGGAATGAAAGAGTTTCCTGAAGCTGCTGAATTAGCGGTGTTTTGTTCGATGGTGATGTATAACCAAAATGAGCATGAGGGCGCGATGACGCTCTTGCTTAACACGATAGCCGAAACGTCTAATCACGAAGGCATTCAAGCATATAAAAATGCCATTTTATTTTACTCGGATAAATTGAACAAAGTGTGGAAATAGATAGTAAGTCTTTTTGCCTATTTTAGATGGTTGCCGATAGAAGTTATTCCTAGTATCACATCCTAATTTATGGGGAAAACACGTCTTTGTAATCAATTATGGAAAATTACATACTCGTTGCTCAAGTTTAGTTCGATAGTTTGTTATAATAGTTTGTGAGATCGATAGGGAGGTGACAGTCGATTGAAAAAACTTACAAGTTTGCTTGTAGCACTTTTCCTTTGTTTACATATCCCTCTACATCACAAGGGTGACGTGTCAGCTAAAAGCGGCGCAGCGTCTTATTCTGATTATAGTCAGACTGCTTACTGGGCAGATTCAATGTCTTGGGGAGTAGAAAAAGGCATCATTCAAGGGTTCAAAGGAGAAGGAAAGTTAAAACCGACTGCGCAAGTAACGGAAGGTCAGTATGTAACCATGCTCCTTCGATATTTGGATCCAAAAAATCTGGAAGCGACGAGCCAGCCTTTTGCTCAATACAAATTAGCGAATCACTATCAGCTACCAGTAAAAAGCGAAACAGAGGCTAAACCACTTCGACGTGGAAACGCAGCTCGAATTTTAGCAGACGCCGTAACAGGGAAAGATCTTTCAGAGTATCAGGCTGTTCAATGGTTTTATACGAATCAATTATCAGCAGGTACAATCAAAAATGGTAAAACGGTTAAAACATATGAAGCATTTAATCCAAACAGTACGCTTTCAAGAGCAGACGCCGTAACATTTATTTACCGATTGTCTACAAGCTCTGTGCCGAGCACGATTAAGAAGGTAGCTCAAGCAACACCGAAACTACCAAAAGCGTATTCAATCCGTGGAGTTAACATTGATGATCCCGCTTCTGCCGTAAGAGGAAAATTTGGTGCGCCTATTCGCGCCACACAAAACGAATACGGTACACAGTGGAATACGTATCATCAAAACTATCAGAATTTCTTTATGGTAAGCTACCATAATGGGAAGGTCGGAGCGCTGTACACAAATCAGCCTGTATTTAATGGACCAAAGGGAATTAAGATTGGTTCTCGTAAAACGCAGGTTCGTCAAGTGCTAGGGGCACCCCTAAAGTATGTTCAAAAAAATGGAACAAATTATGAGATCGCCGATGATCAGTATGATACGTATTTAATAAACGGTACGTATGTGACGTTCTTTTATGATAAATTCCGCAGCAACACGCTAACAGCGGTGCAATTAGTCAAAAAAGAAGTCGAAATGAGCAAGAGCGGTTATTATGGTTCCAAAAGCCTTGCTGTTCAACAAGGTTTCGCTTACCAATTGTTCGATTTAACCAATGCGACTCGCAAAAAAGAAGGGTTCTCTATTTTAAAATGGAATTCGACTATTGCAGGAACAGCAAAGCGACATAGTGCTGATATGGCAAAAAACAATTATTTCGATCACTACAACAAGCAAGTAGAATCACCGTTTGATCGTATGCATAAGGATGGCATTCGCTATTCAATTGCAGGTGAAAATATTGCGATGGGTCAGTTCAGTAGCATTTATGCTCACGAAGCGCTGATGAACTCCATGAGCCACCGCACCAATATTTTGCAACCAAAATGGACGTATCTTGGAGTGGGCGTTGTCTCTAACAAAGACAACCTTCCGTACTATACAGAAGACTATTTTACTCCATAAAAAAACAGACCTAATTAGGTCTGTTTTTTTATGGATCTCAATTTCCTTATTGAATTACCGCTACCTTTAGCTGACGTATACGTGTTCACGCAACTGCGTTCCTAGAGTATAATCTGAAATTCACTTTACTATGAACTATTCTAAATAGTAGTCGATAAAGACAAATTTAGTTGTATTTATGTCTGTACTAAAACTTGAAGGACGGTCACTGCCTATTACTTGTAGGCTAGAGCCTGATGAACCTTTTTTAAACGTTTCACTATCTATTTTTTTGATGTCACCATCTAGCAAGGTGTAACAATGTCCTGCTAATTCTTTCTCCTTGTGCCAATCCGTTGAAATAATTAATTTGTATGGAAATGCTTTTCCGTCAAAAAAATCATTTTGATTTAACGTATGAAGATCTGAAAAAAATCGATCGGCATACACTAAGTTGTTATATTGGGTCCACTTATTCACGTTGCTTTTGCTAATGCTCACTTTATTTTCTTCTTTTGATTGGTTGTAGCGATAAATTACAAAACCATCCTTTTCTTTATCAACTAAATCAAATTGAACGGAGTAGACATGGTTCTTTTTATCAAGGATTAATTCAAAATTTTCTACCTTTGTAGTTAGTTTGGAAAGGTGTAATTCTTTTCTAAATAATTCCCAGCTTTCTTTACTATTTACGGTATTAAAGTCATTCTGTTTAAAGAAAGGAACTTCTTTCGCAGCCATCTCATTGAAATCGTATCGTTCACTGAGTATTGCAATGAATATCACTACTAAGACTATTGAACCGTTAATAGCCCATCTTCTTATATTCAAACGATCCCTTCCTTTTTTATCTGTATACTAGTTGTTTGTTCGATTACCCGTCTTGTCTGTCTAATAATAATATCCTTATTTTAACATAAATTCCTATAAATTAACTTTATTTATTACCGGTTTTACATGAAATTTTTATCGCACAAAGAGACCTTCTTGTAAGAGGAAAATGGATTGTTTTGCCTCCTTTCCGTTTCAGCGTTTTTAAAAAATGACAAAATTGTGGCGAAAAATGAAACCTTTTGATGAATCAAAACGTAAAACTAGATACAGAGGAACTAAAAACAAAAAAGGAAAAAAATGTTTAAGGTATTATCCATCGGTGGTAATATGTCTGAAAACTATGCTATCCTTATGAAAGAGTAGGAGGAGTACACATGGCAATTTCATTAACAAAAGGTCAAAAAATTGATTTAACAAAAGGTCAGCAGGGACTTTCTAAATTGATGGTTGGTCTAGGATGGGATCCTGTAAAGAAGAAAAGCTTCCTTGGATTTGGTGGAGGCGGAGCGAACATTGATTGTGACGCTTCTGTACTAATGCTAGATGAAGATGGAAAGCTTCGCAGTCAGCGCAAAATTATTTACTTTGGGAACAGAGAAAGCGCTTGTCAAAGTATTCGTCACTCTGGCGATAACTTAACAGGACACGGAGACGGAGATGATGAACAAATCTTCGTTGATTTAAAAAAAGTGCCGTCTATTGTACATAAATTAGTGTTCGTTGTGAATATTTATGATGCGGATAAGCGTCATCAAGATTTTGGCATGATTCAAAATGCATTTATTCGAATTGTTGATGCATCTTCAAACAATGAGCTTGTTCATTATAACATTACCGACAATTTTTCGGGGTTAACAACGCTGTTTGCAGGAGAACTCTATCGCCATGGTGGCGAGTGGAAATTCTCTGCTGTCGGTGAGGGAACAAAAGACATATCCATTTCTCAAGTTGCTAGCAAATACTCTTAATAGAAGTTATCGTAATAATTATAATCAATTGAAGGAGAGATTAACTATGGCTATTAATCTATCAAAAGGACAAAAGGTTGACTTAACAAAAACAAATCCTGGTCTAACAAGCGTTGTTGTAGGATTAGGATGGGACGTAAATAAGTATGACGGTGGCAACGACTTTGACCTGGATTCTTCTGTTTTCTTGCTAAATGAAAATGGACAAGCTGCTTCAGAAGCTGACTTTGTTTTCTATAACAATACAACAGGTGCAAACGGGGCAGTTGTTCATACAGGAGATAACCGCACAGGCGTTGGCGCAGGTGATGATGAGCAAGTAACGGTTAACCTTAAAAATGTACCAGCGAACATTAAAAAAATTGCCTTTACGATCACGATCCATGAAGGCGAAGAGCGCAACCAAAACTTTGGTCAAGTAAGCAACTCATACGTGCGTATTCTAAACGAATCAACGGGTGAAGAACTTATTCGCTACGACCTTGGAGAAGATTTCTCTATTGAAACAGCCATTGTAGTAGGTGAGCTTTATCGCCATAACGAAGAATGGAAATTCAGCGCGATCGGAAGCGGTTATCAAGGCGGTCTAGGATCTTTAGTAAGAGACTTCGGATTAGCGTAAGTAAATGCATAAAAAAGGGAGGATAATGGGCAGGACGTCCTCCCTTTTTTAAAAAGATGTAAAATGGGGGAATAAACATGTCAATTACACTATCAAAAGGTCAGCGTGTGGACCTGACAAAAACAAACCCTGGTTTAACGAAAGTGGTCATTGGACTTGGTTGGGACACAAATAAATACAGCGGAGGTCATGACTTCGACTTGGATGCATCAGCGTTCTTAACCAATGCATCTGGTAAAGTAGAAAACGATGAAGAGTTTGTTTTTTATAACAACTTAAAAAGTCCTACGGGTGCTGTCGAGCATACAGGCGATAATCGTACTGGTGAAGGAGATGGCGATGATGAGCAGCTAATCGTGGATTTTGCCGCGATGCCTTCTCACGTTGAACGCGTGGGAATTACGGTTACGATCCATGATGCTGAGGCTCGCCGCCAGAACTTCGGGCAAGTTTCAAATGCGTTTGTTCGTGTGGTAGATGCGGATTCAGACCAGGAAGTGATGCGCTATGACTTAGGAGAAGATTTTTCGATCGAAACAGCGGTTGTCATATGCGAACTTTACAAGCATAATGGAGAGTGGAAGTTTAATGCGATTGGTAGCGGCTTCTCAGGTGGATTAGCTGCGCTGTGTCGTAACTATGGGTTACAGGTGTAAAACCTGTGAAAAGAAAAAGGAGATAGTAAAAGATGAATGACTTATTCTTTACCATTGGAGCTGTTGTGTCGTCAGGCGCATTAATTGCTCTAGTCAAAATTATCCTCATTGATATTATTTTATCAGGGGATAATGCGGTCGTGATTGCGATGGCAACAAGAAGTTTGCCAAAAGATCAGCAAAATAAAGCGATCTTCTGGGGAACGGTTGGAGCTGTTGTGCTCCGAATTGGTTTAGCCGCTATTATTGTGTACTTATTGAAAATTCCTTTCGTTCACCTTATCGGTGGTCTTTTACTTGTATGGATTGCGTACAAGGTATTAGTAGAAGAAGAAGGCGAAGCAGATATTAAGTCCAGTAACAGCTTAGCGAAGTCCATTCAGACTATCATCATTGCTGATGCTGTTATGAGTCTTGATAACGTCGTGGCGGTAGCAGGAGCTGCTCACGGTAACATCTTAATGATTGCGATCGGAGTATTAATCAGTATTCCAATTATGATTTTCGGATCAAAAGCAATCGTAAAAGCAATGGAGAAATTTGCTTGGATCGGTTACATCGGAGCAGGGATTTTAGCATGGACAGCAGGCGATATGATTATTAAAGATGAAAGCTTGAACGATCTTGTAAAACTTCCTCATGGTGTAATTGGCTACGTTATCGTGGGAATCATTACAGCCCTAGTCTTACTTGCAGGATATCTTACAAATCGCAAAAATAGTCAAAAGAATAAACTAAAAGAATCTGCGTAATCG
The DNA here is from genome assembly GCF_022646885.1 of Priestia koreensis. Taxonomy (GTDB): domain Bacteria; phylum Bacillota; class Bacilli; order Bacillales; family Bacillaceae_H; genus Bacillus_AG; species Bacillus_AG koreensis_A. The sequence continues at coordinate 2,455,766 of NZ_CP061868.1, read as the reverse complement.
GCGAGCAAAGCTTCTTGCAAAAGAATTTGTATAGGTCATCGTACCATGAAAAGTGGTGAGAAGAGGGAAGGTTCATTCTGTGAGCTTTCCCTTTTTTTATCTCCTTTATAGATCTCATTGGGAAAAAGATGTAAACAGGTGTATGATAAAAGTATCTATTAAAGGGAGAGAAAAGGACTGAAAGCCTTTCTTCTCTATGCAAGTAATGACAACGAAAATCGAAAGAAGTGAGGCCATCATCTAGAGGGTTTTCCATTAAACATAAGAATAGGTGGCACATTTTTAGAAGAAAGGAGATTGAAGCAGAGTGTCCAAGCAGTTTCAATTTCAGCCCATTCCATTAGAAAACGTGGACTGGATCGATCTCGCATCAACATCAGCGCTGGCGCGAAAAGGCTATGAAGAAGGAGAAAATGTCTACAAAATTCCTCAAGTAGCAGGTCGGTTTTTAGGAGTTCCTCACAATGAGGATGAATATGCCGAAATGCTGTACGCGTTAAAAAATGAAACGGCCAATAGCATTGTGCTGAGCGGGAATCTTAACAAGGTTATTACAAACGAACATCGTCAAGCAATTCAAAAAATGCTCATGATTCATACGGAAGAAAAAGGTCTTTCCATTAACCGGTTCATTGCCTTTCTAGAAGGAGAGCGTCTACTACCGAAAGGAAGCGATGAATCGTATTCCGTTCATATTCGTCAATCATTTCGAAAAGTATTGGAATTGTTTGCAAGTCAGCATGAAAAAGAGTTGTTAGATGCTGACTTTCGACGAGTGTTTACGGATTTAGTGAAATGGCAGTTCAACCATATCTCTATATGGTTAGCAGAGAATACTCGCCCTGTGATTACATGGTATGGCGATGCGACAAAAAGCGAGCAGTATTTTTTACTTTATTTATTATTACTTGGGTATGATGTGTTAATGTTTCATCCAGAAGCAACAGACATTATGAAGCAACTTGATCATGCTGAAGTCTTTAGCAAGGTGTTCCATTATCCAAAAACAAGCCCGTTAAAGCCATTTCCAGAAACAAAGCCAGTCCGAAAAGGAACGGTTGCGTTTCGTGCTTCACAAGAAATTGACGAGCTGTTGCATCAAGATCAGTCTATGCTGTATAAGTCTTGGCAGTTCCGCGATTATCTCTCTCGATCCATTACGTTAAAGACAACGTATGATGAGCTATACATCGTGATGCGTGAACGCGCGTTTATCCGACCAAACTTCGAAGTGGCTGATGAGACGGTTTATGTTCCGACTATTTTTTCTAAAGTGTCAGGAATTTCAAAGAACAAGCGCCATTACTGGGATCGAATTCACGAATTAACTGAATATGAACTAGCCTCAACTATTCGAACGTTTCCTTTTACAAAAGAAGTGAAGGCTAATAATCACTTTCACTATCAAAATGCGCTTGGTGAGACAGGGCGGCTGAATCCTGACAAAATGATGGCGGCAAACTGGTGGCGATATCGAGAGCTGCCGAGCGGTCTGCAAAAAAACATCGCAAGTGCGATTTCACGTTACTGTGAACTGCCAAAGTTAAAGCCTCTGCCACATGAAAACATGTATGAGCTGCAGCTGTATTTGTTCACACAGTCAATGGAAATATCACCACAATTGTTACGAATGCTGCAGCAATTTGATTATTCTCAATCTGTTCCGCGTCTCATTTTGTTTAATACGGATAAAAACGGCAAGTTGTCGCGTTCGGACAGTGCTGAGCTTTTACTAATGAATGAGCTTGGCGTAGATGTTGTCTTGTTTAATCCGACCGGACAAAATGATATCGAGCAATATGTGTCAGAAGATTTATATGATGACCATTGGTTAGAGGACGTCAGCTTTAACGAAGAGTTTAAAGAAGCATCCTTATTAAAACGAGTGATCAAAAAAATATTTTAAAAAGGAGCATACATATGTCAATGAATGTAAATGAGCTACAAACGCTGGGATTAGATAAGCAAGAGGAGCTACTTGAACAAAAGCCAAACGAAATTAAGCTGCAACTGCGTCAAGAACCAGACGTTCAGCGCTTAGCGGACGGTATCGATCACCGTAACCAAATCGCGCTACTAGAGTACGGGAAAGAGCCGGCGGATGAAATTTCTGCGTTTTCAGGACGTATTTTAAATTCCATTAAATCGAGTAGTATGGAAGAATCAAGCGTTCTATTAACTCAGCTAGGAAAAATCATGGACAAGTTTGATAGCAAAGATTTTGTAGAAGACAAAGGTCTTTTCTCGAAGCTATTTAACCGTGGCCAAAAACTCATTGAGAAGCTATTTGCCAAATATCAAACAATGGGTTCTGAAATTGATAAAGTATACATTGAAATTAAGAAGTATGAAGACGAAATGAAAAAATCAACCCTAACGTTAGAAGATTTATATGAACAAAATTTTCAGTATTACATTCAGCTAGAGAAGTATATTGTCGCAGGAGAAATGAAGGTCGAGGAAGTGAAAAAACAGCTTCCAGGTCTTGAGGAGCGTGCAGCAAGCGGACAACAGCTAGCTGTAATGGAGCTTGATTCCCTTCGTAATGCCATTGAGCTAATGGAACAACGCGTATACGACTTAGAGATTGCCAAACAAGTAGCTTATCAGTCTGCGCCGCAAATTCGCATGTTGCAGCGCGGGAATACGAAGCTTATTGCGAAAATTAACTCTGCGTTTGTCACGACTATTCCAATTTTTAAAGCGGGATTAATTAACGCTATTGCAGCAAAACGTCAAAACATGGTCGCAAAATCGATGAGCGAACTTGATAAGCGTACGAATGAAATGTTGTTACGTAACGCACAAAACATTTCTCAGCAAAGCGTAGATATTGCGAAGCTCGCAGGCAGTCCGAGCATTAAAATTGAGACGATGGAACAAACGTGGGATATTATTGTAAAAGGAATGCAAGAAACAAAAGCGATTGAAGATGAAAACAAACGTCTTCGTGAAGAAGGAAAAGTTCGTCTTGAAGAGCTTCAAAATAAGTTTCAGCAGATGAAGCAAAATCAGCGATAGTAAGGAGGTCATGAGATGGATTTTTTGTTGCAGGCGATCGCCTGGGCGGGCGTTATTTTCATTTTGTTAATTATAACAATCGCGAAAACCATTCATGATCGGAAAAAAGAGAAGAAATGAAGCGCTGGTGTGTATCCAGCGCTTTCTTATATGGCAAGATGAAACCTTTTCACACACTTCTCCGTATATAAAGTAACAGCTAGAGCAAGAGCTTATAAAAGTAGATGGTGAAAACAATCGTGCATAGAGAAAACAGAAGGAGTGGGGGACATGAAGAAAAAAACAGCCGGCATAGGAGCTGCGTTGCTGTTTTTAGCCAGTAAATTTAAATGGCTGGTGGTCGTTCTAAAGTTGACCAAGCTATCGACGCTTATATCAATGCTCATTACACTAGGGGCGTACGGGTTGTTTTTCGGGTGGAAGTTTGCCGTTGCTCTCGTATATTTGCTGTTTGTCCATGAAATGGGCCACTTAGTTGCGGCAAGAAGAAAAGGAATTGCCACGTCACCTGCGATCTTTATTCCGTTTATGGGTGCTGTAATCGGGATGAAGGAGTTGCCAAAAAATGCAAAGGATGAAGCGTATATTGCCTTTGCTGGTCCGCTTTTTGGACTTCTTTCATTTTTACCTGCTATTCCGCTATATTTTTGGACGAACGATCCGCTATGGGGACTCATTATCGGATTTGGAGCACTTTTAAATCTATTTAATTTATTTCCTGTTTCACCGCTAGACGGCGGCCGGATCGTGACGGTTTTATCCACAAAGATTTGGCTAATCGGACTTATTGTCCTTATTCCTTGGATGATTTACGATGGAAGCGCCATTATGATTTTAATCTTTATTATCGGTTTAACCACGTGGTGGGCACGCATTAAGGAACTGTATGAACAAAAACAGCTTCAAACAGAGCTTACTGTTCTAAATGAAGTAGAAGAAGTGTTTCATGAAGTAGATGATAAGAGTCCGTATCTTTCACTATACGAGCCTATTCGTTCAGAGCTTATGCGTCGTCATTTAATTCAAAAAGCAGAAGAGTTTGGTCAAAAGGAGTTTGACTACAACCAGCTGCTGTACACGATGAAAAAACGATATATTCCATTTAAAGACGATAAGAAAAAGCTGCAAAGAGATGAATATGCGTATCGAGTTAGTGCGTATTCAACGGCCAAAAATTTCTTGCGCCAATGGTCATTAGGGTTAACGTATGGGGAAGAGGACACGCCGTTTAATTGGCTAGATAAGGAAAAGAAAAAAGTAACAGAGCGTTTAACGAAGCTACAGACTTATTATTTAACATCCACAAAAGAGAAAATTCTATGGCTAATAGCGTATCTTGCACTCGTTGGTGTTCTAACAGGGTTTTACGTGTGGGGACACGACATCCTAGAGAGTAGTCGACTTTTAGTAGGATAGCGTTGAGAGAAGCTTTTAACAAGCTTCTCTTTTTTTAGTATTTTGTGTTTTTCTAAACTATCAGTATAATAGAACTAGTCTGTTTGGAAAAATATGTGTGGAAGGAGTAAGAAGGATGGAGATTTATCGATTTGATCAGGGTGTGTGTCGAACCGTTCATAAATACGACTCTAATTTCCTTATGACAAAGCTATTGGTAACAGAAGGCATCACTCACATTGGATGTATGTATATTGAACCGGGTGAAGTAGTAGGTTATCATCAGGCAACAGTTGATCAATTGTTTATCGTTGTGCATGGTGAAGGGGTCGTTCGCACGACAGAGGAAGATCGGACTGTCATTCAAAAAGGACAAGCTGCGTTTTGGAAACAGGAAGAATGGCATGAAACAAAAGCGACAACGAGTATGGTCGTAATCGTGACAGAGGCAGAAAATATGAAGCCGGAACATTTCTTGCAGTTGGTTTCCGAATCGTAATAGGGGTGTAGGATACATATGTTAAAAACGATATGGAAGGTGATTTTTGGTGTTTTACTAATTGCCATTATCGCTGGATTCCCGTTGTTGCAAGATCCAGAGAGAGCGTCACTTATTCCGCAGTTTAAAAATGCGTTGAATGTCATACGAGAACTTCGTCTTTCGTCCTTTACAACGTATACAAGCGCTTATTCTGAGATGGGAATGCCGCTATCAAAAGGGCATCTGTGGCAGGATATCGTCCCTCTTGCCATTAATTCGGGATTAATGCTTTTTTATAGCTTAATGATTGCCCTTGTTGTCAGCATGATTTGCGGCTATATGTTTCATCGGGCCTTTTTATCTAAAATGGTGAGAGGTATTATTTCAGTACTAGCGATTATCCCTGATTTTGTTTACGTGTTGCTTGGGATTTATGTCGCCATTACATTGTATAAAAAAACGGGTATTCTCTTAATGGTGCTATCGACAAAAGCGTCCCTAGACTATCCCCTTTATCCGCTCATTTTTTTATCGCTTACGCCGATGATGTACTTAATCAAAATGCTCGCATACAAGTACAAGGAACTACTAACAGAGGATTATATTCGCACCGCAATGGCGAAAGGATTGTCCAAGCAGTACATAGATCTACAGCACGTGTATAAGAATTTAAAACCTTTCTTACAGGCCGACTTAAAGAAAGTCATCTCATTAACTGTAGGAAGCTTATTTATCGTCGAATATTTATTTCTTATTCCGGGTCTGACAAAGCTCATTTTTCTTGGATATGAATTCCCGAAAGTACTTATTGCTTTGTCAGTTTTAACGGTCATTGCCGTACTAAATTATTACGTTATTCAACTCTTTTTATATTTATTTGAGAAGGTGTTCATTCGTGGGTAAAACGAGAAATTATTCATTGTATATTGGAGTATTCTTCGTATCCCTTATGCTAATAGGAGGCATTATTGGTCCTAAAGTTGCACCACATGATTTAACCTATAATTCAGGGGTGTATAGCGAGGTCATTGACGGGAAATATACGCTGTTTTCACCACCATTTCCTCCATTTGAAAGCAAGCAATACATATTAGGAACGGATTATTGGGGCTATGATCTTTTATCGGAACTTCTTTATGGTATGCGGTATACGATTATAATTGGAGTTTCCGTTGCGTTAATTAAGGTTTTGCTAGGAACCATTATTGGCATTGGCATTGGTATGCTGAAAAAACAACCGGTATGGTGGGAAGCGTTTGAAGAAACATGGAGTTATATTCCAAGCTTTTTGATTGTTTATTTTATGCTTGTCAACATCACCATTGAATCACCCTTTACACCTGTCGAATTAAGCGTACTATTTGCTTTGATAGCGGGAATAGTGGGAGTTCCAAGTATTGCCTCGACGGTTCGTCATAAGACGATTGAAATTAAAAAGCGGCCGTTTATGGAAGCAGCAGTAGTAAGCGGTGCGACGAGAATGACGATAATCCGCAAAGAAGTGTTTCCCCACCTACGATCAGAAATGCCGTATTTGCTCGTCATCGAAATTGTTCATACGCTCTCACTCATGGGGCAGCTTGCGTTGTTTAACTTATTTATTGGTGGGACAAAGTTTGATCCTGAATTTAACACTTTTGTGTCAGTCACAAAGGAATGGGCAGGGTTAGTAGGGCAAGCACGACCAAGCTTAATGTGGGGACAAAGCTATTTAATGTTCATCCCGCTTGCTTTCTTGCTGTTTATGATTTTATCGTTTACGCTCTTAGCGCACGGCATTAAAGTAAAAGCGCAGAAAACCTATTTTAAAGCTCCGTGGTATTAAAATGTTATTCTTAAATGCTTATCTAACTTAGATAGGCATTTTTTATTATTTTTAATAGCTGATTTTTCAATATAGTTCAACTTTTTTAAAATCTTCATGTAAATAAAAGTAAATAATAGTATATTATTTTCCAATAATAAGAGTCGAAAATCATAGAAAAAAATGTCTTTAGAGAGAAAAATAAGGGAATGAAAGTGAAAAAATAACCATTTTTATGACAAAACGATCAAAAATATATCGTTAGAACGAGAAGAGTTTTGTCGCTCCTTGTAACAAAACTGTAATGTTAATGCGTTTTTCTTGTAATATAATATTGCTACAATGTAAACCGTCAGCGAATTAGTAGATTATGACACTGGAGGATAAATTTCTATGAAGAAGTTAATATATTCTATTGCATTAGGTTCGACACTTACAATTGTACCAACGATCAGCCACGCGGCTCTTGGAGATACAACTTTAAAATATGGCATGAAAAGCCAAGATGTAAAACAACTACAACAAACGTTAAAAAACAAAGGTTACTTCTCAGCGGGAACAACCACATATTTTGGGAGCATTACAAAAGATGCCTTAATGAAATTCCAACGTGCAAATCATCTTTCGGCAGATGGAATTGCTGGTAAAAATACATATCGTGCTTTATTAAGTGGCGCTACTGTAAGCAGTTCTGCAAAAGTAAGCAGCACAGGTCTTTTAAAACAAGGTTCACGCGGAGCGGCTGTACAACAAGTGCAACAACTTCTAAAAAATAAAGGCTATTTCAAAGCGAATACAACAACATACTTTGGCCCAATTACTCGTGATGCAGTCATGAACTTCCAACGTGCAAACCACTTGTCAGTAGACGGTGTGGTTGGTTCTGCTACGCTAAAAGCGCTTAACGGAGGCGGTACATCTGCAAGCACAGTGAGCTCAAGCACGTCAAGCAGTGCAACATTAAAACTTGGAATGAGCGGTTCTTCTGTTACGTCATTACAATCAAAGTTAAAGAGCAAAGGTTACCTAAAAGTAAGCCCAACTGGTTACTACGGTTCTTTAACAAAGAATGCGGTTATGGCGTTACAACGTGCACACGGCTTGTCTGTTGACGGAGTAGCAGGTCCAGCAACAATGCGTGCACTTGGTTCAGCTTCTTCTGTAAGCTCAACGTCATCAGTAAAAGGCATTACGTCTCAAGATAAAGCAGCACAAATCATTTCAATTGGTAAGCAATACATGGGAGTTCCATACGTATGGGGCGGTTCATCACCAAGCGGCTTCGACTGCAGTGGGTTCATTAACTATGTATTTGCTAAAGCAGGCGTAAGCGTACCACGTACAGCTGCAACAATCTATAGCGCTGGTCAAAGCGTATCTTCTCCATCTGTAGGGGATCTAGTATTCTTTGAAACATACAAGCCAGGTCCGTCTCACGTAGGGATCTACCTTGGAAACGGTCAATTCTTAAATGCATCGTCTTCTCGCGGTGTAACAATTACAGATATGAACACTTCTTACTGGCAGTCTCGTTATTTAGGAGCAAAAAGCTACTATTGATCGGAAGTAGGTTGCTGTTTCACAAGTAATGATCTGTTGTAAGTTTCCGTGCGTTTGGAGTGCTGAACAATCGAGGGTTTTATCATACAAACCGTTACTTCTGAGACAACAATAGAATAAAAATAGACATGGTTTTCATTCACCGTGTCTATTTTTTTCAAACTTTGCCAAGATGGTTAGCAAGTGGACAATATTCTTACGTTTTAGGGAAATAAAAAGTCTAGTTACTAATTCGCTGAACGCTGTCATCAATTTATCTTTAATCGTTCTATTTCATCCTCTTTTTTAAACTATGGTATGATAGGAAAGACACTTATACTGGAGGGATTGAAATGGCTATTATTGATATGACAATTATTCCGCTTGGGACTGAAACACCGAGCATGAGTCATTATGTAGCAGATATTCATAAGATTCTGGACAATCATAAAGACCGCGTTACATACCAGCTCACACCGATGAGTACACTTATTGAAGGAGAACTGAGTGATCTATTAGAGCTTGTAAAAGAGCTTCACGAAGTGCCATTTGATAAGGGGATTCAGCGCGTATGCACAAATATCCGCATTGATGATCGTCGTGATAAAAAGCATACAATGGCTGGGAAACTAGCTTCGGTTCAAAGTAAAATAGAAGGATAATAAGAGTAGGGAACGTATTCCCTGCTCTCCCTTTTGTTTAAAAAAAACGCAATTTGTCGATTTATATCTTAAATTGTCTGAAAATTATAAAAATATTTCTAGGGAAATAAATAGAGAAGTAGCCATCGTTTTTTAAAAAGTTTTAATCGTTGGTCACCACTATTTTGAGACAAGTAGAACAGGTCTCTCCAATTCATTAGTTGGGAAAATAGCTATACAGTAAGCCACTTAAGTCAATTGAGCGAGTATGAATATTTTAAATTAGAGAGAAGGAATACGAATGGAAAAGACCCTTTATACATATCCTTACGCTTCACAGCGAATGACATCTATTGCACGTAATGGAATGGTAGCCACGTCACAACCGCTTGCCGCGCAGGCGGGATTGGATATTTTAAAACGTGGTGGTAATGCAGTAGATGCAGCCATTGCAACAGCTGCTTGTTTAACGGTAGTAGAACCGACGTCAAATGGAATTGGTGGCGATGCTTTTGCGATTGTATGGATGAACGAATCCCTATATGGTTTAAATGCGAGCGGTCCCGCTCCAAAGGCGATGTCCATTGAGGCAATAGAAGAGCTAGGATACTCAGAAATTCCTTCTCACGGGTTCATTCCGGTAACGGTGCCAGGAGCGCCTAGTGCGTGGGTAGAGCTGTCGAAGCGATTTGGACGTCTTACGCTTTCACAAGTACTTGAACCCGCTATTCGCTATGCCCAAGAAGGCTTTCCGCTCTCACCAACGCTTGCAGCAGGATGGGAGCGTGCGTATGAGATCTTTCAGGAGCGTTTAAAAGGTGAGGAGTTTCAATCGTGGTTTGATACGTTTGCACCGAACGGAAAGGTTCCAAAAGCGGGGGAAATGTGGCATTCCCTTGATCATGCGAGAACGCTTCTTTCCATTGCAGAAACAAACGGGGAATCCTTTTATCGTGGTGAATTAGCCGATCAGATTGATGCTTTTTCACAAAAATATGGTGGGTTTATTACAAAAGAAGATCTCGCTGCTTATCATCCAGAGTGGGTGGATCCTATTTCTGTCTCCTATAAAGGGCATGAAGTGTGGGAAATTCCACCGAACGGACAAGGTCTGGTTGCGCTTTTAGCATTAAAAATGCTTGATCAGCAAGAATTTTCTGGGAAAGAAGTTGCTGAAACGTATCATCAACAAATTGAAGCGATGAAGCTCGCTTTTGCTGATGGGATGCGCTACATAACGGATGGTAATCATATGCAAGTATCGATTAAGGATTTGCTTTCAGAAGAGTATGCAGCTGCAAGACGTTCATTGATTGGGGAACGTGCGAGACAGCCTGAATGGGGAGAGCCAGCGAAAAGCGGCACGGTTTATTTGGCGACAGCGGATGGTGAAGGAAATATGGTGTCGTTCATTCAAAGTAACTATATGGGGTTTGGTTCAGGTCTTGTTGTTCCAGGGACAGGGATTGCTCTGCAAAATCGCGGCCACAATTTCTCTTTAGACCGAACACATCATAACCGATTAGATCCTGGTAAAAAGACGTTCCATACGATCATTCCTGGCTTTTTAACACGGGGTGGCAAAGCTGTCGGGCCATTTGGGGTCATGGGAGGGTTTATGCAGCCACAGGGCCATTTGCAGGTTGTGATGAACATGATTGACTTCGCAATGAACCCACAGTCTGCTCTTGATGCGCCGCGCTGGCAGTGGATGAAAGATAAAAAAGTAACGTTTGAACAAGAAGTCGCACCACATATTTTGAATGAGCTTATAAGAAGAGGCCATGACGTATCACTAGCACCGAGCAGAACGAGCTTTGGTCGTGGACAGATTATTTGTCGTGATCAAGAAACAGGTGTGCTCTTTGGGGGGACCGAAGCGCGCACAGATGGTCATATTGCGCTATGGTAATATAATTTTGAATTCACTTCTACCCACGCGAGCAGGTAGCCTTAAAAAGGCAGCTTATTTGCTTATCTGTAGAAGAATGAGGGACAGTAAGTGGTTGTGTAGCTGTAGTAGAGTAGCTTTTAGAAACTGCTGATGCAGTGAGGCACGCAACGATGTGCTAAAAACGTTTTTGATTCAATAATGTTAAAGAATGAGCAAGCGAATAGAAAAAGTTTTAAAAAATATGCAAAAACCTATTGACGAATGTGAAAATAAGGTTCATAATACAAAACAACATCACATCAACAAACACAACCAATCTTACATATAGATTTTGCGAAGAGAGGAATTGCAGTAGCATTTATTTCCCTGTTAAAGAGAGCTGACGGTCGCTGTGAGTCAGTACACAAATAAATGTGAATTACGATCCTGGAGCTTCTTTTTCGACATAAGGCGTTTGTCTTATCGAGGGAAAGACGGTGATGAACCGTTATTTCAATGAAGTGGTGGACGTTTTTGTTCACAACTAGGGTGGTACCGCGATCTCTCTCGTCCCTACTGTTTGACAGTAGGGATTTTTTTTATAACTAAATACAGTAAAAAGCGATGAAAAGGGCATTAGTAATATGACTCTCCCTGTTTTCCAGAGAGCTGATGGTTGGTGAGAATCAGCACAAAGAGCATATGAATTACATTCTTGGAGCTTTCTTTTTCGGATTATTTCGAAAAGACGGAGAACTTCCGTTATCTTAATGAAGAGGTAAGCAGCAATGCTTGCAACTAGGGTGGTACCGCGAATTTATTCGTCCCTACTGATGATACAATCAGTAGGGACTTTTTTGTTTCTCTGATTGTATCCGGAGTGTGATGAACCATCTTCATTTAGGGGAAACTCTGAATGGCAAACAGACTAAATCAAATTTCAGGAGGAATTTATTATGACAAACCCAACATTACAATCTTTACGTGCACAGGTAGATGACATTAACTTAGAAATTTTAAAATTATTAAACGAGCGCGGTCGCGTTGCACAAGAAATCGGAAAAATCAAAAGTTTACAAGGTGTGAATCGCTTTGATCCAGTTCGTGAGCGTCAATCATTAAATCTTATTCAAGAGCATCACGATGGTCCATTCGAATCATCAACGATTCAACACATCTTCAAGGAAATCTTCAAAGCAAGCTTAGAGTTGCAAGAAGACGATCACAGTAAAGCACTTTTAGTATCTCGTAAGAAAAAGCCAGAAGACACAATCGTTGACATTAAAGGCGAAAAAATTGGTGATGGAAACGTGAAATTCGTAATGGGGCCATGCGCGGTAGAAAGCTACGAGCAAGTTCGCGAAGTTGGTTTAGCGCTTAAGGAGCAAGGTATTAAAGTAATGCGCGGTGGAGCATTCAAGCCACGTACATCTCCATACGATTTCCAAGGGCTTGGTATTGAAGGGCTAAAAATTCTACGTCGTGTAGCAGATGAGCTAGATCTTGCAGTAGTAAGTGAAATCGTAACACCACAAGACATTGAAATTGCGGCAGAATACTTAGATGTGATTCAAATTGGTGCACGTAACATGCAAAACTTTGAATTATTAAAAGCAGCCGGTTCAATAGATAAACCAATTCTATTAAAACGTGGTCTAGCAGCAACAATCGACGAGTTCATTAATGCAGCAGAATACATCATGTCTCGCGGAAATGGAAACATTATTTTATGTGAGCGCGGAATCCGCACATACGAGCGTGCAACACGTAACACATTAGATATCTCAGCTGTACCGATCTTAAAGAAAGAAACTCACTTACCAGTTGTTGTGGACGTAACGCATTCAACAGGTCGCAGAGACTTATTATTACCATGTGCAAAAGCAGCGATTGCAATTGGCGCAGATGCAGTAATGGCGGAAGTACATCCAGACCCAGCAGTAGCATTATCAGATTCTGCTCAACAAATGGACATTCCACAATTCAACGCATTCATGGAAGAATTAAAAAGCGTAGCAGCAAAGTTCTAATATAATAAGGTAGAAAGTCGGATTTGTTACACAGGAGAACTCGTCCCGCATACGAGGGAGGAGTTCTCTTTAGTTAGAAGGGAGACAGAATAATGAGATATTTAACAGCCGGAGAATCACATGGTCCACAGCTTACGACGATTTTAGAGGGCGTACCTGCAGGACTTGAGCTATTAGCAGAAGATATCAATACAGAGCTAGCGCGTCGTCAAAAAGGTCATGGTCGCGGTCGCCGTATGCAAATTGAAACGGATCGTGCGAATATTACGAGCGGCGTTCGTCACGGAGTAACGCTTGGGTCTCCGATCGCGCTTGTCGTAGAAAACAAAGACTTTACGCATTGGAGAAACATTATGGGTGCAGACCCTGTTGATAACCAAGAGGAAGTAAAGCGTCAAATTTCAAAGCCTCGTCCAGGGCATGCGGATTTAAACGGAGCGATTAAGTATGGTCATCGTGATATGCGTAACGTACTAGAGCGCTCATCAGCACGTGAGACAACGGTTCGTGTGGCAGCAGGGGCAGTGGCAAAGAAAATTTTAAAGTCGCTTGGTATTGAAGTAGCAGGTCACGTATTAGAAATCGGCGGTGTGAAAGCAGAGAATACGTCTTATGACTCCATTCAACAGCTTCAAGAAATCACAGAAGCGTCACCTGTTCGTTGTTTAGATGAGGAAGCGGCTCAAAAAATGATGAAGGCGATTGATGATGCGAAGGAAAACGGCGATAGCATCGGCGGTATTGTGGAAGTAGTCGTTGAAGGTGTGCCAACAGGTCTTGGTAGCCACGTTCACTATGATCGTAAATTAGACGGAAAATTAGCGGCTGCAATTATGAGCATCAACGCATTCAAAGGTGTTGAAATTGGTGTTGGATTTGAGGCAGCACGCAAGCCAGGAAGCCAAGTTCACGATGAAATTCTTTGGAGTGAAGAAGAAGGCTATACGCGTAAAACAAACAATGCGGGTGGTTTAGAAGGCGGTATGACAACAGGAATGCCGATCGTTGTAAGAGGCGTAATGAAGCCGATCCCAACGCTTTACAAACCGTTACAAAGCATTGATATTGAAACAAAAGAACCGTTCCAAGCAAGCATTGAGCGCTCTGATAGCTGTGCGGTACCAGCGGCAAGCGTGATCGCGGAAGCAGTGATCGCATGGGAATTAGCGAATGCGATTATTGATCAATTTGGTCATGATCGAATTGATTTAATTCGTGAAAATATTGAGCGTCATGAAGAATACGCAAGAAAATTTTAAGTAAGAGGGGATCAGCGATGACAAAAGTATTGCTAGTTGGAGTAGGATTAATTGGTGGTTCAGTTGCATTAAGTATGAAAAAACAGCAAGACATTGTTATCGCTGGTTATGATATACATACTCCTAACTTAGAGATGGCAAAAAGCAAAGGTATCATTAACGAAATGGTATCAGACGTACGAAAAGCTGCTGAGCAGGCAGACCTCATTATACTAGGAACTCCCGTTGAGCAAACGATTCAATTTATGGAAAAGCTTGCTGAGTGGGACTTGAAGGATCAGGCAATCATCACAGACGTTGGCAGTACAAAATGGTCCATTATGAAAGCAGCAGAGCGACTAAATGAGTCCGGAAAAACCTTTATCGGAGGTCACCCAATGGCTGGATCCCACGAAAGCGGAGCTGCTTATGCGACGGCAGATCTGTTCAGAGGCGCTCGCTATGTGTTAACGCCTTCTGCTGAAACGACCGTAGCGCAATTAGAAATGCTAACAAAGTGGTTGAGTGACACAGAAGCAAATTTTATTACAATGGACGCGAAAGAGCACGACCAAGTTACAGGGGTTATCAGTCATCTCCCTCATATGATCGCAGCAAGCCTTGTTCGGCAAGTAGAAGAACACGCAAACAAAAATAATCTTGTTCGCCAAATGGCGGCAGGAGGATTTCGCGATATCACACGAATTGCCTCAAGCAGTCCTGTGATGTGGCGTGATATCTCCCGCCAAAATCGAGACACGCTATTAGATCTTTTAGAGGACTGGATGAAGGAAATGCAGCAGGTCAAACAGCTGCTTGAAAAGTCTGATCAGCATGAGCTTTATACTTATTTTTCAGATGCAAAAACGTTCCGTGATTCGATTTGCATTTAACGTTGAAAGGAGTGGATTTTTATGACAAAAGTGTTATCAAAAGCAACATCAAGCTTAAACGGAGTGATTCAAGTTCCAGGAGACAAGTCGATCTCTCATCGCTCTGTTATGTTCGGTGCCATTGCGAAAGGAAAAACAACGGTGACCGGTTTTCTTCCTGGTGACGATTGCCTCAGCACCATTGCTTGTTTTCGTGAGCTAGGTGTTACGATTACGCAAAACGGTGATCAAGTTGAAGTAGAAGGAAAAGGTCTAGACGGGTTGAAAGAAGCGCGAAATGTTTTGGACGTAGGAAATTCAGGGACGACGATGCGTCTCATTTTAGGAATCCTTGCGAACACGCCGTTTCATAGTACGTTAATTGGCGATAGCTCAATTGCAAAACGTCCGATGCAGCGCGTAACAAAGCCTCTGCAATCAATGGGGGCAAAAATTGATGGGCGTGAAGATGGAAACTTTACACCGCTTTCTATTCGCGGCGGACAAACAAAGGGGATTCACTATCAATCTCCGGTAGCTAGTGCACAGGTGAAGTCATCTATTTTACTTGCTGGTCTACAAGCGGAAGGAACGACAAGCGTAACAGAACCAGAAAAATCCCGTGATCATACGGAACGCATGCTTCAAGCTTTTGGTATTGAGGTAAAAGTCGATGGACTAACGGCTTCATTAGAAGGTGGTCAAACGCTAAAAGGGGCGCATATTGAAGTACCCGGTGACATTTCGTCCGCAGCGTTCTTCCTTGTGGCAGGTGCAATTGTTCCAGGAAGCCGTATTGAATTGAAAAAAGTAGGAATGAATCCAACGCGCACAGGGATCATTGATGTTCTGCAAAATATGGGTGCATCCATTACATTTGCTAACGTGAACGAAGATGCAGTCGAGCCGTATGCAGATATTATTATTGAAGCATCACAGTTAAAAGGAACGGAAGTAAGCGGCGACTTGATTCCGCGCTTAATTGATGAGATCCCGATTATTGCCCTAGCTGCAACACAAGCAGAAGGTGATACGATCATCAAAGATGCAGCGGAACTAAAAGTAAAAGAAACAAACCGTATCGATACGGTCGTAAATGAGCTAACAGCTCTTGGTGTGAAAATCGAAGCGACGGATGATGGCATGATTATTCGCGGAAAATCTACTTTAACAGGTGGAAAAGTAAGCAGCCACGGTGATCACCGCATTGGGATGATGTTAGCCATTGCTTCTTGCCTTGCAGAAGGTGACGTGGAGATTGAAAATGGAGAAGCGGTTACCGTTTCATATCCAAATTTTTATGAGCATTTGGCATCGTTACAGCGATAATGAAAAAGACGCAGTCCTGCTGCGTTCTTTTTTAGTTGAAATAAGACTGAATATTCTATTTATAAGGAATGGTGGTTGCTAATGAATACAGATCGCTGGAATGCTAGTTTGTATGATGAAAAACACTCGTTTGTCTCAAGGTACGGAGGTGACATAGTCGATTTATTGGACCCACAGCAAGGTGAATGTATTCTAGACTTAGGGTGTGGAACGGGTGACTTAGCTTATCAATTGTACAAGAAGGGAGCAAATGTAATCGGAGTAGATAAATCAGAAAATATGGTGATGGAAGCAAAGAAAAAATACCCTGAACGTTCATTCTTCGTAGGTGATGTCACCGAATTATCTTATCGTGAAGAGTTTGATGCAGTATTTTCAAATGCGACGCTTCATTGGATAAAGACACCTGAAAAAGCTCTTCAACGTATCGCTCAAAGCCTCAAGCCTGGAGGTCGTTTCGTAGCTGAATTTGGTGGGAAGGGAAACGTCCAAACGATAACAAATGAAATCAAACATCAGTGCTACCTTCACCATGTAACGTGTACGGACGAAGAATTTCCCTGGTATTATCCGAGCATTGGTGAATATACCACATTAATGGAAGGGGAAGGGTTTCACGTTACGATGGCCTGTCATATTGACCGTCCTACCCCTTTAGAAGGAGAAAACGGGTTAAGGAACTGGATTGAGATGTTTGCTGGTGCACTCTTACAACATGCTACGACAGATGAAAGAGAAGAAATTATCTCTCAAGCTGAACAGCGTTTAAAAACCATTCTTTATCATGATGGACGCTGGGTAGCGGATTATAAACGCATTCGAGTGCGAGGGATTAAAGTAACATAATTTCCATTAGCAAGAGATTTACTCCCCTGCAAACTCTTTTCTTAAAATCAGCCCCCTCCGTATGGTATAGTAGACGTTGATGTGTACCGAGAAACAAAGGGGGGCTTTTTTATGAGATATCGAGTTTCCGCTGTGCAATATCACTTGCATACGATTGAAAGCTTTGATGATTTTGCTAGCCAGGTCATTCACCACGTAAAAACCGCACAGGAATTTAATGCGGATTTTGTACTGTTTCCTGAGTTCTTAACAACTCAGTTGTTATCATTTAAAGTAGATGGACGTGAGCAAACCATTGAGGATTTGCCATCATATACAGAGTATTATTATCAGCTGTTTACAGGGATTGCTAAACAGACGGGCATGCATATTATTGGCGGCACGCACGTTATTGAGGAAGACGGCAAGCTCTATAATGTTGCCCATCTTTTTTACCCAGACGGGACAATTGGAAAGCAAGCTAAGCTTCACATTACGCCAACTGAAGTAGAAGAATGGAATGTGTCACCTGGTAAAGAGGTGAATGTATTTGAAACGGAAAAGGGAACGATTGCAATTTTAACGTGTTATGACATCGAGTTTCCAGAAGTCGTTCGTATGGTTCGTGCGATGGGAGCGGACGTAGTGTTCTGTCCATCTTGTACCGACGATCGCCAAGGTTTTCACCGTGTTCGTTATTCAGCGCATGCGAGAACGATTGAAAATCAAATTTATGTCGTCACAACAGGGACAGTCGGATCATTGCCAACGGTTGATTTTATGCGAGCAAACTTTGGTCAGGCGGCAATCCTGTCACCAAATGATATCCCGTTTCCACCGCAGGGCATTGTGGTAGAAGGTGAAATGAATAATGACATGATTGTAACAGGTGACGTGGATCTACAGCTTTTACATGATGTTCGTGCAAAGGGATCTGTTACGACATGGCGAGACCGTCGCAACGATTTATATCCGGACTGGGTCGAACATGTGAAAAAAACAAAGGGAAAAAGAATCGAATGACAGCGAGAGGCCTATTCTTTTTATAGAATGGGTCTTTTTTTAGGGTCAATTAAAGAAGAGAATGCATTAATATTTCGATGGTAGTAAAGCGACCATGTAGTTGGCAGTTAAAGTGAGAATGCTAGGTAGAACGTATCGGGAAATATAAT